>JAZSFF010000053.1:0-47213 GCA_045532055.1 Clostridia bacterium
CTTCCCGGAAAGCATCCCGCAAATCTTTGTCCCAACAACAAGGATGGCAAGATGAGTTGCCACAACTGCAAAGGTAACATTACCTGTGACGGCAATGCTGCAGCAGGAAGCTGCGGTGGAGATGACAGTGCCCTGATTGCAGAAATCACAAAGAAGGTTATGGCACAACTTAATAAATAAGTGAGAGCGGAGGTGTCATTATGAATGACGAAAAGCTCGCACGTATTGCGGAGGCCGTAGCACGAGAGTTGGCTGGAAGTAATGCAAGTGGAAGTTTCGGCCTGAAACAGGCTAAAAAACTTATTACACTTGTGGAAGAAAAGGCAAAGCTTATGGGAGTAAATGCGGTTGTTGCCATATCGGATGCATCAGGTAGACCTATAGCAATTGAATGCATGGATAACTCATACATAGCAAGTTTTGATGTAGCACTTAAAAAGGCGTTTACTGTTGTAGCACTTAAAATGTCTACAAAAAAACTCAAAGGTTTAGCAAATCCAGGTGGTTCTCTTTACGGCATACAGCATACAAACGATGGGCAGATTGTAATTTTCGGAGGCGGCGACCCTCTGATATACGGCGGGAAAGTTATTGGTGGATTAGGTGTAAGCGGTGGTTCGGAAGATCAGGATACAACACTTTCGGCATATGGCGCTTCACTTATTGACCAGGTTATGAAAGACTTTTAAGAAAGGAGAGCTATTCAAAATGAATAACAATGAAATAGAACAAATTGTAAAGCAGGTTCTTGCAGGAATGCAGGGAACAGGCACAACTACAAGCAGCAAGACAGCAGGACCTATTCCTAAGACTGCACGAGTTGCAATGCTTACTGGCATTGAAAAGTTTGAGCTTCAGGAATATCCACTTCCTGAAATAGGCGATGACGATATGCTGGTTAAGGTTGAGGGCTGCGGAGTTTGTGGAACAGATGCACATGAGTATAAACGTGACCCATTTGGACTTATTCCTGTTGTTCTCGGTCATGAGGGTACAGGTGAAATTGTAAAACTGGGTAAAAACGTTAAAAAAGACAGTGCAGGCAAATCTCTTAATGTAGGTGACAAGATTGTAACAAGCGTAATCCTTAAGGATGACCCTGAAATTACAATGTTTGACCTTAACAAACAAAACGTAGGAGGTGCAGATGTTTACGGACTTCTTCCTGATGACGATATGCACTTCAACGGATGGTTCGCTGATTACATAGTTATCAAGAAGGGTGCAACAGTATTTAACGTATCCGACCTTGACCTTGATTCAAGAATTCTTATTGAACCTTGTGCGGTTCTTATCCATGCGGTAGAACGTGCAAAGTCAACAGGAATCTTGAGATTTAACAGCCGTGTGGTTGTTCAGGGTTGCGGACCTATTGGTCTTATATGTATTGCTGTACTCAGAACAATGGGTATTGAAAACATCACAGCTGTTGATGGCGAACAGAAGAGACTTGATTTTGCAAAGCGTATGGGCGCTGACAAGGCAGTAAACTTCAAAGATCATAACGGCATTGAAGCTTTGGCAAATGCAGTTAAGGATAGCTTTGGCGGACATCTTGCAGACTTTGCATTCCAGTGTACAGGTTCACCTGTTGCACACAGCAATATCTACAAATTTATCAGAAGCGGCGGCGGACTTTGTGAACTTGGCTTCTTCATCAACGGTGGAGATGCTCAGATCAACCCCCACTTCGACCTCTGCTCAAAGGAAATCACTTTGGTTGGTTCATGGGTTTACACACTCAGAGATTATGCAACAACATTTGATTTCTTGAAGAGAGCACTTGCAATCGGACTTCCTATTAAAAAATTGATAACACACAAGTATCCACTTGAAAAAATCAATGATGCTTTTGTTACAAACGTTAAGATGGAAGGTCTTAAGATTGCAGTAGTAAATGAATAATAATTAACAATTTAAATATTTAGGAGGAAATTTAAAATGGCACAGGAAGCATTAGGAATGGTAGAAACCAGAGGATTGGTTGCAGCTATTGAAGCAGCAGATGCAATGGTAAAGGCTGCAGAAGTTGTTCTTATCGGAACAGAAAAGATTGGTTCAGGTTTGGTAAGCGTTATGGTTCGCGGTGATGTAGGTGCAGTTAAGGCTGCAGTTGAAGCTGGCGGTCAGTGCGCTCAGAGACTGGGTGAACTTGTTGCTACACACGTAATCCCCAGACCTCATGGAGATGTTGAAAAGATTTTGCCTAAGTTCTAAGAAAGAGTGATTTATTATGGCAAATACAACAAAAAAAACTGTTATCGGTAATCCCGAAGAGTTGAAAAAGAATGATGCCGCAGTCAAAGAGACTAAGGCAGTTGAAAAGAAAGTTATAAAGGAGGAAAAGAGAATGGCACAGGAAGCATTGGGAATGGTGGAAACTAGAGGCTTGGTTGCTGCTATTGAAGCAGCTGATGCTATGCTCAAGGCTGCAAACGTAACCTTGGTTGGCACAGAAAAAATCGGTTCAGGTTTGGTAAGCGTTATGGTTCGTGGTGATGTAGGTGCTGTTAAGGCTGCTGTAGAAGCAGGTGGACAGTGTGCACAGAAACTTGGCGAAATCATTGCTACACACGTTATTCCAAGACCTCACAACGATGTTGAGAAAATTTTGCCCGCTATTAAATAATATATCCCTGATTGGGATGGGCATATGGCGGATGACGGGACGGGGCTTTGCCCCTCCCGTGGTCGGCTGACCTTGGAAAGGAAGAAAAGTTCTATGATTATCGGAAAAGTAATCGGAAGCGTTGTTTCAACACGCAAAAACGAGAATCTTGTTGGCAACAAGTTTATGATTGTTGAGCCTATAGAAAAAATATCAGAAAGCAATACAAAAATCATTGCAGTTGACAATATTGGTGCAGGTATAGGCGAATATGTTCTGGTTGCACTGGGCAGTGCAGCGCGTATAGGATGCGGCAAGGAATCTGCTCCCATTGATGCAGCCATTGTCGGCATTGTTGATGACGGAGAACATTATATAAAATAACAGACTGATTAGGGTATATTTTCGGAAAGGGGATGGCTATTTATGCAGATGACAGAACTTAGCAAACTTATGAAAGAATGCGGAATAGTAGGTGCCGGCGGCGCTGGATTTCCCTCTTATGCAAAGCTTTCCGAAAAAGCGGATACCATTATTCTTAACTGTGCAGAGTGTGAGCCTTTGTTCAGACTCCACAGACAATTACTTTCGGTATATGCCGAAGAAATTATGACAGCACTTGATGCAGTAAGAGAGGCAGTAAAAGCAAAAGAAGTGATTATTGCTGTAAAAGCATCATACAAGGGTGCAATCGAAGAAGTGAATTCGCATATTGATTCCTTCAAAAATATGAAAGTTTCGCTCCTGCCTGAAGTTTATCCGGCTGGTGACGAAATTGTTTTGATTTATGAAAGTACCGGCAAAGTTGTAAAACCGGGACAGCTTCCCATTTCAGAGGGTGTTATAGTCTTCAATGTAGAGACTATGCTGAATACATACTTTGCCTTGAAAGAGAACGTACCTGTTTGTTATAAATATGTGACAATAGCAGGCGAAGTGAAGAACCCCAGCACATATCGAGTTCCCATTGGCGTGCCGCTGAGCAAGGTTGTGGAACTTGCAGGGGGTGAAACAGTCAAAGACTGTGAATACTTAAGCGGCGGAGCAATGACAGGAAATCCGGCAAAGAAGAACGATGTGGTGACCAAAACCACAAATGCTGTTTTGGTTTTGCCGAAAAATCATCCTGTAATAATGAAAAAGAAAACAAACACAAAGGTTAATATATACAGAGCAATGAGTGCGTGTTGTCAGTGCAGAATGTGTACGGACATGTGTTCAAGAAACTTGCTCGGATATCCAATCGAACCTCATGCGTTTATGAGGGCGGCGTCAAAGGGAATGACGGGGGATATTCCGGCGATGATGAATTCCATGTACTGTTCACAATGTGGAATATGCAGCATGTATGCATGTCATCAGGGCCTTTCACCCTCTATGCTTATTGGCACATTCAGGAATCAGATTCGTGCCAAAGGTATCAAGCCTTTAGAAAATCCAAAGTTTTCAGGCGTGGACGAACATCGGGAATACAGACATGTACCTATGGAAAGATTGATTTCGCGTCTTGGCATTTCAAAATATGATGTTGAAGCACCCATAGAAGAACTGAAAGAAGACTTTGGGGTTAAATGCAAGAAAATGAAAATAATGCTCAGACAGCATATTGGTCAGCCAGCAAAGCCTGTGGTTAATGTAGGCGATGAGGTCAAAAAATTTGCAAAGCTGGCAAGTTGTGAAGGTCTGGGTGCTGAAATACACAGTCCATATGATGGAAAAATCAAAGAGGTAAATGACAAATACATTCTGCTTGAGGTCAAGCGGTAGAAAGGGAGGAAACATAAATGGCAAAAGCATTGGCAATGGCTGAATTCACAACGGTTTCCACCGGTATGAGAGCCGCCGACATTATGATAAAGACTGCAGAAGTCAACGTTATCGAGGCAGAAGTTGTTTGTCCGGGCAAGTACATTATACTGATTGAGGGCGAGCTTAGTGCAGTCAAGGCATCAATAGATGCGGTAAAGGCTATGTTCCCAGAAAAGTTGATTGACAGTTTTGTTCTGGGTAATCCCCACGATACAATTTTCCCTGCACTTTACGGAGCAACAGATGTCAAGGATAAACGTGCATTGGGCATCCTTGAAACATATTCAGCAGCGTCCATTATACTGGCTGCTGATATTGCGGCAAAGACAGCAATTGTTGACCTGATTGAGCTCCGTGTAGCAAGAGGAATGTGTGGAAAGTCATACATGCTCCTTACGGGTGAGGTTGCGGCAGTTGAAAGTGCAATAGAAAAAGCAAAACGTGAAGTCAGCGACGGAACCATGTTCCTTGACAGTTCGGTTATTGCAAGTCCTGATGAAAAAATGTGGAATACAATTATATAGTTTGAGGTGAAAGATAATGTTTGATGAAAAAGATATCAGCCGTATAGTTGAAAGTGTTATAAACAATATTGATGGAAAGGTTGTTCCTAACAAAAAACTCAAGGGCGTGTTTCCTACAATGACAGAAGCTTTAGAGGCTGTTTCTAAAGCATATATCCAGTATAAGAGCTATACTGTTGAACAGAGGGAAAGAATGATTGCGGCAATCCGTCGTCTTACCCTGGAAGAAGCAGAAGAAATGGCAAAGCTTGGCGTTGAAGAAACAGGTATGGGTAGAGTTGCTGACAAAATAATCAAGCATCAGCTCGTTGCGAACAAAACTCCGGGAACAGAGGACCTTAGCCCTATCGTAAAGACAGGCGATGCAGGTCTTACACTTATCGAAATGGCACCCTATGGTGTTATAGGAAGTATAACTCCTTCAACAAACCCTAGTGAAACAGTTATATGCAACTCAATCGGAATGATTGCCGGAGGTAATGCGGTTGTATTCAATCCCCATCCAAATGCAAAGAAAATTGCAAACTATGCAGTTGACCTTGTAAACAGAGGTATTCTTGAAGCAGGCGGACCTGAAAATCTGGTTGTTTCAGTTGAGAACCCAACAATGGATTCTTCAAACGAAATGGTTAAATCACCTATCGTAAGAATGTTGGTTGCTACAGGTGGTCCCGGTGTTGTTAAGATGCTCCTTTCATCAGGAAAGAAAGCAATCGGTGCAGGTGCAGGCAACCCTCCTGTTATAGTTGATGACACAGCGGATATAGAGAAAGCAGCATCAGATATTATCAAGGGGGCAAGCTTTGACAACAATCTCCCCTGTATTGCAGAAAAAGAGTGTTTCGTTTTTGACTCTGTTGCTGACAAACTTATCTCAAGCATGCAGAGAAGCGGAGCATATCTCCTCAAGGGTGCAGAAATTGACAAGCTTGTAAAAGTTGCTTTGATTGAAAAAGACGGCAAGTTTGGTATAAATAAAAAATGGGTTGGAAAGGATGCAAAATTGTTCCTTAAAGAGCTTGGAATTGATGCAGACCCAAGACTTATAATCTGTGAAACAGATGCAAAACACCCATTTGTTCAGGTTGAAATGATGATGCCTATTCTTCCTATAGTAAGAGTTAAAGATATCGAAGAAGCAATAATCGAAGCATGCAAGGCAGAACATGGCAACAGACATTCAGCACATATCCATTCAAAGAATGTTGACAGATTGACAGCTTTTGCGAGAGCGGTTGAGACAACTATCTTTGTAAAGAATGCACCTTCGTATGCAGGTATCGGTGCAGGCGGCGAAGGTCACACAACCTTTACTATTGCAGGTCCTACAGGCGAGGGTATAACTTCTGCTAAATCTTTCACACGTCAGAGACGTTGTGTGATGGTTGACGGTTTTCATATCGTTTAATCGTATAAAGAGATAGTATCAGTCATAAAAAGAAAGGGATAAAACCTATGAAAGCATTAGGAATGTTAGAAGTTTACAGCTTTACAACAGCAGTGGTAGCTGCTGACCTTTGTGCAAAAGCTGCTGATGTAAAAATAATTGCATTTGACCGTACTCGTCCGGGCAGTCTGGATGTTCCGGCACCTCTTGTTATGCAGGTTAAGGTGTCAGGCAATGTGGCTGCAGTTAAAGCTGCAATTGAGGCAGGCAAGGAGTATGCAGAATCAGTAGGGAAATACATAATTTCTCATACCATCCCAAATCCTGGTGAGGGTACAGAAAAAATGGCTTATCTTTTGGATATGAACAAGGATAAGTATAACAAAAAGCTTCCCAAGAGTTTCATCAATGAGGATGAGAATGAATCACCTAAAACATCAGCTGAGGCAATTGGAATGATTGAGGTTGAAGGCTTGGTTGCTGCAATTGAGGGCCTTGATGCAATGACAAAGGCTGCTGATGTAAGAATTGTCCATACAGAAAAGAGACTGGGCGGACGTCTTGTTACTTTCATTGTTGCAGGCGAGGTTTCAGCGGTTAAAGCGGCTGTTGAAACGGGTGTTCAGAGTGCCGGTGCAGTGGGTAAAATCTTTGGTTCTGCTGTTATTGCAAGACCCCATGCGGAGCTTACAAAGTTCTTTGACATGGAGGACTAAACTGACAATCCGGAAAGACGGAAATATAAATCGGGGTGTATGAAACGCAGGTTTCTTTGCCCAAGGTGAATGCTTATGTATGATGTAGACACAATAGCGAAAGCTGTGAAATCTGTTATTGAAAATATTAATAATGATGGACAGATAAAGGTAGGTGTTTCTCAAAGACACGTACATTTGTCTCAGGAAGATTTGGAGACTCTTTTTGGTAAAGGCTACAAGCTGACGGTAAAGAAATACCTTATGGGACGCGAGTTTGCGTCAGACGAGGTTGTTACCTTGGTTGGACCATCTCTTAAGTCCATTGAGAACGTAAGAGTTCTTGGACCTGTAAGAAAGAATACACAGGTAGAGATTTCAAGAACCGATACATTTGTTCTTAAGGTAAGTCCCCCTGTGCGCCCATCAGGCAATGTTGAGGGCTCTGAAAAGCTTGTGCTCGTAGGCCCTAAAGGTAGCGTGTATCTTAAAGAAGGTGTTATAATCGCCAACAGACACATACATCTGACCCCTGAATATGCAGAGGCGAATGGGATAAAAGACAATGATTATGTGGATGTTGAAGTTGAGGGAATCAAACCTACCAGATTCTATGATGTGCAAGTTAGAGTGCGTGATGATTTCAACGTAGAGATGCATATTGATACAGATGATGCCAATTCAGCAGGACTTAAAAATGGTTCTGTGGTTAAAATAATCCAGAAAAAATGCAGATAGAGATTCAGACAAAATAAAAATCTGAATGAATAGTGAGGTAGCAAAATGCTTGCACTTGAACGCCAAAAGAAGATATTGGAGTTTTTAAACACCGATGGAGTGGTTTCGGTAAGCCGTTTAAGTATGGAACTGGGAGTCACCGAAGAAACCATCAGACGTGACCTGGAAAAACTTGAAAAACAAGAATCTTTGAGGAGAACTCATGGGGGTGCAGTCCCTATAGAAGGAAGCACCTATGAAATATCTCTTGAGAAAAGAAAGACCATAAATGTAGAGTCAAAGATGAAATTGGCAAAAGAAGCTGCCAGATATGTTGTGGCAGGAGATACAATTTTCCTTGATGCTTCAACCACTACATTCTTTATGGCCAAAGAGCTCAAAAATTATCGCAACATAACTGTTATAACCAACTCTTTGAGGGTGGTCAGCGAACTTTCAGGCTGTGAATCTATCAAAGTTATTCTGATTGGCGGAGTGCTCAGCAAAAACCAGTCGGTTGTAGGACGCATAGCAGAGAAAACTATTGAGGAAGATTATTTTGCAACAAAGATGTTTTTCTCAAGCAAGGGATTGACTGCTGCGGGAGTTCTTGAAAGCAACGAATCAGAATGTGGCATCAAACAAAAGATGTTGGAAAATTCCAAAGAAAAGTATTATCTTTGTGATAAGAGTAAAATCGGCGGTGTAGGTTTTGTAAAGCTTTTCCCTGTAGAAAAAATTGACTATATCATAACCAATACCATTCCTGAAAAAGAATTGAAAGAAAAACTTGATGAAGCTAATGTGAAAATTGTTAGAGTTTCTGAATAAAAGGTTATTGAAAGACCATCGAAACACTGTTTCGATGGTCTTTTTTGCCTTTTCCTAAAGAATTGGGCTAATGTTACAAAAAAATTACAAATTTTTTAAATTTTTTTTGAAAAACTATTGCAAAATGGGAAAAAGTATAGTATTATAGAGGAAAGTGGTACGAAGTGGAACGAAATTCCATAAAGTGGAGAGAAAAAAGTAGATTTTAGCTAAGGAGAACGTATCAGATGCTTATAGGTGAGTATTATCACAATCTGGATACCAAAGGACGAGTTAGCATTCCATCAAAATTCAGAGATGATTTGGGTGGAACTTTTGTGCTGTCCAAAGGTCTTGACAACTGCCTGTATGCATATTCTGTGAGTGAGTGGGAAGGCTTTCAACAAGAACTTCTGGCACTTCGCGGCTCTGATGCACAAAAGGTTCGCAGATTTTTCTTCTCAGGTGCCTCTGAATGCGAAATAGATTCTCAAGGCAGGGTGGTTATTCCACCAAACTTCAGGGAATATGCAGGGTTGAAGAAAGAACTTGTTATTTTAGGTGTATCCAATCGTGCAGAAATTTGGGACAAAGAGAAATGGAATGAATACATGACTGATTCGTCCTTTGAGTCTGAAGAGATTGCAAAGGCGATGGAAAGACTTGGAATATGAGTGAAGATTTTAAACACATATCCGTGTTATTGGAAGAAAGCGTAAATTTTCTTGAGGTAAAGCCTCGTGGGGTTTACGTAGATGGAACTCTGGGAGGTGGAGGACATGCTGGATTGGTTTGTTCAAAGCTTGAAGACGGCGCCACTTTTATCGGGATTGATCGCGACATGGTTGCAATCAAAGCGGCATCAGAAAGACTTGGTAAATACGGCAATATTGTAAAAATTGTCCATAACAACTTTTGTGAGATAAAGAAGATACTCATGCAACTTGGTATATCAGGAATCGATGGTGCAATTTTGGATTTGGGGGTTTCTTCGCCACAACTTGATGTTGCAGAACGTGGATTCAGCTATAATATGGATGCAAGACTGGACATGAGAATGAATCAACAGGACGCTTTGAGCGCATTTGAAGTTGTGAATGAGTACAGTGAAAGCGAGCTTGCAAGGATTATATTCGAATATGGCGAAGAAAGATTTGCAAGACAGATAGCAA
Source organism: Clostridia bacterium (assembly GCA_045532055.1). Classification (GTDB taxonomy): domain Bacteria; phylum Bacillota; class Clostridia; order Monoglobales; family Monoglobaceae; genus SIG440. The sequence goes on from JAZSFF010000053.1 coordinate 9,723, forward strand.
GAGGAATTGTAAAGAATAGGGAAAACGGTGAGATTGAAACCACGCTTCAGCTTTGTGAAATCATAAAGGAGGCATATCCTCCTAAAATGAGATTTGCGGACAAACATCCGGCAAAGCGTACTTTTCAGGCAATACGCATTGAGGTAAACAATGAACTTGGAATACTGGAAAAAGCGGTTGAAGATTTTGTGGATGTGTTGAATCCCGGCGGTGTTTTATCGATTATAACATTTCATTCCCTTGAGGACAGAATTGTAAAGCAAACCTTTGCAAGACTTGCCTCGGGATGCGAGTGCCCTAAGGATTTTCCCATTTGTGTATGTGGAAAGAAACCAAAAGTGAAATTAGTAAACAAAAAACCCATAGTATCGGGTGATGCAGAACTTGAGAATAATATGCGAGCACACAGTGCAAAGCTCAGGGCTGTGAAAAAAATATAAAAAGAAACGGAGTGGAGTTTTAATGTCGAATTTGTACGGTTACAATACCAGCAATGCGTATAAATTAGATAGCAGTTTTGACACAGTCAAAAGGACACAAAATGAAGGACTTCACGTTAAACACAATAAAACAGGAGCAAAGGATGCAGCAAAAAATCGTGCAGCTAAAAACATGGTAAACTTTTTGAGAATAGCTCTTTGTTTTGCGGTAGCTTTTGTTATTGTAAACGGATATGTAAGGATAAATGAGGCTTATAGCGAAGTTTCAAAGCTGGAAAAAGAGTATAATGATATAATTGCAACCAATCAGGATTTGCAGGTTAAGATAGACAAGGCCGTTGACCTTGAACAGCTTCAAATCATTGCAAATGATAAGTTTGGCATGGTGAGACCCGAAAGGTATCAGATGTTTTATATCGATATGCAGCAGGGTGACTATGCAGAGACTTATGCGGACAATGTGAAAACAAAAGAAAGGGTGGCAATGAGCGGTGTTGCCGGCACAATTACAGGTGCAATGAACATATTCAAATAAAAGATGCACTTCTTTTGGTATATTTAAATTGTCTGGGCAAATATAATTACATATGGGCAAATTCTGAAACGGTTTAACTGTTTGGAGGTAATTGCGGTGCAAAACGAACAAAGTACGTTTGTGCAAAGAAAGAAAATAGGAGGGCTGCTTGCGATAACGGTCTTCCTTTTCTGCGCTTTAATGGTAAGAGTTGCATGGCTGCAGATTGTCAGAGGGGAAGAGCTTTCTTCTGCAGCAAGGGAACAGCAAACAAGTGATAATACTATAACTCCTAAAAGGGGTCTTATTTACGACCGTAATATGAAGATTATAGCCAACAATCTCAGTGTGGAGACTATAAGTATTACGCCAAAAAATGTACGCCAGAATTCAAAGCAAAGTCCTGAGGAAATAGCCAGAAACATGGCTGAAATTTTGGGACTTGAGGCGGAGACTGTTCTTGCAAAAATAAATAAAAATTCCAATTTTGAGTATATAAAAAGAAAAGTTGAAAAAGACCAGGCGGATGCATTGCGTGAGTATGTAAACAAGTATAAGCTTGATGGGATAAAGTTTTCAGAGGATACCAAGCGTTATTATCCCTATGGAAACTTCGCATCTCAGGTAATCGGTTTTGTAGGGAGCGACAACAAAGGTTTAGAGGGCATAGAGATGGTCTACAATGAGCATCTTGAGGGTGTGCCCGGCAGAATTGTCTCTGCCAACAAAACTGCAGGACTGGAACTTCCTGACAACTACGAGAGTTATTATGAGGCGCAAAACGGAAGAAGTGTTGTTCTCACAATCGATGAGACAATTCAGCATTTCACCGAGAAACATCTGGAGAATGCACGCATTGAGAATCAGCTTGAAGAGGGTGCTGCCGCAATTGTTATGAATGTTAAGACCGGTGAAATTCTGGCTATGGCAACAAAGCCCGACTATGATTTGAATCAACCTTTTGAAATAACCGAGGCGGTTGAGGAGAAATATCCGGACATCAAAAAAGAACTGGAAACTCTGGAAGACAGCGAATATAATGCTAAACTTACAGAAGTTACGCAGTTTTTGAGAAGAAATAAGGCTGTGGTTGACTCATATGAACCAGGGTCAACTTTCAAAATTGCAGTTGCGTCAATGGCGCTTGAAGAGAATGTGGTGAATCTGAATGACCATTTCTTCTGTGGCGGTTCAATCAAGGTTGCAGACCGCAGAATAAGTTGTGCCAACAGAAACGGTCATGGTGCACAGACCTTTGTTCAGGGTGTTCAGAATTCCTGCAACCCCGTGTTTATAGAAGTTGGTGCAAGAGTCGGCAAAGAAAAGTTCATGGAATATGTGAAAGGATTTGGATTCCGTGATGTAACAGGGATTGAACTCCCCGGTGAAACAAGTGGTATCTTCCATGTGGCAGAATATTTTAAAGAAATCGACCTTGCCACATCTTCATTCGGACAGAGTTTCAATGTGACACCTCTGCAGATGGTCACCATGGTTTCTGCAGTAGCGAATGGTGGAAAACTGATGAAACCTCATCTTGTAAAACAGTTGGTGGATGAAAATCAGAACGTTGTGGAAGAATATGAGCCAACAGTTGTGCGTCAGGTTATCTCAGAGGAAACCAGCAACACCATGCGGCAAATACTGGAATCGGTTGTTTCTGAGGGCGGCGGCAAGAATGCATATCTTGCCGGTTATCGTATTGCGGGCAAAACAGGAACGTCGGAAAAACAGCCCAGAGGCAATGGCAAGTATGTTGCGTCCTTTGTGGGTTTTGCTCCTGCTGATGATCCTGAGATTGTATGTCTGGTTATTCTTGACCAGCCACCGGTGGGTGCAACATACTATGGTGGTTTGATTGCAGCTCCGGTTGTCAAAAATATACTTGAAGAGAGCTTGCAGTATCTGGGTGTTGAACCTGAGTATACACAGGAAGAGCTTGACAGGATTGACATAACTGTGCCGGATATAACAGGCAAAACCAGAAAGGAAGCGGAGTTAATACTTAAGGAAGTAGGTGTCAACATCAGCTTTCGCGGAACGGGTGATACAGTGCTTGATCAGGTGCCAAAGCCATATTCAAAACTTGCAAGGGAATCCAAGGTGGTGGCATACACCGAGGGTGAAGAAAGCAAGAAGAGTGTTACAATCCCGGATGTAGTGGGATGCTCAGCATCTGAGGCGAACAAGGGCATCACAAATGCAGGACTTAATGTGAGAATAAAGGGACTTTCTAATGTTCAGGGAATTGCAATATGCTCCGAACAGTCACCTGCTGCAGGGACTGTGGTTGAACCAGGGACTATTGTTACTCTGGATTTTAGATATGTTGAAATAAGAGACTGATTCTTTGAAAAACTCAGAACGGAGGAAGAAAATATGACTTTGTCTGAATTGTTGACGAATGTTGATATTCTTGAATCACAAGGTAATATAGATGTTAAAATTTCTGGAATTGCATTTAATTCCACCGAGGTAAAACCCGGTGATGTGTTTGTTTGCATAACGGGTTTCAAGACGGATGGGCATACCTTTGTCAATGATGCATTGGAACGTGGTGCTGTTGCTGTAATTGCAGAAAAAAAGATAGAGGATACAGCAGCAACCACTGTTATAGTAAAAAACACAAGGCTTGCTTTGGCATATGCTGCGGCCGAGTTTTATGGACATCCGTACAGAAAGTTCAGACTTATCGGGGTTACGGGAACAAATGGAAAAACTACAACAACTTATCTTGTGAAGTCTGTTCTTGAAAGTTGTGGACAGAAAGTGGGCCTTATAGGCACAAATCAGAATATGATAGGCGATGCAGTTATACCATCTCATCACACCACACCTGATTCTTTGGAGCTTATGCAGTTGTTTAACCGGATGGCTGAGGAGAAGGTTGATGCTGTGGTTATGGAGGTGTCATCACATTCTCTTGCACTTGACCGTGTGGCATCATGTGAATTTGATATAGGTGCTTTCACCAATATTACTCAGGACCATTTGGATTTTCATGAAACAATGGATAACTATATTCTTGCTAAGGCAGAACTTTTCAAAAAGTGTCGTACCGGGCTGCTTAATGTGGATGACCAGTCATGGACTAAGCTCAAGGAAGAGAGCAGTTGCAACATCATGACCTATGGAATCAATAATCCATGTGATATTACGGCAAAGAATATTGATTATAAAGCAAATGGGGTGGAGTTCGACCTTGCATATGGTGATAAGATGCAGAGGATAAGCCTGCCTATTCCAGGTGGATTTTCGGTTTACAATGCTATGACTGCAGCGGGAATATGTCTTGCGGCAGGACTTTCCCTTGAGGAAATTGCAAATGGACTCAAATGTGCAGAGGGTGTAAAGGGCAGAATTGAGGTTGTAGAAACAGGTACTGATTATACGGTTATAATAGACTATGCACACACGCCGGATGGACTTCTTAATATTTTAAATGCCATTCGTGGCTTTGCCAAAGGGAGAATCGTGACTCTTTTTGGGTGCGGCGGGGACAGGGACAAAACCAAGAGACCCCAGATGGGAAAAATTGCTGGAGAACTCTCGGATTTTTGTATTGTGACCAGTGATAATCCCAGAAGTGAAGAGCCTAAAGCTATAATAAATGATATTTTGGCAGGAATAAAGGACACTGGATGCAAATATACTGCCATCGAAAACAGATTTGAGGCTATTGAATTTGCTCTTGACAATGCTGAGAAGGATGATATAATTTTGCTTGCGGGTAAAGGTCATGAACCTTACCAGATTTTGAAGGACAGAACTATCGTTTTTGACGAAAGAGAAATAGTTCTTAAATTGATTGATTCTTCTGGAATATAGGAGTGATATGACTTGGAGAAGATTTTGACAGTAAAACAAATTGCCGGATGTTGTTGCGGAAAAACAGAAAATTGTGATGAGACAATACTTGCAACAGATGTAGTTACAGACAGCAGGAAGATTAGCGAGGGTTCGGTGTTTGTTGCCCTTAGGGGAGAAAAGTTTGACGGACATAACTTTGTAAGTCAGGCTCTTGACAGCGGTGCAGTGTGTTGTGTAGTTGATGAAAAGTTTGAAAACACAGGCAATTATGCCACCATAGTGGTGGGAAATACCTATAAAGCACTTCGTGATATAGCGACATATTACAGAGGTAGGTTTTCGATTCCATCTGTTGCCATTACTGGCAGTGTAGGAAAAACCAGCACAAAGGATATGGTCGCATGCGTTTTGGAGCGTGGGTATAAAGTTCTTAAAACAGAGGGAAATTTTAACAATGAAATAGGACTCCCATTGACTACATTCCGTCTTAGCCTGGATGATGAAATAGCTGTTTTTGAGATGGGTATGAGTGCTTTTGGTGAGATATCAAGGCTGACACAGATTGCGGCTCCTGAAACCGCTATAATAACCAATATTGGATTTTCCCATATTGAGAATCTTGGGTCTCAGGAAAACATTCTTAAAGCAAAACTTGAGGTGCTGGAAGGTCTCCCATCGGGATATGGCACAGTAATTCTCAATGGTGACGATGAACTACTCAATGGAGTAACAGGAACTTTACCCTATGAAACCCTTACCTATGGGATTGAGAACCAGAACTGTGACCTTGTTGCAACCAATGTAAGAAAGTCCTCTGATTGCACAAGATTTGATATGAAGGTTGAGGGAGAGATATATGAAGTTCTGATAAATGCTCCCGGAGTACATCACGTATACAATGCATTGGCGGCAGCTTTGACCGGCATAAAGTATGATATGTCCATGGAGGATATTGTGGAGGGTATAAGCGATTTCCATCCACAGGGTATGCGTCAGAATATCGAAGTTTTAGAGGATTGTGTCATAATCAAGGATTGTTATAATGCAAGTCCAACTTCCATGAAGTCGGGCCTTGAAGTTTTGTCGGTAACAATGCCCCGAAACAGCGAGACTCCTCACAGAAAAGTGGCGGTTTTGGGAGATATGCTTGAGCTGGGTGAATATGCACAGCAGTCACATATAGCTGTTGGGGAACTTGCCTGTGATTATGACCTGGGGTGTCTTGTTGCGGTGGGACCTCATGCCGAGTTTGTGGCAAAGGGTGCTATTGAAAAGGGCTTCAATTCATCAGAGATATATGTTTTTTATGACAACAATTCGGCAAAGGCACACATAATGGAAATTTTAAAGCCCAATGACGTGATTTTGTTTAAAGGGTCACGAGGCATGAGACTTGAAGAAATTGCAGACTTTGTAAAAGAAAAACACAACAAATAATCAAAATTGTTCATAGCGGAGGATAAAATGATTAAACCACTGATAGTTATATTTGCAGCTTTTGTTGTTGCAGCAATAAACGGAATATTTCTGATACCCCTTCTTCACAGACTCAAGTTTGGTCAGGAGATAAGGGAGGAGGGGCCAAAATGGCATCAAACCAAGTCAGGAACTCCTACAATGGGTGGATTTATATTTATCATAGCCCAAGTTGTTGCACTGTTGATTGGCATTTTTGTCTTTGGAATCAATAAGGAAAGCGAAAATATCAAAGGTGTTGTTATTGTGACCTTGGCTGCATTAGGCTTTGGTGCCATAGGCTTTGTTGATGATTACATAAAGGTTATACTCAAACGCAATCTGGGACTTAAGGCAGGACAAAAGTTTTCACTACAGTTTTTGGTGGCATTGGGTTTTTCGGTTTGGTTGGTAAGTAGCGGGATTATAGATACAAAAATCTTTATTCCCTTTACAGAGATTCTTATAAACCTCAATTATTTTGTATATATACCATTTATCATAGTTGTCATGCTTGCGGCGGTAAATAGCGTGAACCTTACAGACGGACTTGACGGACTTGCTGCATGTATAACATTGGTTGTAAGCATTTTTTACTGTATTTCATCAAGTATTGCAGGAAACACAGCAGTGGTTTTGTTCAGTTCTACACTGATTGGCGGATTGCTGGGATTTTTGATTTATAACAAATTTCCGGCAAAGGTGTTTATGGGTGATACCGGTTCATTATTTTTGGGCGGTGCTGTTGCAGCTATGGCAATATATATGAAAAATCCCCTGCTGCTTTTGATTGTGGGTTTTGTTTATGTTATGGAATCCTTATCTGTTATAATTCAGGTTGCATGGTTCAAAAAAACCGGAAAACGAATATTTAAAATGAGTCCAATTCATCATCATTTTGAGATGTGCGGATGGAGTGAAAAAAAGATTGTTGCCATTTTCTCATTGGTGACAGTGTGTCTGTGCGTATTAGGGCTTTTGATTTAAGGACAAAAGCGTTAAAATCTATTGGAAAGGCTGACCGTGATAGTTATGAAACGGGTAAAAAGAAAAAAAATCATACAAAAGCCAAAAACAGTCAACAACGGGCAGCTTGTTGCGTCCAAAATTCGTGGACTTGCCGGTGCTGCAAAAGGAGCGGACCTGCAATTTTTAGTAGCCGTTTATATATTACTTGCCTTTGGATTGCTTATGGTTTTAAGTGCCAGCAGTCCTATTGCGTATGCCAGTCAGTCAACAAACAATGACAGTTTCTATTATTTCAAAAAACAGCTTTTGTGGGCGGTGTTTGGTAGTATCGGGATGCTTATAACAGCAAACTATGATTACCGAAAACTTAAACAGTGGGCATTTCCGGCTTTGGTGATGAGCGTATTGCTTCTTATTCTGGTGCTTGTGCCGGGCATAGGAAGAAAGATAAACGATGCAAGACGTTGGATTTACATTGGGCCCATTAACTTTCAGCCATCTGAGGTGGCAAAAATCACGATGATAGTCTTTTTCTCTTATAGTCTGTCCAAAAACTATAAGGAACTTAAAAGTTTTGGTGTGTTCTTTATGTACATAGCAATTATCGGTGTTGTTGCGTTGATAATTATGATGGAACCCCATTTCAGTTGTACAATGCTTATTGTGGCAACCTGTGTAATACTTTTGTTTGTAGCAGGCGCAAAGATAGGACATTTTATGCTCCTTGGCCTTGCTGCATTGCCGATTTTGGTTATGGCGATTGCCATGGCACCATATCGTCTTGCTCGTGTCACAACATTCCTTGACCCATTTAAGGATATACAGGGCGAGGGTTGGCAGATAGTTCAGTCGCTTTATGCCATAGGTTCCGGCGGCATTTTTGGCGCAGGACTGGGGCAGAGCAGACAAAAGTATATGAATATACCTGAACCCCAGAACGACTTTATTTTCTCCATTCTTGCGGAGGAATTCGGGCTTCTGGGAGCAGTTCTTGTATCCCTTATGTTTATATTCCTGATTGCTAGGGGTGTTAAGATTGCGCTCAAGGCGCCTGACCTTTTTGGCACGCTTCTTACCACTGGCATAATTGCTATGATAGCAATTCAGGCACTTGTAAACATAGCGGTTGTAACATCGTCAATTCCTGTTACTGGTATGCCATTGCCGTTTTTCAGCTACGGCGGAACGGCATTGGCAATTACCATGTCAGAGATGGGTATAGTGCTTAATGTGTCAAAACACAGCAAGCTGTAGTTTTTTAAATGTATCTTGCAAAGAGAAAGGCGAGATTTTGGTATGAGAATTCTGTTTACCGGCGGTGGAACAGCGGGGCACGTAAATCCTGCTGTTGCTGTTGCAAATTTTATAAAGGAAAAAGAGCCTGACAGCCAGTTTTTGTTTATAGGTTCAGAGAATGGCATGGAGGCAACCCTTGTTCCAAAACAAGGCTATGATATCAAATTTATAAAAATTCATGGATTTGAGCGTAAACTAAGTTTAAAAAATGTGAAAACCCTGGCTGAGATTTTCGACGGTATCAGGCGAGTAAAGACAATTATAAAAGAATTTAAGCCTGATGTTGTTATGGGTACTGGTGGATATGTCACCGGACCGGTTTTGCTTGCTGCAGCAATGATGAAGATTCCCACTTTGGTGCATGAGGCAAATGCCTATCCCGGAGTTACTGTAAGACTTTTGGCAAGATTTGTGGATGTTGTGGCACTGAGCATGGCAGAGGCGAAGAAGTTTATTCCTGCGTGCCATCGGATTGAGGTTACAGGCAATCCTGTGAGACCATCAATTCTCGCCACTGACCAGTTTGCTGCCAAAAGAAAGCTTGGCCTTGATGAGAGAAAGGTTATCTTGATTTTTGGCGGCAGTCTGGGCGCTGAAAAAATCAATTCTGTGGCAGTTGATTGGATATGTGATATTGTTGGTCAAAACAAGTATCAGATGATAATGTCCACCGGCAAAAATAATCAGTATGAGAGTGTAATGAAAAAATTCAGGGATAAAGGCATAACTTTGGAAGATTATCCGGCGGTAAGAGTTTCGGAATACATTTATGATATGGATTTGGCGCTTAATGCGGCTGATTTGATTATTGCACGGTCAGGGGGCTCGGTCAGTGAGATGACTGCGCTTGGGAAAGCGGCAATACTTATTCCCTCCCCATATGTTGCAGGCAATCATCAGGAACATAATGCCCGTGCTGTGGAGGCCTCAGGCGGTGCTGTGGTCATATGTGAAAGCGAACTTTCTAAAGAGAATTTGGAGAAGACGATTGAATATATTCTGGACAACGATGATGTTCTTCGTGATATGAGCCGTGGTTCAAAGAGTATAGGTATCCCCGATGCAACTGATAAGATATATAACATACTCAAAGAAATCAAAAGTAATTGAGGAAGATTAAAAGTTAATCCTCCCAGTAACACCTTTTGCGACGCTACATAGTATGTAGATATGACGCAGAAATCCTTACGTGGAGGTGTTACGGTGAATAAAATCGCAATTTGCGGAGGAAAAAAATTAAGCGGCGAGGTTGATGTTCAGGGTTCAAAAAATGCTGCCCTGCCTATCCTTGCCGCAACCATTTTAAGCGGTGAAGAGAGTGTTATACATAACTGTCCAAACCTTGCAGACGTAAAAGCTGCACTTGAAATTATAAGACAGCTTGGCGGCAAAGCGGAGTATAATGAGCATACAGCAGTGATTAACACTGAAAACATGCAGAAGTATGAAATTTCAAACGAGCTTATGAGCAGTATGCGGTCGTCAGTATTGTTTCTTGGGGCTATGATTTCCAGAACCAATCGTGCTATCATTTCATATCCTGGGGGATGTGCAATAGGTCTCAGGCCTATTGATTTGCACCTTAAGGCCTTTCGTAAGTTAGGTGTTTCGGTTGAAGAAATTGGGGGATATATATACTGCAAAGCAGAAAAGATAAATCCAACAACCATAAATCTTCTGTTTCCCAGTGTGGGAACAACCGAGAATATTATGCTGCTAACCGCAATTTCGGATGGTGAAACTGTGATAACCAATGCGGCAAGAGAACCTGAGATTGTTGACCTTCAGAATTTTCTTAATGCAATGGGGGCAAAAATTTCCGGTGCAGGTTCTGAAATAATTCACATTATAGGTGTTGAAAAATTGCATAAAGTGGAGTATAATATAATACCGGACAGAATTTTTGCCACAACCTGTGCGTGTGGTGTTGCTTGTTGCGGAGGGGACATTCTTCTGAAAAATGTAGATGCCGGGCATATACGGCTGATTCTTTCTATGCTGAAGGATTCAGGCTGCAGGGTAACAACAGTTAAGAATAATATCCGCATACAATGCAACGAAAGACCCAGAGGTTTGGGGAAAATTATAACGTCACCCTATCCGGGATTTCCTACGGATGCTCAGGCACTCTTCATGTCGGCACTTGCTACGGCGGAGGGAACCACTGTCTTTGTAGAGAATATATTTGAAAGTCGTTATAAGCATGTCTCCGAACTTATCAAGATGGGTGCAGATATAATTGTGGACGGCAGGTTGGCTGCTGTCACCGGATGCAACTATATTCAGGGGGCAAAGATTGCCGCAAGTGATTTGAGGGGCGGAGCCGCTCTGGTCATTGCAGGACTTTCTGCCATTGGGGACACAGAAATATCAGATATTGAACACATAGACAGAGGATATGAAAATATTGAAGATGTATTTTCAAGTTTGGGTGCATCGATTAAGAGAAAATAGCTGTGCAGAGCCATGCTCTGCATGGCACAAAGTTTTTTGAAGGGACAAGCCGTGATGAAAAGAAAAACACCAAAACCTACTACAGAGCTTGAACAGAAAAAACGGAATATGATGAAAAAACGAAAGAGAAATCAGGCAAAACGTAGCCTGATAGTCTTTGCTTTTTTGTTTATATGTACAGGTGTTATTTTTGTTGTTCTTAAGGCGCCGATATTTGATATAAAGACTGTTTTTTGCGTAGGCCAACAGCAAATGAGCGAGGCGGAAATTTTGGATATTGCCAAGGTAAAGGTGGGCAACAATATATTCAGCACCAACATACGTGCAATAAAGAGACGTCTTGGTGACAATCCCCAGATTGCAGAATCAAATGTAAGACGATTGTTCCCCAACAAGGTAAAAATTTGGGTAAAAGAGGCAAAGGTGTCAGCTTATCTGGAATATGAGCAAAAGCTTTTATGTGTTGATGAAGACGGTAAAATTATAAAGATTCTTGAAGATGAAGAAGCCAAAATACCTCCAAGTGTGGCAAAGCTGGAGGGGATTGAGGTTGCCAACAGCGATGCGGGCAAAAACATTGCTGCCCAAGATGATGCAAGAGCGGGAGAATTGTTTGAATGTATGGAAATTCTTTCTCAGCTTGATATGTTGGAAAGAGTTAATTACATAAACTTTGGGGATTTATCAGATATAAAGATTGATTATGAAAACAGGCTGTATATGCTCCTTGGCAGCTATGAAAATATGGAGTATAAGCTGAAGTTTATAAAAAAGGTGATTACAGAGAATATTTCTGAGTATGAAAAAGCATTATTCGATTATAGGGGAGAAAAATTGTATGTAGGACCACGTGATGAGATGAACGAAAAACCGGAAGAAACTATGGAACAGGGAAACGAAATGCCCGAAAACAATGAAGATACTGCACAAAAACAGGATGGTCAGACAGAAAATGCTGAAGAATAGTTTTGTATAAAGAGGGAAGTAAAAAATGAATTGGACAAAAAAACAAAAATTTCAAATATCAATGTCGGTGATGGTGTTTATTCTTGTGTTTACCATAACCTGGCAAATCAAGGGCGTAAGAAAGACCAATGCGGTTGAAAGTCAGATTTCAAACAGGGTTGAGACTTTGCAACAGGAATACAAAGCAGAGCTTGAGAAAAATGAGGATTTGCTGCAACAAATTGTTGAACTGCAAAATGACCTTTCAAAATACAGAGAGCAGGTATCTGAAAGTGGCGGTGCTACAAAGATACTGAAAGAGGAGCTTACCCGTGCTGAGACCATCGCAGGACTTACAGATGTAACAGGAAGTGGAATTGTTGTGGTAATCAAAGATGGTGCGGTGCAAAACTCCAATTCGGTTATATACAGCGATGGTTATGGAATAGTACATGATTCATATTTGTTGACCATTCTCAATGAACTTCGTGCGTCAGGTGCAGAAGCCTTGTCTATAAATGATGAGAGAATTCTGGCGACGAGTGAGATACGTTGTGCGGGTCCTACAGTAAGCATAAACAACACAAAACTAGCTGCACCATTTGAGATTAAAGCAATAGGCAACCCTGATACTTTGGAGAATGCACTGAGGATGCCGGGCGGAGCCATTGACGAAGCAGGTTTTTATGGTATTGATGTGACTATAAAAAAGAGCAACAAGCTGCTCATAAAAAAATATACAGGTGCAGGAACATTCAAGTTTGCACAGACAGTTGAACCGGAGGTGACAGAATAATGATTTTTGTTATAGCAGGGGTGCTTGGTATACTCATGGGACTGTTGGTGCCATATAATCTGAGTCTGGCAACCCTTCCGTATGTGGCTGTGGCAATTATTGCTGCCCTTGATTCGGTGTTTGGAGCATTGTTGGCAAATCTAAACAAAAAATTCAACTTGAATGTTTTTATGATAGGACTTGTTTCAAATGCAATTCTTGCAGTTTTGTTGACCTATATAGGCAATCTCTTGGGTATCAACCTTTCATTTGCGGTGATAATTGTCTTTGGTGTGAGAATATTCAACAACATGGCGTCAATCCGCAGAATTACATTTGATATTTATTTTGAAAAGAGGGCAAGAGACAAGGAACGTCTGGCAAGACTTGCTCTTGAGGCAGGCAAGAGGGAAGACAATGAGGGTGATCCGAAAGTACCTTCCGAGGATAATGCAGAATTGACAGATGCTTCTGAAAAAACGGAGGAAACCGTAGAGAAAGAGACGGGCAAAGAAGAAACAAAGTAAAATAAATGTTTTCTCTTGACAGAAATGAAATAAAATGCTAAAATAAAATGTAAATGTGAAAAAGCGACTTTTTGTCGTGTGAGAGCATAGTACATATTTAGATTCGGCAGTTTTTTTGATACAATTATAAATGGTAAATTTTGGACAAGCTCTTCAAAAGATAGGAGGAATTATTGTGTTTGAGTTTGATACTGAAACAGCAGGCCCAGCTAAAATAAAAGTAGTTGGTGTTGGCGGCGGTGGTAATAACGCAGTAAACAGAATGATTGAAGCAGACGTTAAGTGTGTGGAATTCATTGCAGTTAATACAGATAAGCAGGATTTGGCACTTTCAAAGGCTGCACAGAAAATTCAGATTGGGGCAAAGCTCACCAAGGGTCTTGGTGCGGGTGCTGTTCCCGAAGTTGGCTCAAAGGCGGCTGATGAAAGCCGTGATGAGATTGCGCTTGCAATTCAGGATGCTGATATGGTTTTTGTTACAGCCGGAATGGGCGGCGGTACAGGTACCGGTGCGGCTCCTGTTGTGGCACAGATTGCAAAGGAGCTTGGTATTCTTACAATAGGTATTGTCACAAAACCATTCTGGTTTGAGGGTGCGGTTCGTGCAAAGAACGCAGCTATAGGAATCGAAAACCTCAAAGAGTGTGTTGATACTTTGGTTGTTATACCCAATGACAAACTTTTGGAGGTTGCTGAGAACAAGACACCTCTTACAGAGTCTTTCAAGATGGCTGATGATATACTCAGACAGGGTGTTCAGGGCATTTCTGATTTGATTTCAAGACCTGGTCTTATCAGTCTTGATTTCGCGGACGTAAAGACAATCATGAAGAATACAGGTTATGCGCATATGGGTATCGGCAAGGCAACTGGCGAAAACCGTGCACATGATGCAGCGGCTAAGGCTATCAACAGTCCGTTGCTTGAGACCACAATCACAGGTGCTAAAGGCGTTATTCTCAACGTTACAGGTGGCAGTGATTTGGGTATTCTTGAAATTCAGACAGCATCTGAGATTATCACAGATGCAGCAGATAAGGACGCAAATATCATTATCGGTGCAATAATTGATGAGACACTTGGTGATGAAATTCAGGTTACTGTTATTGCAACAGGTTTTGAAGGCAAACCAAGTCCTATTTTGGGCAGAGCATCTTCTCCCTTTGCAAAGAATGATGGGAAAGGGCTTTTTGCCTCAATGAGAAGTGAACTTGTTGAAAAGAAAGCAGAAGATTCTGAGTCAGATGTAGCTGTTGAAGAAAAAACTCTTGAAAAAAAGATAGAGTCTTTTTATAAGGTAAGCGAAGATGACGGAATTGACGTTCCCGTGTTCCTGCGTAAAAATCAGGAATAACAGATATCCACGCTCTATAATTTTTGCAAATCATTAGGAGGAATTAAAATGCAAACAACTTTGATTATTATTCATGTAATTATTTCTGTTATACTTGTTGCGGTGGTTTTGATGCAACACGGCAAACAGCAGGGTCTTTCGGGTGCCATTGCCGGCGGTGCAGAAACATTTTTTGGCAAGAACAAGGGCAGAACTATTGATGAGGTTCTCAAGAAGGTGACTTCATTGGTTGCAATACTCTTTGTGGCAAGCTCAATCGCTCTTGCTGTTTATTCAATCAATGTCAACAAGGCAGAGGATGAGGCAGCAACACAGCAGACTGAACAGGGCGAACAGGTTCAGGCTGGCCTTGATGAAGAAGGTAACCTGGTTGATGCTGAAGGCAATATCCTCATGACAGCCGAGGATTTGGCTGCATCGCAAGCTCAGTCAGCAGAGGCTGAAACAGATGCGGAGACTGCAGCTGAGTAATAATATTTATACTGTTTAAACATAACCGCTCCAACTTTTTGGGGCGGTTTTTCTTAAAGGGATATTAAAATAAGTTTTGGGGCAAAATACCAGCAGCTTTAAAAAAACGGAGATGAGCCATTTATGACTTTTATTGATTTGCTTAGTGCATACCATATAATGCCGCAATTTCCGCCGGGTGCTGTGCGTCAGGCGGAAAACATGCCCAAAGAGGTGACGTCGGCTGATTGTGTTGGCCGCAAAGACTTGACGGACAAGCTTATTATAACCATTGACGGTGAAGACGCAAAGGATTTTGACGATGGGGTATCAATCGAGTTGATGGAAAACGGCAATTATTGTCTTGGGGTGCACATTGCAGATGTTACTCACTACGTAACTGAAAATTCACCCATTGACCGTGCGGCGTTTTCAAGAGGTACAAGTGTGTATCTTATTGATACGGTAATTCCTATGCTGCCATTCGAACTTTCCAACGAGCTGTGTAGTTTAAAGCCCAACGAAATTAGACTTGCAATGTCGGTTTTCATGGAGATTTCGCCCAGGGGCAAGGTAAAGAGTTATAATATTTGTGAAAGTTTTATCCGTTCCCATGACAGAATGACATATGCTGATGTGACAAAAATACTTGAGGGTGACGAAAAGCTTTGTGCAAAGTATTCACATCTGGTGTCAATGCTGCATCAAATGAAAAGATTGGCAGGGATATTGAACAAAAAAAGAGTTGCCGACGGCTCAATAGAATTTGAAACCCATGAATCCAAAATAACCTTGGGCAAAGACGGAAAACCCATAAGTGTAGAAAAATATCCCATAACACAATCAAACAACATAATTGAAGAGTTTATGCTCATTTGCAATGTGACGGTGGCAAAACACCTTACAGACAAGGGTCTCCCCTGTGTTTATCGAATTCATGAACAACCTGACCTTATGAGACTTGAACGGTTGGGCCAGATTTTGCCAGTTCTAGGGGTGGATTTTCAGTATAGCACCGATATGAAACCCAAAGACTTTCAACGGATTTTGCGTTCTGTTGCTGAAACACCACGGTCGGTTGTTGTAAGCTATTTGATTCTTCGTGCAATGTCAAAGGCAAAGTACAGCGAAAAAAACATGGGACATTTTGGATTGGCTTTTGACACCTATTGCCATTTTACCTCGCCCATAAGACGGTATGCTGATGTTGCGGTGCACAGAGTTTTAAAAGAAAGTTTGAAAGGTGAGATTTCTGACAAACGAAAAAGTCATTTCAAAGAATTGGCAGTCAGTTCTTCGGTTACGGCATCTGTGACAGAGGTTAATGCGGCAGATGCAGAACTCGACTGGAAAGCGGTCAAAAAAGCAGAGTTTATGACTGATAAAATAGGTGAAAAGTTTGAAGGCTTAATTACTCATGTGGTATCATCAGGTTTCTTTGTGGAACTGGAGAATACTGTCGAGGGATTTGTTGCGGCGCGCACTCTGGAAGATGATGTATATGTGATTTCGGATAACGGAGTGTCCATGACGGGACTGAAAACAAAACGCAGCTTTACAGTTGGAGATAGAGTAAAGATTAAGGTATCAGCGGTTGATATAGGAAGACAGTTTGTGGATTTTGAAGTTGTGGGTGCAGGCGTGCTGAAACCCCAGCGAAGAAAGTCTCAGGGGAGAGGTGGCACCAAACCCGGCATAGGCAAAAAGGAGAGAAAAATACTTCGTGAAATCACGGAAATTCAACGTGAGGAAAGGCTTGAGAAGGCTGATGCCAGAAAAAAAGCTGATGCAGAAAAACAGATATTTGAGAATGCATTAGTGTCTGCGTTGTTTGATATGTTTGCAGAAAAATATAAGTTTAACAGAGCAGAAAAAGGTTTTGTAGGAGTAACCTTGCAGGATTTGGCTGCGAATATTTCAAGTCCTGTTTACAAGACAGCACTTTATGAAAACACAGAGTATAGTCTGAAAAATGCTTTGATTTCGGCATCGGTAAATGTAAAAAATATTGTAAATATGATTGGTGACAGTTTTGGTTTTGAAGTAACATCTGATATGGAGCAGTTTGCATCTGAGTTTGTTTGTTCGGCACTAAGACATCTGGATGCATGCCTTAGACATGGTGAAATCAATTTTTCAAAGCGTGAAAACCAGTATTATTCGCTAATAAAAAAAGTAAAATCAAGAAAGGGGACTGCAGAATGAAAACAGTCTTGATTACTGGGGCATCCCGTGGCATTGGCAGAGAAACTGCAAAAAAATTTGCAGAAAACGGGTACAATGTTGCAATCAATTACAACAAGAGCAAAACGGCGGCAGAAGAACTCTGCCATGAAATAAAGACCCTTGGAGGCAGTGCTGAAATTTTTTGTGCGGATGTCTCTGACAATTCTCAGGTTGAAGAAATGATAAAGTCGGTAAATCAAAGATTTGGCATAATTGACGTGCTTGTAAACAATGCCGGAATTGCACCGGTACAAGGACTCTTTACGGATTTTAAGGAATCAGAAATAAAATCCGTTTTTGAAACAAATGTGTTCGGCATGATGAATTGTGCCAGAGCGGTTGTTCCGCAAATGGTAAGGGAGCATAAAGGAAAGATTGTCAATGTATCATCCATATGGGGTATATGCGGTGCGTCGTGTGAAGTTTTGTATTCTTCGGCGAAAGCAGCGGTGATTGGCTTTACAAAGGCATTGGCGAAAGAGCTTGCACCATCAGAGATAAATGTGAACTGTGTTGCACCGGGAATGATTGATACTGACATGAATTCACATTTGTCTGCTGAAGATATAGATGCCTTTTGTCACGAAATTCCTCTGCAGAGAGTGGGGACAGTCGGGGATGTTGCGGAGACTATTTTCTTTCTGGCATCGGATGCTGCAACGTACATAACAGGTCAGATCCTTGCTGTTGATGGCGGTATAATATAATCATAGAACCTTGTTTGACATATATGTTAAACAAGGTTTTTAATTATAATTGACTATAGACAACCAATTTAAAATATGGTATAATAATTTGATAAAGTTATAATGGAAAGAAGTGCCAAACTTCCACCAAGGAGGTAATTTTTTTGCATCTTAAAAGTGTTGAATTGCAGGGATTCAAGTCCTTTGCTGACAAAATATATCTTGATTTCAATCCTGGTATAACTGCTATTGTTGGACCCAATGGCTCGGGAAAGAGTAATATTTCCGATGCCATCAGATGGGTTATGGGTGAGCAAAGCGTACGTTCACTCCGTGGCAGTCGCATGGAGGATGTTATATTTTCCGGCACCGAGGTGAGGAAGCCTCAGGGGTTTGCGGAGGTTTCCCTTACCCTGGACAACTCTGCCAAAATTCTGCCCATAGATTTTGAAGAGGTTGTTGTTACACGACGTGTTTACAGAAGCGGTGAGAGTGAATATCTTATCAATAATGCGTCCTGCCGTCTTAAGGATATACATGAATTGTTTATGGATACAGGTCTGGGTAAAGAGGGTTATTCCATTGTAGGACAGGGCAAAATTGATGAAATTTTGAGCAACAAGTCAGAGGACCGTCGCAGAGTATTTGAAGAAGCGGCGGGAATAACCAAGTATAAATACAGAAAAAATGAGGCAGAGAAGAAACTGGAAAAGACAAATGACAACCTGACCCGTGTCAATGACATAATGTCAGAACTTGAGGGGCAGCTTGAACCTTTGCGCATACAGTCCGAAAAAGCAAAAAAATACCTTAATTTTCGTGATGAATTGAAAGTTGTAGATGTTAATGTTTCTGTTGCATCAATATCCAGATTAAGAGCAGAACTTGTTGAGATAGACAACCGAATGGAGGCTGTTTCAAACAGTATTGACATGATGCAAAAGGAGGTTGACGACAAAGAAAACCTCACTCAGGAAATGTATAATCTTATCAATAAATATGAAGAGCAGATGGAAGAATGCAGGCAGGCACAAAAAACTGCATCCGAGGAGACGGCAGAAGAAAATAATAAGATAAGCCTTGCCAATGCAAACATTGAATATTGCAAAGAGAATATTGCCAGAATTACCGAAGAAATGGGAAAGAGTGAGCGTGGAGCAGCACAGCTTGACGCTTTGATTGTGAGCCATACAAAGGTTTATGACGAATTAAAAAGGAAACATGAAGAAATTCTGGAAAAAATAAGAGATGTGGAGACTGAGTTTTCACAGATAAATTCCACCTTTGAGGGAAATAACGAAAGTATTGAAAGCATCAAAGGTGATATAATTGACAAAACTGCCGAAATCAGTAATCTGAAAAGCAGAGTGGAAAACTATAATATTCTTATAGAAAACTTTGTCAGAGAGAGGCAAAATATTGACGAAGAGCTTGAAAGGCATAGAGTCGAACATGAAAGGATAGCACAGCAAAACAAAGCGGTTGAGGAGAACCTCTCTAAGATTACTGCAGAGTTTGAAGCTGCAAAAAAAGATGCAGAGGACAAAGAACGGGAATTTTCACTTCTCAAGCAAAATGAAGAAAGGCTCAATGAAAAGAAGAATAATATTCTGGCCGAACTCAGCCGCAAGAATTCACGCAAAGGTGTTCTTGAGGATATGGAGAATGATTTTGAGGGTTATAGTCGCAGTGTAAAGGCTGTTATGACCGCATATGCAGGCGGACAGATTAAAAATGCGAAGATTTATGGCCCCCTTTCAAAACTGGTGACTACTGAAAAAAAGTATGTGACAGCCGTTGAGGTTGCCATGATGTCTGTTAGTCAGAATATAGTAACCGAAAACGAGCAGGATGCAAAGGCGGCAATCAACTACTTAAAGCAAAACAAACTGGGCAGAGCAACTTTTATGCCAATATCAACAGTCAAAGAACGTACTGCAGATATGTCAGCCGCCAAAAACCTTAGAGGATATATTGCTGTTGCCAAAGATTTGGTTGAGTGTGACAAACTGTATGACGGCATCGTGGGAAATGTGCTGGGGGCAACGGTTGTTGCTGATAATATTGACAATGCCATTGCAATGGCTGCAAAGTGCGGGCACAAGTTCAGGATTGTGACCCTTGATGGTGACGTGATGCAGGCAGGTGGTGCAATTAGCGGCGGAAGTGCTGGCAAAAATTCTGGATTTTTGTCAAGAGTTGCAGAAATTGAGACATTAATGGTTGAGATAGACAGCTTAACAACAGAACTGGATAAACTTGAAAAAGAAAAGATGGAAAACGGCCAAAGCATTGAAGAACTGTCTGTGTTGTTGGAAGAAAAACGAAATGAAATTTCTGAATGCAGCGAGGAATATATAAGAGCAAAGGCTGATTCAGAGCACAGCAGAGTGTATTTCCAGGCAGCAGAAGAGAGAAAATTACAGCTTCTTAATGACATTCAGATTGTTGAGGAAAGAACAGGCGAGATAAACGATGATATTGCAAAATGCAATGCAGCTGCATTGGACCTTGAAAGTGATATTGAGAAACTCAAGACTGAGGCTGACCAGATGCAGATTTTATCCGAGGAAATCTATGAAAAGGTGAAAATGACTCAGGATTTGCTCATAGGCCTGAGAATTGATGAAAGTACAAACCGAAAAGATGTTGAGGTTCAGCTTGAACGTCTTGACAATGTCAGGGAGGAAAGACTGGCAATCCTTGAAGAAAACAACGAAAAACAGCAAGAAATTGATGACCTCAACAAAAAAATCAGCGAAAAACAGCAAGAGATTGAGGGGGAGACTTTGCGTCTTAAAGAAATAGGGGTTCAGTACGATAATCTTGAAAAAGAACTTCAAACCCTTGGCGAAAAGCGAAAAGATACAGACGCAAAGTCCAAGGAACTTCAGGAGGAAGTAAAGGGACTTCGTGAAAAACTGTTCACTCTGGGACAGCAAAAGGCGAAAATAGAGTCATCCAAGGCAAAAACTGAGGGTGATTTGGACGGAATCTTTACATATCTTTGGGAAGAATATGAGCTTACATTCAGTGAGGCTGAAAAACTTAAGACAGAAGAAATTACAGATTTGAGGGATGCAACCTCAAAAATTTCTGAGCTTAAGAGTAAAATCAAGGCGTTGGGAAATATTAATATTGATGCCATTGAAGAGTATAAAAATGTTAAGGAGCGTTTTGACTTCCTGACGGAGCAAACTGTTGACCTTGAAAAAGCAAAGGGCGAACTTGAAAAGATTATTGACGAGATGCTTACAATAATGAAAAAACAGTTCTCAGAACAGTTTGAGATTATAAGCAAAAACTTCAACAGTGTATTCCGTGAATTGTTTGGCGGCGGGCAAGCGGCATTGGTGCTTTCTGACCCTGAAGATATCATGGAGACAGGTGTTGAAATTGTGGCACAGCCCCCTGGCAAAAAGCTGCAAAGCCTTACACTGCTTTCAGGTGGCGAGCGTGCCTTCACTGCAATTGCGTTGCTGTTTGCAATCCTCAAGGTAAGGCCTACTCCGTTTTGCATTCTTGACGAGATTGAGGCGGCTCTTGACGACATAAATGTGTACAGATATGCAGATTATCTTAAAAAATACAGCAACAAAACCCAGTTTATCGTGGTTACCCACAGACGTGGCACAATGGAAGCTGCCAATGTTTTGTATGGTGTTACTATGCAGGAAAAGGGTATATCAAAGTTGTTATCATTAAATATTGACGAGGTGGCGGAATAATGAGCTTGTTCGGAAAACTGAAAGACAGTCTCAGCAAGACCAAGGAAGTACTCAGTTCAAGAATTGAAGATGCTATAAAGATGTTCAAAACTGTTGATGAAGACTTGTTTGAAGAACTTGAGGAAATCCTTATAATGGCAGACCTAGGTGTAGATACGTCTGTGGAAATCATTGACAGGCTTAGAACGGCTGCAAAGGAAAAGAAAATCATCGATGGCCAAGAATTAAAAAGCGAGCTGAGTAGTATTCTTGAGAACATACTCGCTGAGGGAGACAACACAGTGGCGCTTCAGGGGAAACCTGCCGTTGTTATGGTGATAGGCGTAAATGGTGTGGGCAAGACCACGTCCATCGGTAAAATGGCTCATATGTACAAAGAAATGGGCAAAAAGGTGGTTATTGCGGCTGCAGATACATTCCGTGCTGCGGCAATAGAACAGCTTGAAGTATGGGCGCAGAGGGCTGATGCGGAGATTATCAAACAGCAGGAGGGTTCTGACCCTGCGGCGGTGATATATGATGCAATAGGTGCTGCCAAAAACAGAGAAGCTGATGTGCTTTTGTGCGATACTGCGGGCAGACTCCACAACAAAAAAAATCTTATGGAAGAGCTGAAGAAGATTTATCGTATAATAAACAAGGAACTCCCCAATTCGTCCAAGGAGGTTCTGTTGGTGCTAGATGCGACCACAGGACAAAATGCTGTTTCTCAGGCAAAACAGTTTAAAGAGGCAGCAGATATCACAGGTATAGTATTGACAAAGCTGGACGGTACAGCAAAGGGTGGAATTGTTTTTGCAATAAAGAATGAATACAACATTCCGGTAAAACTCATTGGTCTGGGCGAACAAATTAATGACTTGAGAGAGTTTAATCCGTCAGATTTTGTAAATGCATTGATTGAAACAGACGAGGAGGAAAGCAATGATTGATGTGAAAGGCTTTAAAAAAGATAATCAACCAACGTCAAGCGGCTTTTTGAAAAAAGCTGCCGTTATTATTGCTGCACTTATTGTTTTTGTTCTTGTATATTATGTAGGTAAGAGCTTTGTTGAATATATCCAGATAAGAGAAATCGGACAGCAGTATACATCAGTTTTTTTGAAAAATTTATTCACTCGTATAACGGTGCAAACAACAAGCTTTGTCAGTCTTTTTCTGGGTGTTATCATAAGCATCCTGGTTATAAGACGAAATCTTTATGTGCTGAATATAGAAAGGGGTTTTTTACACTCCAAACTTATCTCTGTTCTCGTCAGTCTTTTGAGTGCACTGTTGCTTGGTGGACTAGTAAGCGGAAGCATAAGCGAAAAGTTCCTGGTGTTTACAAACCCACAATGGTTTGGAAAAGTTGACCCGGTTTTTGGACGGGATATAGGCTATTACATTTTCCAGAGACCGTTTTTGGTATCTCTGGTGGAGTCTGCTTTTGGTGTATGGCTTTTTATAACCGTGGCTGTGTTTGTGGTATATTGGTTTTTCGGTGCTGTATTCAGCGGATATTCAGCAAAGGAATTGCTTGGATTCAAATCAGTGGCGCTGCATAACTATATAAATTTGGGCATTTTGTTGGGGATAAATTGTTTGAGTTATGTATTCAAAACTGAAAACATTCTCTACAGCAGTTTTGGTGAACTCAGCGGTGCCGGGTTTACTGACAAAACAGTTTGGCTGACATACTATAGGATTGCCCCGTTTTTGCTTATTGCAATTATTGTTATGACAGGAGTTTTTCTTTCAAAGAAAAAAACCGCTCTTGCAATCAAGACTGTTTTGGTGTATCCTGCAGCATGGATTCTTGCGGGGATTGTTGCCTTGGGTGTCCAGAGCGTCATTGTTTCACCAAACGAGGTAATACGCGAACAAGAGAATATTGCGGCAAACATTAAATATACCCAGGCGGCATATGGACTTGATAATATTTCTGAAGTGGTTTTTGATGTAAAAAATGACCTGTCGGTTGAGGACATAAAGGCAAATGAAGAAATAACGGACAACATCAGAATTCTTGATTTATCGGCAAATTTGACAGTTCTCAATCAGATTCAGGGGATAAGAAACTATTATCAGTTCAACGAAACAGATATTGTCCCCTATGAGATAAACGGCAAAAAGACAGCGGTTGCAATTACACCTCGTGAGATAACCAAGGAGAATCTAAGCGACAGTGCGGATACCTATATCAATCGCACATTGAGGTATACACATGGCTTTGGTGTTACTATGAATGCTATCAATCAGGTTACAACTCAGGGACAACCGGAGTTTCTGATTAAGGATATACCACCGAGGTCAGCGGATGGAATACAGCAGATTAAACAACCCAGAATTTATTACGGCGAACTCACCAATGATTATGTTGTTGTGGGAAACCACAAGTATAAGGAACTTGACTATTCCGAGGGTCAGGAAGATATAGAGTTTTCCTATGACGGCAATGGTGGACTGAAACTGGGATTTTTGAACAGAATGATATTTGCGGCAAAATACGGGGATATCCGCCTTGTTATATCTGATTTGGTATCAGGTGACAGCAGAATTCTTATAAACCGTAACATACTTGACAGACTCAACACTGTTGCACCTTTCTTCAAATATGACACCGACCCCTATATGGTCATTGATGCGGACGGAACACTTAAGTGGGTTGTTGATGCATACACTACTACGGACAGTTTCCCATATGCTCAGAGCTATAATGGAGAATTCAACTACATCCGCAATTCAGTAAAAGCCGTTGTTGATGCGTACAATGGTGATGTTACTTTCTATGTTGTTGACGAAAATGACCCCATAGTCAAGAACTACAGAGCTATTTATCCCAATCTGTTTTCGGACGACCAGATTCCGGAGGGAATCAAGCAGCATATAAAATATCCTGAATATATGTTCAAGGTGCAGTCAGATGTTTATGGCAAATACCATATTTCAAACCCTACAACATTTTATAACAAAAACGATATGTGGGTAATTGCCAGAGAACGTTATGGCACAGCAACCGAGGAAAAGGAACTTGCCGCATACTACAACATGATGAAATTGGAAAACGAGGATGGGGCAGAATTGCTGTTGACAGTTCCCTATACCCTCACCAATAAGGACAATATGGTTGCATGGCTGGCGGTGCGGAACGAGTGGGGAAATTACGGCAAGCTGCAGGTTTACAAATTTCCCAAGGATATTAATGTTTACGGACCTATGCAGATTGAAAATCGCATAAATTCTGATATGAATATATCCAAAGAACTGAATCTCTGGAGTCAGGGCGGTTCAAAGGTGATAAGGGGCAACATGATTGTTGTTCCAATAGACGATTCTATTTTGTACGTGGAGCCAATATACATCGCATCAAGCAATCAGTCCACCCTCCCTGAACTTAAACAGGTTGTTGTGGCATATAACGAGAAAATTGTTATGAGGTCAAGTCTTGATGAAGCGATTTATGCATTGTTTAATGAAAAGGCTCCCCAAAAGAATACTGATGAGAATGTTGTACAGCCTGAAACAAATGACGGATTGGGGTATGAGGATGTTGCAAAAAAAGTTATTGAGGAATTCAATCGAGTGAAGACTGCAAATGCCGAAAATGACTGGAGTGGATTTGGCGAATCAATGAAAGCACTGGAACAATCAATAACCGACCTTGAAAAAAGTATTTCCTCAAATGAAGAATAAAACAAAAACCATCGGCAGATATCTGCTGATGGTTTTATTTTTTAAAGAATATACTGAAGAACTATAACCAGTAAAACTCCAGGAACACCAAGGAAACCTGAGATAAGTGAGGTGAGTGGGTTTATGATGACATACATTCCGGCAAAACCTCCAACAAAGTTTACTGCCGCAAGAATAAGACCGCCCAAAACTCCGTTTATCAAACATTTGGCAAGCCATTTTATAGGCTTTATAAAAATTCTGCAGAAAACGTATGTAAGGACAAGCCCTACAGCATATGCCATAATTGACATTGTATCAAAAATCATTGCAGACACGCTCCTGTGTATAGCATTAAAATACTTTTCAATACAAGATATACACAACTTGTCTCTTATATGCCAAAAACTTACTTTAAGGTGGCAATATATTTTTCTGTCATAAGAATGGGGTGATAGGATTTTTTTGCCTTTCTGAGTCCTTCAAGCCCCATATCCTCCTCGCGATTTACAAAACGGAAACCATTCCATTCATGTTCCAAAAATTGTTGATTTATCATAGGGAAGCTGCCCTGAAAATCCACATCTGCATGCTCTAAATGAATGACAACAATGGATTCTTTGCCGCTGAGAACTTCGCCAAAAGAAAATGCTACCATTTGACCATCAACAGTTATACAACCGCCAACAATGTCAAGTTTTTCCCAGTTGTCAAGAAGACGGTTAACCGCCATAAGTTGTTCCTCGATATTGTCAATGATATCTCGTTTGCTCTCGCACCAACGATTGAACATCAGGCGGCAATCTTCACGAAAATCAGGGGTCATCCGGTGATATTTGAAATCATAGAGGGTCTTGAATTTGTTTATATGATTTCTCTTTGCGTGATACTTACTGCCGGGCAGATTGATGAGGTCATCAATGTTGTATACATAATCGGCTGCGTCTATGTCTGTCTTGAAGTGAAATGTGTCGGGAAAGTGCTTTTCCACAAATTCTTTTTGAGATTGTCCGTACAACCTTATTTTGGGTGGATTGCCAGTGATTTTGAAATAGTCAAGTATTTTTTCAAGGGCAGATACGGCATTGCCATCTCCAAAGGGAAAGTTGACACTTTCAGGACGGTCATTATGCTTGGAAAAAACACACAGACAACCGTCAATTATTGCATAACGTATATTATATGGCACCTGCCACATAAAGAGATTGGTAAAGGTAGATTCAGAATTTAGAATGGATGCGTCTTTAAAGTACGAATCAAAAATCTCTTTGTCGGCAATTGTTACGGGTTTTATACAAAACGGGATATTATCCATGAAGTCATTGTCCACCTTTCAAAGTGTTTTAAGTAGTTTATGTCAATATCAAAGGATTATTTCGGTTAAATCTTTAATGGTTTCCTTTGCCATATCAGCAATATGTTTGTGACAGGTAAAAAGAAAAATCTGAGATGCAGAGCCGGAGATTTGCTTATACTTATTCAAAAAATTAAGGGTATTTCTACAATTCTCGTCATCATACTGAGCCAGGATATCATCAAGGAACAAAGGCAACGGATTGTGTTTTTCTGCAATGATATCAGTTGCGGCAAGACGGAGAGCAAGATATACTCTGTCAATAGCACCTGAACTTAGATATTTCCACTGGTGATAGCTCTCTGACGGAGACTGTCTGGTTTCTACGTTCAAATCACGGGAAACCAAAACATCACAGTATTTGCCGCCGGACATAAGCTTGAGGTATTCACCGGTTTTTTGATTGAGACGGGTTCCCAGACCTTTGTTCATTTCAGCGATTGCTTTATCCATAGCCTCGGAGACGAGGTTGAGACTTGCATAACGCTCTTTGTATTCAGTCAATTGTTGAGTAATATTTTTAATCTGTTCATCCAGATCGGATTCGCTCACTTCCGGAATATTAATTTTGCTCTGCAACTCACCAAGGTCAAGACGCTTTTGCACAAGATCTGCCTTTATTTGTTCCGGATTGATTGAAATGTCACTAGAATCAATTTGCTTTTCCTCAATGAAAGAGGAAAGGCGTGCCATCTTATGCTCTATGGCCTCTGTTGTAAGATTTTGCAAATCTGAAGTGTTGTATATCGTTTCAATGTCCCGCTCAACAGTTTCAAGGTCGGATGCCATGCTCTCAAGTTCCGCAAGGAGCGAAGTTGCCTTTTCAAAGGTCTCGCAAGGATATGCCTGAGAAATCAATGAAACAAACTGGCCTTTGAGAGCGTTTATAGAGTTCGTTATAGCATTGAAATTTGTATTTTGTGCAGAGACCGTTTTTTGCTCCAGCTCAGCTATGCTGCTGCATCCATAATAATTGAGTTTTTGATCAATTATTTCCAATTCTTCCTGACGTTTGCTGTCGATTATATCTTCAAGTTCTGTCAGAGTCCGTTGCAAAAGTTCATCATGGTAAAAAGACAGGAGACGTAGGTTGCTTTCATAATCCTGTTTTGCAAGTCGGATGGGAATCTTTTTCATAACCTTTGCGGGTATATTATGTCTTAACCTAAAGAACAAGCCTACCCCCACAGCAAATATAAGAATCCCCACATAGAACATGGAGGGGAGAACAGCAATGCATCCTGCCCCAAGAATAAATGACAATATAAGGCATATCAAAGATGTGAGTTTTGATTTTTTGATATACTTAAAAACCAGGTCATCCAAAATCTTTCTGGTACGTGTTATACCGCTGTGAAGATGATTTCTGTCGTTGTCCAACAATGAAATACCATTTTGAATTTCCAAAAGTCGTGAATATTCATTGTCTGATATAACGGCAGTTGTGCTGCGGTCAGAAACAGCAAACCCTTCTGCAATACGACCTTTAAGGTCTCGGCAGTCTTTAATGATTTCTTTAAGGGAATCAAAAGACATACTATATTTTCCAAGGTCTTTTGAAATATGGTCTTTCTGATTGATTTTTTCAAGAAGAACAGACAGCGTTTTGAATTCTTTTTTTGATGCAGACACTTTTTGTAAGATATTATAGCTCTCAAGCTGTGATTCAAGCTGAAATATGTCATTTTTGAGAGCATCTATATCACACATGAGAGAATATTGTTCCTGAATTTTTGTTGCGAGTTTTTCGCGTTCAAATTTAAGTTGATTAAGTTTGGTTTCTGCCTCAACCAGCAATCCTTTTTTGCCACTTTTAGAGACAAGTTCTTCTTTTGCGGCTGAAATCCTTGAGAGAATAGACGATTGAGAAAAACTCTCATCTCCTGAAACCGAAAGGTTTGCGATTCTCATGGCAAGACTGTCACTTGAGCCTTCAGAGGTGAATCCCCCAAAAGTTTCGATGAAAACGCTGCGTTCAAATTCCCCAAGCTCCATATCAAAAAAGACTTTGCCCATTTCATCGGCTGTGGAGACAGGAACATTTTCACCCAAAGTCATATTGAATATGGTGGTTTTGTCACTGGCTGAGGATTTTTTGAATTCCTTGTGAAGACGAATATCCTCATCACCGGTTGCGAACTCAACAGCACCTGACATGGGTGCTCCGCTCCAGGGAGTATATTTTTTTCTCAAGTTTTTTGAAATATCAGAGCTTTTTCCGCTGCTCCCACCGAAAAACATCAGTTTTATAAAAGCCATGAGGGTTGATTTGCCATCCTCATTGTTTCCAAAAATCAGATTGAATCCTGGTTTAAAGTCAAAACTGCGTCCTGAGAATTTGCCAAAGTTTTCAATATCAATTTTTTTAATTATCACCCCAAAGCACCTCCTTTTCAAAGGCTTTTAGCCCCAGTTTAAGAGCTTTGTTGTAAGCATCGCGGTCTTCACTGTCCGCATTTTCTGTCATTTCAAGCATCTTTTGAACAAAAATCCCACGAAGAGAACTTTCGCTTGCGATTGATTTGATGTTTGAAAAGTCAGTGTCGGTGTTGTCATATACCTTTGCGTAGGGAAGTTCCTGATTTAATATAGATTCAATCTGGGTTATATTGAGCGAAAAGTCAGTGCTCAACGTACCGGTCAGATAAATGCGATAAAGATTATTGTCAAAATCCAGAGGGTATTTTTGTTTGATTTCATTCAGGATTTTTGAAGAAATCTCAAAAGAATTTTGACAGTTTGTGATATCTGTTTTTTCAAGCAAATACTTTCTGGATGAAAGTTCAATATATTCCATTTTGAACAGATCTTTGCCTATTGTACCAAGGTATGCACCGCGGCTGCCGTCCTCATCAAAACCTTTGCCGTCGGGACATCCACAATATGCATAAAAAGTATTGCCGCATTTTTGTATGTCGCTGCGTTTATGTATATGCCCCAAGGCAAGATAATCAAAACCGCTGTCTTTGATAGCATCCGGTGTTATGGGATTATATAAACTGTCAGAATGTGAAGAAACAACATCGCCGTGGAGAACACAAAGATTTATCATGTCGGGATTGGTATCAGTTATACCTGAAAGGAGAGACAGTTTCTCGAAACGGTCGGTAAATGCCGCTCCGTATAGCCTTACATTTTTCTCAGGAAAGTCAAAGTATTCCGGAAATGATGTAAAGATGATAACGTTTTCAGGGAAAGTATAGCTTAGATAAACCGAGCCGGGGCAAGCACAGTCGTGATTGCCGGGTGAAATGGCAATTATGGTGTCAGGGGTTTGAGCCATAGCGTGGATTATCTCTGAGACGGTATTGGAGTCAGGAAACGGAGTGTCAAACAAATCTCCAGAAATGAGGAGAAAATCCACAGATTCCGATTTGCATATATCCAACACTTTGAAAAGTGTGTTTTTTATTTCCACACGACCCATTCCACGTGTGTTGCCAAGAGCTGTACGCATTGCGCCGATATGAAAATCGCCGGTATGAAGTATCTTTAAACCATCCACATTTATCCATCCTTTCCTGTCAAAATAAACTAATTTTAGTATATCATATAAGAATAAAAAAAACAAGATAAAGGTAAAATAATAGTTAAGCTGATATAATTGACACTAAAGAGAAAATATGGTAAAATGTATAGCAGTATTTGTTACAAAAAGGTGTTTGTGTTATAAAAGGATGTGATATATTTTGAGCACACAAGCTATCGAAAAAATCTGTGAAACGGAAAAAAATGCAGAACTTATGGAAAAAACAGCAAGAGTAGATGCTGAAAAAATGCTTGAAAATGCAAAAATTGAGGCAAAGTTGATTATTGAAAGGTCAATGGCTGAGGGCAAAGATATGATTGAAAAGGCCATAGCAGACGCAACTGTCATTGCCGGAAACAACAGCAAAGAGAGCCATACAAAAAGCAACAGTGAGATTTCTATGCTGGAGAGTATCGCTGAGAAAAAATTTTCTCAGGCTGTTGATATAGTAAAAGATAAACTGATTTCCTGAACCAGAAAGAGGTGACAAAAATGGCAGTTTTGCCTATGGCCAAAATGAGTATCTATGCCCTTAAAAAAGATAGGAAAAAGATACTTGAGGCTGTTCAGCGTATGGGTGTTCTGGAAGCAAGAACATTCAAAACTGATGATGGTGGATTTGAAAACATTGATACCTCTGTTTCTCAGGCAAGGTTTTCAAAGGCGCGGATTGAGGCAATGAATGCTTTGGACATTCTTGAACGGTATATACCTGAAAAGAAACCGTTGTTTGATTCACTCCAGGGACTAAAGAAGATATCCGTTGCAGACTATGAAAACCTGATCGAAAAACGTGAGGAAATTCTAAGGACAGCAAATCAGATTATAAGACTTGAAAGAGAAACAACAGATTTGCAATCCCAGATTATAAAGCTGACAGGGAATATAGAGAGCATGATGCCTTGGAAACCTCTGGGCGTTCCCATGAATTTTACAGGGACAAAACAGACTTCGGCTTTTTTAGGAACATTTTCTGAAGGTTATGACAGGGAGGTGCTGGAAAACCTTTTTGCAGCAAGCTGTGAGAAAAAAGGTTACGATGATCTTGGAGCAAGAGTGCACTTTGATGTTGTAAGCAGCACAGAAACCCAGACTTGTGTTATGGCTGTTTGTGGCAAGTCAGACGCAAACTGCACAGAGGAAGTTCTTCGATACATGGGATTTACTGTGCCGGCATTGACTTTTGACCAAACTCCTGCAGAAAAAATAAAGAGTTTTCAGAAAGAAATAGAAGAATTAAAACTCAAAACAGAGGAAAACAGCAAAAAAATATGTGAGTATGAGAATGTTCGCAACCAACTCAAGTTTATCATTGACCACCTTGGAATGCGTATTGAAAAGTATAAGGTGATAGAACAGCTGGGACAAGGGAAAAGCACATTTATTCTCACGGGGTATGTTCCCAAAATAGATGCGGAAAAGATTGAGAAAAAATTAACCCAAGAGTTTAATGTTGCCGTGGAATACGAGGATGCAGAAGGCGATGATGTGCCGGTTCTTCTTAAAAATAACGGTTTTGCGGCTCCTCTTGAGGGCGTTCTCGAAACCTTCAGTTTGCCGGGTAGGGGCGAACTTGACCCCACGGCGGCAATGGCGGTATTTTATTACTTCCTGTTCGGGCTGATGCTTTCGGATGCAGCATATGGTATTTTGATGGTGCTGATATGCGGCATTGCACTGTGGAAGTTCCCCAATATGAAAATAGGCATGAGAAAGACAATGAAGATGTATCTTTATTGCGGAATTTCAACTACGTTCTGGGGCGTTATGTTCGGCGGATACTTTGGTGATGCAATTCAGGTGATTGCGGCTACATTCTTCAATAAGGAGATTGTGATAAGGCCACTTTGGTTCTCACCTCTTGATGACCCCATGCGAATGTTGATGTTCTCACTTTTGGTTGGTATAATACATTTGTTTGCCGGACTTGGAATGAAATTTTATTCATTGATTAGGATAAAACACTACAAGGATGCAATTTATGATGTTATATTCTGGTATTTACTTGTTGGTGGCGCAATAGTTTATCTTTTGTCCATGCCGATGTTTGCAAGTATGGCAAATCTGAAATTCATATTGCCAAAGCTGGCAGGAGATATAGCAATAATTACCATGATAATAGGTGCAGTGGGGATTGTCCTTACAAACGGACGCTCATCAAGAAATCCCTTCAAGCGTCTTGCCAAAGGCCTTTATGAACTTTACAACGTGACAGGGTATCTCAGTGACATATTGTCCTATTCA
The DNA here is from genome assembly GCA_045532055.1 of Clostridia bacterium. GTDB lineage: Bacteria > Bacillota > Clostridia > Monoglobales > Monoglobaceae > SIG440. Next base: position 42,133 of record JAZSFF010000053.1, read on the forward strand.
AGACTTCTGGCACTTGGACTTGCGACGGGGGTTATTGCCAACGTGTTCAACAAAATGGGCAGCATGCTTGGCGGGGGAGTTGTTGGTGTCATAGGGTTTACCCTTATATTTGTTATAGGTCATACACTTAACATTGGTATAAACCTCCTTGGTGCCTATGTACACACAAACAGACTTCAGTTTGTAGAATTCTTTGGTAAGTTCTACGATGGCGGCGGAGAGAAGTACTCACCATTCCGTGCAGAAACTGGATATTTTGAAATGGAAAAAGAATAGTTTGATTTAAACTTTAGAAAAATGCACACCAGCCTGCGGTTGCGACAAAAAATTTTGCAGGCAGAAAGGTTTTTGTAAATTATGGAAAATTTAGGTATTGTTTTTGCATTGTTGGGAGCAGCATTGTCTGCATTATTGGCAGGCATAGGTTCTGCAATCGGTGTTGGTATGGCAGGTGAGGCTGCTGCTGGGGTTGTTACAGAAGACCCGCAGAAGTTTGGTAAAGTTCTTATTTTGCAGCTTCTTCCCGGTACACAGGGTATTTATGGACTTTTGATTGCCTTTATAACACTTACACAGATTGGTATTCTGGGTGAACCCACAACAGTTTCGTTGGCAGAGGGGTTACTTTATCTTGCAGCATGTCTTCCTATGGGATTTGTAGGGCTTTGGTCTGCAATCCGTCAGGCAAGAGCGGCTGTTGCAGGTATCTCTCTGGTTTCAAAGAGACCTGAACAGATGGGTAAATCCATTATATTTGCAGCAATGGTTGAGACATATGCAATCTTGGCTTTGCTTATATCTATCCTTTCAATATTTGGTATCGCAGGTCTTGGACTGTAAGCTGAATATTAAATTAACTCCGAAAAATTTTCGGAAAGAGGAGGATTGGTATGACAGGACTTGAAAATATACTTTCGCAGATTGAAAATGAGTCAAAACTGCGTGCGGACAGTATAATAAACGAGGCAAAGACTACCTCGGAAAGCGTTATTGCCGAGGCAAAGAAAAAGGCAGAAGATATAATATGCGATTTCGGGCAAAAAGCAGATACTGCTGCAAACGAAGTTATAAGCAGGGCTAAGGCTGCTGATGAGATTGAGGGCAAACGGGCAGAACTCAGAAAGAAACAGGAACTCATAAACAAAGCCATTGATGCAGCAAAGGCAGAGATAAAGGCAATGGATGCTGATAGCTACTTTGCGTTTATGAGTAAGATTTTCAAAAAATATGCACTTGAGGAGCCTGGCAAACTTCTGCTTTCTCAGAGTGATATTTTGTCTATGCCTGACAGTTTCAAGAAACTTCTTGCTGATTGGGATGTTGAAGAACAGATCGGTGAAATACCGGAACATGGCGGCTTTGTTGCAGTATACGGAAGTGTTGAAATAAATTGTAGACTTGATGCTATTTTTGATGAGAAGTCAGAGGAAATATCTGATGCATTGAACAAGTTTTTATTTGGCAGCGAGGGAGGGATTTAAATGCCCCAACAGTATACTTATGCAGTGGCCCGAATTCACACCAAAGAAAACTCCATGCTGTCAATCCAGGATATGGAACGTCTTTTGACTGCATCGGATATGGCGGAGGCAATGGCTTTTTTGAATGAAAAGGGTTTTTCTATCCCGGAATCCGGTATGGTTGATGAAATCATAAGTCGTGAACGTGCAAAGATGTGGAAATTGATTTTGGAACTGGTTGATGATTTGTCTGTTTTTGATATATTCCTTTATGAAAATGATTTTCACAATCTTAAGGCGGCGGTAAAGTCCACTCTCAATGACAACACCCCAGAGAATGTGTTTGTGGAAAATGGCAGTGTGCCATGGGAGAAAATATACAATCCGATAAAAAATCGTGAATTTGCAGAACTTCCTGACTTTATGCGGGATATAGCCGAAAAGGCTGTAAAAACACTTATGGAAACAGGGAATGGCGGACTTTGTGATGTAATTGTTGACAAAGCTTATCTTGAGGCGTGTCTTTCGGCTGCACAAAAGGCAGACAGTGATTTTATAAAAAAATACTGTGAACTTATGGTTGCAATGGCGGACATCAGGATTGCTGCACGTGGCAGCAGACTGGGTAAGCAAGGTGAATTTTTTAAACGCAGTCTTGCGGAGTGTCGAGCCATTAATGTGGCATCTTTGGGTGTTGCTGCTGCAAAGGGATTTGATGACCTTGTGGAATACCTGAAGACAACAGATTTTCGTGATGCGGCAGATGTTTTGCGAGAATCCTATGTGGCTTTTGAAAAATGGTGTGATGACAGGCTTATGCAGGAGATAAAAAAAGAAAAACACAACAATTTTACAGTTGCACCTATCGTGGCATATATTCTTGCAAAAGAAAGCGAACTCAAAACGATAGGACTTGTGTTGACAGCCAAGCAGAACAAACTGGACGAGAATATTATAAGAGAAAGGCTGAGGGAACTTTATGTATAAAGGCGTAGCAGTTATTGGCGACAGAGACAGCATATATGGCTTTGCATCAATCGGCCTTAGTGTATTCCCCGTAAACGGATATGAAGACGGACTAAAAACCTTTAAAAGTCTTTGTAAGGGTGAATATGCAGTTGTATATATAACCGAGGCTTTGGCAGCTGAACTGGAAGAAGAAATAGAAAAGGTTTCAGAAAACCTTACCCCTGCGGTAATTCTTATACCGGGTGTTTACGGGAATACAGGCCGTGGACTTGCTCAGGTTCGCAAATCGGTGGAAAAGGCCGTGGGTTCGGATATTTTGTTTGGAGATAAAGACTAAAACCTAAAAAGAAAGTGGTGTGTGTATGAGTATCGGAAGAATAAAGAAGGTCGCAGGACCTCTTGTTATAGCCGAGGATATGCGTGATGCCAATATGTTTGACGTTGTTCGTGTAAGCAAACAGCGTTTGATTGGTGAAATAATAGAAATGCACGGAGACAAGGCATCTGTTCAGGTATATGAGGAGACTTCAGGCCTTGGCCCCGGTGAACCTGTTGAATCAACGGGCAGTCCTTTGAGCGTTGAACTTGGTCCGGGTCTTATAGGGGGTATCTTTGACGGAATTCAAAGACCTCTTGAGGCAATTATGCAGGTTTCAGGAAACAACCTCCAGCGTGGTGTTGAGGTTGCGTCATTGGACAGAGAGAAGAAATGGGATTTTGTTCCCACGAAGAATGTGGGTGACAGTGTTCAGGGTGGTGACATAATCGGTACAGTTAAGGAGACCGATGTTGTTACTCAAAAGATTATGGTTCCCAACGGAATATCCGGAAAAATAAAAGAAATAAAAGAAACAAGCTGCACAGTTACCGAAACAGTTGCAGTAATTGAAACAGCAGACGGCAAAACTGAAGAAATCTCACTTATGCAAAAGTGGCCGGTGCGTGTTGAAAGACCATACAAAAAGAAATTAGCACCTGAAATGCCTCTTGTTACGGGACAGAGAGTTATTGATACTCTGTTCCCTATTGCAAAGGGTGGTGTTGCATCTGTTCCCGGTCCTTTTGGAAGCGGCAAAACTGTGGTTCAACACCAGCTTGCAAAATGGGCAGAGGCGGATATAGTTGTATATATCGGTTGCGGTGAACGTGGTAACGAAATGACAGACGTTCTCAATGAGTTCCCTGAATTAATTGACCCCAAAACCGGCAAGTCACTTATGGAACGTACAGTTCTTATTGCCAACACCTCGGATATGCCTGTTGCTGCTCGTGAGGCGTCAATTTATACAGGTATAACCATTGCGGAATACTTCAGAGATATGGGTTATTCGGTTGCACTTATGGCTGACTCCACATCACGTTGGGCAGAGGCTCTTCGTGAAATGTCGGGACGCCTTGAAGAGATGCCTGGTGAAGAGGGATATCCCGCATATCTGGGCAGCCGTCTTGCGCAGTTCTATGAACGTGCGGGCAGAGTTATCGCCACAGGCAGTGAGGACAGAGAGGGTTCACTTTCTGTAATCGGCGCGGTTTCACCTCCCGGTGGTGATATTTCAGAGCCTGTTGCTCAGGCAACACTTAGAATCGTAAAGGTTTTTTGGGGACTTGATTCATCACTTGCTTACAAACGGCACTTCCCTGCGATCAACTGGCTGACCAGTTATTCATTGTATGTTGACACCATGGCACAGTGGTTTGACAAAGCCGCAGACGGCAACTGGACGGAACTCCGTGCACGGATTATGAGAATTTTGCAAAATGAGGCGGAACTTGAAGAAATTGTTAAACTGGTTGGTATGGACGCACTTTCTGCACCTGACAGACTGACTCTTGAAACCGCTCGTTCTGTGCGTGAGGACTATCTGCATCAGGATGCATTCCATGAGGTTGACACATATACATCCATTGAAAAACAGTATCTGATGATGAAACTTATCCTTGAATATTATGATGTGGCATCGGATGCGCTTTCCAAGGGATCAGACATTGAAAAGTTGGTTGGACTCGAAGTGAGAGAACGAATCGGCAGATTCAAGTATACACCAACAGATAATGTAAATGAAGAATATATCAATATCTCGCAAGAACTCAAAAATGAGATAAATCAGGTTATGGCAGGGAGGGAAAGCTGATGCCAAAGGAATACAGAACTATTGAAGAAGTCGCAGGACCTTTGATGCTGGTTCGTGATGTGACAGATGTAAGTTATAATGAACTTGGCGAGATTGAACTTGCCAGCGGCGAAAAACGTCGTTGCAAAGTTCTGGAGATTGACGGCGGAAACGCTTTGGTTCAGCTTTTTGAATCTTCAACAGGCATCAACCTTTCAAACAGCAAGGTAAGATTCCTCGGCCGTTCAATGGAACTGGGAGTGTCTGATGATATGCTCAGCCGTGTATTCGACGGACTTGGCAGACCAATAGACGGCGGTCCGGAAATTCTGCCTGAGAAGAGAATGGATATAAATGGTCTCCCCATGAACCCTGCGGCAAGAAACTACCCTCAGGAGTTTATACAGACAGGTGTTTCTGCAATAGATGGTCTTAATACACTTGTTAGAGGGCAGACTCCCCCTAATACCCCGTATCGTAACATAAGTCGGTTGGGTGCCAAATGTCTGTCATTGGCATAGAAGAATGCAGGCTTCAAGGT
>JAZSFF010000044.1:0-8257 GCA_045532055.1 Clostridia bacterium
TCGTTGGCAATTATTCCTGCCAAAGTGGTTTTTCCTAAGCCCGGAGGGCCATAAAGAAGAACGTGGTCCAATGACTCGCCTCTTTTCTTTGCGGCTTCCATAAATACCTTCAGGTTTTCCTTTGCCTTTTTCTGCCCGATATAGTCTTTAAGCAGTTTGGGCCTCAGGCTATATTCAATTTCGTTGTCCCCTCCTATTTCACCCGAGGTAACAATTGTGTTTTCCTGTTCAAAATCCATAAGACATTAACCTTTCATCAAATTTTTAAGGGCTGTCTTTACTATCTCTTCAACTGTACCTGTGGCACCTGCTACTGCCCGTTTTGCCTCCTGTGCCGAATAGCCCAGAACAACCAGAGCACTTACCGCTTCGTCAGTTTCGGAGTTTCCGCCGTGATATACCTCTACCACTTCGTTTGAGGAAATATCAGCAACATCCACACCTTTAAATTTATCCTTAAGCTCCAGAACTATACGTTCCGCCCCCTTGGCACCAAGACCCGGGGTATTGCTTGCTATATACTTGTAATCATTTGTAACAACACAGAGTGCAAACTTGGATGGTGAGATATTGGAAAGCAGAGCAATAGCCGTCTTTGCACCCACACGGGATACCCCGATTATCATTTCAAACAAGTTCAGCTCATCCAAGGTGGCAAATCCATAAATGTCAAATACATCCGCCGATGCCTTAAAGTTTGTATAGGTAAAAAGCTTGACATTATCACCGACTTCGCCCAACGCTTCCAATGTTTTTGTGCTGGCATAAAGTTTGTAACCTACGCCCCCTGCATCAACAACCGCAAAGCTGTCACCTTTCATCACAAGCTGTCCTGATATGTAATAAAACATGAATCTCTCTGCCTTTCTGTGTTTACACTTCTTTTAACCTTATTATTATACTACTGTTTTATCCAAAAAACAAGTATTTGTTGCATTTTCCCATTTACCATTTTGCCGCCCGATACGAATGTGCATGGCATATAGCAATGGCAAGTGCATCAGCGGTATCATCGGGCTTGGGTACCTTTTCGAGGTTGAGTATTGCCTTGGTCATTTGCTGAACCTGACCTTTTTCCGCACGGCCGTATCCCACAACCGCCTGCTTTACCTGAAGCGGGGTATATTCAAAAATGGGAACACCGCAGTTCTTTGCCGCAAGAACCAGAACGCCCCTTGCCTGAGCAACATTTATTGCTGTCTTCTGGTTGCTGTTGAAAAACAGTTCCTCAATAGCCATAACATCGGGCTTTACCCGATTTATTATTTCGGTAAGTTCATCATAAATCTTCTTAAGGCGGTCAAACATATCCTCCCCCGCATTGGTTGTAATTGCCCCGTAATCCACAACCTTAAATCGGTTGCCCTCATAATCCAGAACCCCAACACCCACGATTGCAAACCCGGGGTCTATCCCTAAAATCCTCATTTTTCAGTACCTTCCCATAAAAAATGTATATAAAACATTAAATAATGCATAAAAATTCATAATCTTTGCATAAAAATACAAAAAAGTTTAAAAAAACTGTTGCAATTTTCCACAACATCCATTATAATATAAAAAGCGAAATAAGACAAGCCTTTTTTACAGTGCTTGCCGAATATACAGGAGGAATTAGATTATGGCAAAAGATAAAGTTGTTCTGGCTTACTCAGGTGGCCTTGACACATCGATTATCATTCAGTGGCTCAAAGAAAATTATGACTATGACGTTGTTTGCGTATGCGGCGATGTTGGTCAGGGAAAAGAGACTGACGGTCTTGAAGAACGTGCTATAAAGTCAGGCGCTCTTAAATGTTACATAGAGGATTTGAGGGATGAATATGTAAAGGATTACATTTTCCCTACACTTAAATCAGGTGCAATGTACGAGGGCAAATACCTCCTCGGCACATCACACGCAAGACCTATCATCGCAAAGAGACTGGTTGAAATTGCTCAAAAAGAGGGTGCGGTTGCAATCTGTCACGGAGCAACTGGTAAGGGCAACGACCAGGTGCGTTTTGAACTTGGTATCAAGGCTCTTGACCCATCACTCAAGATTATTGCTCCCTGGAGAATCTGGGACATCAAATCAAGAGAAGATGCTGTTGACTATGCAAACGCTCATGGAATTGAAATTCCCGTTACAAAAAAAGATCTCTATTCAAGAGACAGAAACATCTGGCACATCAGCCACGAGGGTATGGATTTGGAAGACCCCTGGAACGAGCCGCAGCTTGACAGTCTGCTTAAGCTGGGTGTATCACCTGAGGCTGCTCCTGATGAACCCACATATGTTGAGATTGAATTCGTTGCTGGCGAGCCTGTTGCAGTAAACGGCGAAAAATTATCACCCGTTGCTCTTGTTGAAAATCTCAACGCTCTTGGCGGTGCAAACGGTGTAGGTATTGCTGACATCGTTGAGGACAGACTTGTTGGAATGAAGTCAAGAGGCGTTTATGAAACCCCCGGCGGTACAATCCTTTACACCGCTATTCAGGAACTTGAGTATCTCTGCCTTGACCGTGACACTCAGGCTTTCAAGAGACTGAGCCAGACACAGTTCTCACAGCTTGTTTATGACGGCAAATGGTTCACACCTCTCCGCGAGGCAATGTCAGCAATGTATGACGAGATGGATAAGTACGTTACAGGTACAGTAAAGCTCAAACTCTACAAAGGCAACTGCACACCTGCAGGTGCAAAATCCAAATATTCACTTTACAACGAGGATATCGCTTCATTCGGTGACAGCAAAGAACTTTACAGTCACAAGGACAGTGAGGGATTTATCAATCTTTATGGTCTGCCCCTCAAGGTTCGTGCACTGATGAAGAAAAAGAACAACGAGGACTAATTCAAAATTCAAACAGGGGCATCTCTGATGCCCCTGAATTTCTATGTATAGGAGAAAAATTATGAAACTTTGGGGTGGAAGATTTTCCAAATCAACAGATGCGGCAGTTGACGACTTCAATTCGTCAATCCGTTTTGACAGCCGTATGTACAAACAGGATATCCGTGGCAGCCAGGCACACGCAAAGATGCTTGGCAAACAGGGCATAATTCCTCAGGCGGATGCTGACCTTATTGTAAAGACCTTAGGGGAAATTTTGACTGATATTGAAGACGGTAAGGTGGAATTCCGTATCGACGCCGAAGATATCCATATGAATATAGAAACCATTCTGATTTCCCGTATCGGTGATGTGGGCAAACGCCTCCACACAGGCAGAAGCCGCAACAACCAGGTTGCACTTGATAATAAGCTTTACCTTCGTGACGAGGCAGAAACGCTGAAAGAAATGCTCTGCGAATTGCAAAAAACAATTCTTTCTCTTGCAGAGGCAAATCTTGACACCATCATGCCCGGTTATACGCATCTCCAAAAAGCACAACCAATCACCTTTGCACATCACATCATGGCATATTACGAAATGTTTGGTCGTGACCTTTCAAGGCTTTGCGACTGGAAAGACCGCATGAACATTATGCCACTCGGCAGCGGTGCACTGGCAGGAACAACCTACCCTCTTGACAGAGAATTTGTTGCAAAGGAACTGGAATTTAACGGCATAACCCAAAACAGTATTGATGGTGTTTCTGACCGCGACTTTGTTTGTGAGCTTGCCTTTGTTCTGTCGATGATTATGGTTCACCTCAGCCGTTTCTCAGAGGAAATTATCCTCTGGAGTTCCAACGAGTTTGGTTTCATCACTCTGGACGACGCATACAGCACAGGTTCCAGCATAATGCCACAGAAGAAGAATCCTGATATAGCCGAGCTTGCCCGTGGTAAGTCAGGCAGAGTGTTTGGTTCACTCATGGGGCTTCTTACCATGCTAAAAGGTCTGCCCCTTGCATACAACAAGGATATGCAGGAGGATAAGGAACAGATTTTTGACGCACTGGACACCGTTAAAATGTGCCTGCCCGTATTCTGCGGCATGCTTGCCACAATGAAGATAAACCGCACAGCAATGCTTGAGGGAGCAAAGGGTGGTTTCACCAATGCAACAGACGTGGCGGATTACCTTGTCAAAAAAGGCCTGCCTTTCCGTGATGCACACGCGGTTGTAGGCAGAATGGTTGCATATTGTCTTGACACAAATCAGGTGCTTGACGCATTGACCATGGACGAATTTAAGGACTTTTCTCCATTGTTTAACGAGGAAATCTACACAGCAATCTCCCTTGAAACCTGTGTTAATATGCGAAAAATTCCTGGCGGTCCCGCAACGGATACCATGAAGGCAGTAATTGAGGGTTATAAAAAATAAAGAAAAAAACGGCTTGCAAAGCAAGCCGTTTTTCAGTTTTGTTTTCTTACAATTTTGTATTCATCATAAAAGCTGTAATATGGACAGGCATTATGTCCCGATGCATAAAATCTTGACACCTCATCCTCGTCAAGATTTACGGTACACACATCACAGCCCAATTCATAGTCATAATCAAAGTACGCACAGCTTTCACACTGGGTAATTTTTTGTTTTTTATCCATTTTCATCACCACAAAAATTCTAACATATCCAAAGTCAAAAATCAACCCAAATTTGTTGACATTACTTATTAAATAGGATATAATTATTTTGAGAGATTATAGGGTAACGGTATTCTAGTCAGTTACTTCGTTTCCCAGGGCGGGCCTAAAAATTCGCCGAAGGGCATATCGATGAAGTTCCTTGTGCGTGCTTGCGACGCCCAGTCGTGGGTGTGTGCTGGGAGTTAAGGTTTAGGGGCGATCCGCAACGGCATGTGGGCGTTGACCCCTTTTCCGCGGAGGCCTGTGACCGTGTAATGAACGGGACATCCCGCCGTTATACGTATCAGGTTAAAACCTGCGTTGCGGTACCATTCTGGTGCTGTGGGCAGTGTAGCCTGCCTTGAGTGGGCATGGTGGATAATTGTTCAGACTGTCATTCCACGGCCATGGGGTGATATGTTATTGCTTTTTGAAACCATGTTTGCAAAAGAGGCTAAGAAACGCATGTAGCTGTCGGGGAAAACCCCTAGACCGTTCTCGGACTGAGGTCTGGTGCATATGCAGGATTGTAGTGTGTACTCAGTGGCAATCAGGTAACGCTTGATGCGGAGCTTGCTCTGTATCTTCGGCAACGGTGCGTGGCAGGTTTTAAAAGGAAACTGCCCCTTTGGCAACAATCGGGCAATCTGTCGGGAAATCCAACCTGACCTAAGGCACAAAATTTACTGTATATGCTACCCTTTTATTTTCTCTTTACTTAGAAATTTCGGAGATGAGATAGTATTGAAAGACGATATACCTCGAAAACATAAGGTTAAATTCAAACCATCAAACTTCAAAAAAAGCGACAACAGCTGGGTGATCAAAACAATTGTTATCACCTTTTGCCTCTCGGCTCTTTTTACGGTTCTGTCCAGCGGCGTTATGGAAATGGTCAGCCTTTGGATTGCTGTCTTGATTTTGCTGTTTATTATATCCTTGGGCATACTTTTTGATATAGTAGGCATGGCTGTCACAACCGCAGATGAGGCACCCTTTCATTCCATGGCGGCAAAACGTGTCAGGTTTTCAGACCGTGCCATCAAACTCATAAAATCAAAGGACAAGGTGTCCAACTTCTGCAACGATGTTATCGGTGACATCTGCGGTATCATCAGTGGTTCTGCCTCGGCTGCAGTTGTTGCATATATTATAAAAACCTACCCCAATTTAAACGGTTTTCTCCTTAGCCTGGTTATTACTGCATTTGTTGCGGCACTTACAGTAGGCGGCAAAGCTGCGGGCAAAAGCATTGCCATCAGATACAGCAATCTTATTGTCTACAACGTGGCGAGAGTCTTGTCTGTTTTCAATTTCAGGGGTAAATAAAAATGGTGTTCCTATGAAAAAAATACTGGATGAAATCAATTCATCACAAGATGTAAAAAAACTTAATATATCTGAACTTAAAACCCTCGCGGGTGAAATCCGCAGTTTTTTGGTGAAAAGTGTTTCAACGAATGGGGGACATCTGTCCTCAAACCTTGGCGCGGTGGAGCTTACGCTTGCCTTGCACAAGGTTTTTGACTTTTCTTTTGACAAAATTGTCTGGGATGTGGGACATCAATCATATACTCACAAAATAATCACAGGACGAAAAAATTTCTTTGACACATTGCGTCAAAAAGACGGCATCAGCGGTTTTCCCAAAACTCAGGAATCCCCCTGCGATGCCTTTAATACAGGTCATGCCTCCACCTCTGTCTCAGCGGCTTTAGGCTTTGCCAAAGCATTTGAAATGGACGGCAGCGAAGCCCATGCTGTGGCAGTAATCGGCGATGGCGCTCTCACTGGCGGCATGGCATACGAAGCCCTTAATCATGCAGGCAGCAGCAATGTACCCCTTATTGTTATACTGAATGACAACGGAATGTCTATTTCAGAAAACGTGGGCGGACTGTCCCAGTATTTACGCAAGGTAACCAGTAAGTCAAGATATATAAATGCAAAAATTTCGGTAAACCGTTTTTTAAAAGGTTTGCCTGTTGTGGGTGAGCCCTTCAGGAAATTTGTTCACCGCAGCAAAAGACTTCTTAAAAAGTTCCTGTTGTCCAAAAAACTCTTTGAAAACATGGGGCTTGAATACCTCGGTCCCGTAGATGGTCACGACATTAAAGAACTTATTACTATCATTGATTATGCAAAAAGTCTCGACCGTCCTGTTATTGTCCACGCGGTAACCCAAAAGGGCAAAGGCTATACCCCGTCAGAGATTAACCCGTCTTTGTTCCATGGAATCGGATGTTTTGATGTGGAAACAGGCAAAACCCCTGAACGCTCTGCAGTCTCATACTCAGACGTCTTTGGCGAAGAGGTTGTCCGCCAGGCAAAAATTAACGAGAAACTAGTCTGCATAACCGCAGCAATGCCAGACGGCACAGGTCTTGGTCCTTTTGCAAAGCAATTTCCTGACCGTTTCTTTGACGTTGGCATTGCAGAACAGCACGCTGTAACCTTTGCATCTGCCTTGGCGGCATCTGGATATATCCCCATCTTTGCAGTATATTCCACCTTTTTGCAGCGTGGTTATGACCAGCTTCTCCATGATACTGCACTTCAGGACCTGCATGTGATCTTTGCACTGGACCGTGCAGGTGCTACAGGTAATGACGGAGAAACTCATCAGGGAATATATGATTTGTCATATATGTCACATATCCCCAATCTGAAAATACTTGCTCCCTCATCCCTTGATGAGCTAAGGATAATGCTTGACTTTGCCATAAACCAGTGTAGTGGTCCCGTGGCAATCAGGTACCCCAGAGGTTCCACCCCCAGTGCAAACATAACTCCCAAACCCATTGCTGATGGTTGCGGTGTGATTGAAAGACAAGGGGAACAGGTTCTGCTGGTGGCATTAGGTTCTCAAGTAGGAGAGGCACACAGTGCTGCAGAAATTCTGACAAACCATGGTGTTTCAGCATGCGTTATGAATGCAAGATTTCTTAAACCCTTTGACAAGAAATTGCTTAAAAAGTCAGCAGATGGCAAAAAAATAATCGCAACCCTTGAAGATAACGTCTGCATTGGTGGACTTTCCGACGCAGTAAGGAAACATCTTGAGACTCCTGTTATGGAATTTGCATTCCCTGACAAGCCCTTGCTCCACGCAAGCATATCTCAGCAAAAACACGAGGCAGGCATTGACGCCGAAAGCGTCGCTGAAAAAATTTTGTCAAAACTGAACTTAGGTGATTGAATTGAGCAAACAACGACTTGATATATATATGGTGGAGAATAATATGGCTCCCAGCCGCAGTGCCGCCCAGGCCATGATTATGGCAGGGGATGTATATATTGATAACCAGAAGGCAATGAAAGCCGGTGAAATCGTAAAAGGCACCGAGAAAATCGAAATTCGCGGCAAAGGCCCCGCCTTTGTGAGCCGCGGCGGTCTTAAGCTTGAAAAAGCAATGAAAGTTTTCCCCATTCTCCTCACCGATTCCGTATGCATGGATATCGGGGCATCGACGGGGGGTTTCACCGATTGCATGTTGCAAAGCGGTGCAAAAAAAGTATACTCTGTTGATGTGGGCTACGGCCAACTTGCATGGAAACTCCGTCAGGACCCAAAGTCGGATCGTAGCCATGTCGTTCTGTGAGCCAAGGAGTTGGCTGTGGGTGTTGTCTTCCTAAGACCGCTTGGCCTCCGACTTGGGGGTTTCACCGATTGCATGTTGCAAAGCGGTGCAAAAAAAGTATACTCTGTTGATGTGGGCTACGGCCAACTTGCATGGAAACTCCGTCAGG
>JAZSFF010000052.1:0-1699 GCA_045532055.1 Clostridia bacterium
CAGCGTAACTATTCGTGCTGCAAAATTGCCCTTTTCTGATGCAGTGCCACTCACCGTAACCATCTCCGCTGCAAAAATGCCCAATCCTGAAGCAGTTCCTTACAGCGTAACAATTCGCGCTGCAAAATTGCCCTTTTCTGATGCAGTGCCACTCACCGTAACCATCTCAGCTGCAAAATTGCCCTTTTCTGATGCAGTTCCACTCACCGTAACCATCTCAGCTGCAAAAATGCCCAATCCTGAAGCAGTTCCATACAGCGTAACTATTCCCGCTGCAAAATTGCCCTTTTCTGATGCAGTTCCACTCACCGTAACCATCTCCGCTGCAAAAATGCCCAATCCCGAAGCAGTTCCATACAGCGTAACTATTCGTGCTGCAAAATTGCCCTTTTCTGATGCAGTGCCACTCACCGTAACCATCTCCGCTGCAAAAATGCCCAATCCTGAAGCAGTTCCGCACCGCACAACCATTCCCGCTGCAAAAATGCCCTTTTCTGATGCAGTTCCATACTGCGCAACAACGCTTTACTAACTACATGCACCTCTACTTTCCACCAATAGGCACAGGAAAAAGCGCCTCAATGTATCTCAATTCCATATTAAGCACCCTGGCTATCTGCTTATGTGTGCCATTATAATTGTACCGCAACACTTTCGCAAGCTCAGTCTTCTGCGTTTTATCCAGTGACTTAATGGACTTCTCATTAAATTGCTTATTTGAATACGAAAGTGCAGCAAGATAAATCTCATCATCTGTAAAAGTAATCATATCCCCCAGTTCCCGTGCAATATCCGCAAACGCCTCAACCCGTCGGGAAAGAAACGAAAAATAATGGTGAGAACTAAAGAAAAAACTCTCACACTCAGTAATTTTACAGTAGCAGACAGGTGACACATAATCATTTACAAAAAAATAACTGTCGGGAAAACAATTGAAATGAGAATGAAAAATCCTCTGACGTTCCCTCTGGGGCACATCAGAAATCGGACGCATCTGCTCAAAAAGATGCAGTTGACTGAACATAAACCTATTGGCACCCCATTGATAAGAAAACGGAGTCACCCGTCTGTTTACCATAAAACCATTCCTATTAACATATGCTATAACACTCCTCAAATACATCAAATCACATACTTCAAAGAGATTGCACTCGAACTCCTTCATTTTGGCAGCCTCCTTCCTATATGCAAAAAATCTGTGAAGACGCCTCCTCAACTCATTGAAAAACAACAGAACATTTTCCTTACTTCCCGACAATACAAAATGGAAGTGGTTGCTCATAATCTGAAAAGTATAAATTTTCACCCTGCCGCAATGGATAGCGATGCACAAAGCCACCAAATTCATTGCATAAACATAATCCTTCTTGGCACAAAATAATATTCCCGACAACTGTCCTGGAGTGCACAAATGCCAAAACGGTCCGTCATTTTTGAACCTGAGAAGAATTTCATCATCTAAAGCCATAAACAACAATTTTTTGACAATGATAACCACATTCTACGCAACAGGATGCGTGAAAAAGAAAAAATTGTAAAACTTTAGTCAATTCTAAAAAGAGCAAAATTGTGTGATGCTTAAAATAGAAAAAAAGCTATTTATAAATAGTTTCCGGCCACAAAAGCGTCAACTTCTGAAGCAGTTCCACACCGCACAACCATCTCCGCTGCAAAAATGCCCAATCACGAAGCAGTTCCA
>JAZSFF010000004.1:0-35056 GCA_045532055.1 Clostridia bacterium
ATCGGGTGTCACACCTGTGCTTAGTAGTTTGGAGGAATGAAAATATGGGGATAAAATATAGCTTTATTGACAGCACAATATATGGAACAGATGATATAAATGATATCACAAGGAGCTTAACCGGTGCAGGTGTAGCACCTTTTGTATCAAAGGATAGCTACAGTGTAACAGATTTGAATGTTTTGACGTCGGCGTTGGTGGGCAGTGGTGTTCAGCTTGACGGATGCAAGTGTACGGTTTATAATGCCGGAACTGCAGACATGATGGTTACAGTTGCTCAGGGGATTATATTTTTTGAAAGCGGTGTGCGGCTTGAGGTGGATGAACAGGGATATACCATAGCGGTACCACCCAACACCACCGGATATATATATGCACATTATAGTCCATCACTACAGAAAGCGGATATAGTTTTTGATACTGAGTTGCCGACGGATGGTGAGTATGTGCTTTTAGCAGAACTTTCGTTGGATGGAATTTTAAGTGATAAAAGAGCGTTTGCACGGTCAAAGATTGCAACACTGGGGAAAAACAATACATTTAAATGCAATTTCACACCTATTGAAACGGAAATATTAGGAGAAACTGCTGGTCTGATGAGTTATGTAATTGCGGAAGTTAAAGGGGTAGAGGTAAGCAAATTTAATTATGTAATTGTGAGAGCTTCGGGGACGATAAATCTTTATAATCTTACAGCAAAAGCAGGTGTCATAGGGGTTCATCCAGGGTGGTCTTCGCCTAGCACGGGCGGAAATTATATATCTTCATATGGTAATTCGAATTGCTATATAAGAACAGTAGATGAAAGACTTTGCATAGTTGTACAAACGGATAACGAAGGGCTTGCTTCAAAGTATGACCCGGCGACCTATACAGCGGAATTTATTTAAGGAGAAAACGTATGCTTGAGTTTAATGTGAAAAATCAAATCATTGAAAGAAAAGATAAGTTCAATGTTGTGGCAGACAGCCGCAATTATTTGACAGCACACTTTAATCTGTCTGACGAGTGGAATGGCGATGTGACAGCGGTGTTTGGATTTGGGGGACGATTTTATAATGTTGTGCTTGATGAGGACAGTACGTGCGTAGTGCCTTTTGAGGTTATAAAGACGCCTGAGTTTTCTGTCTCACTGTTTTGCGATGGAGAAAAATTTGTTACATCCAATGTTGCAACAGTTAAAGTACAAGGGTCCGGTATGATTGACGGAGAGGTGCCAGGGACTCCCGTACCTACCGTGTGGCAACAGTATGTGACTGTTATGGGGGAACTTATTGAAAAGGGACTTCCGTATATAGGAGACAATGGAAACTGGTTTTTGTACAGTGTGGAGAAAAGTGAATATGAGGATACAGGAATTGCAGCAAGAGCGATTGATGGAAATACGCCTGTTAAAGGTATAGACTACTGGACAGATGCAGATAAGGCCGAAATAAAGGGCTATGTTGATGAGGCAATCTTGGGGGGTGCGTGGTAATGGCAACAGTAAATGAAAAAATGACAGCTATTGCTGATGCAATAAGGGCTAAGACGGGCGGTACAGAACCACTTACTCTTGATGATATGGCAGCTGATATACCCAAGGTTTTTGATGCAGGGAAAAAGGCAGAGCATGATGAGTTTTGGGATAACTATCAAAATCATGGTGAGGGTATCAATCCAAACAACGCTTTTGCTTATTCACGGTGGAATGACAAAAGCTATAATCCAAAATATCCTATAAAATTTAGTTCAACAAATTTGACTAACACTTTTTATAGTACGGCAATTACTGATACAAAAGTGCCTATTCACATAGAGGGGTGTAATACAAACAATACCTTTCGTGGTGCGAAAATAGTGACAATAAGAGAACTGATAGTTGATGAAAGCACTACATACGGCTATGCAGGCTTTCCTTCTTCTTTGATGGATATAAAAATAACGGGTACGATTGGAGATGATATCGATTTTGGTTCTTGTACAAAATTGACACAGGGCAGCCTAATTTCAATTATAAATGCATTAAAGGACTATAGTGCGTTAGGGACAACCTGCATATTGACACTTGGTGCAACAAATTTGGAAAAACTGACAGATGAAGAAAAGGCTTTAGCTACACAGAAAGGATGGACACTTGCGTAATGGAAAAAACAATGATAGAACTTATAAAACTGACTGCATCTGAGGGGATGGTTCTTACCAATGGTGAAACATATGGCAAAGAGATATATCTTGGCATAAACGACAGTGAAGGCAACTGGAGAGAAATCACAGATGGGGAGTATGAAGAAATTTTGAAAGAGCAGGAGGAAAATCAGCTATGACGGGCATGAAGACGGCTCTATGTGCCATTTTGGGTACAGCAGGAGGCTTTGTAGCCAGTCTTTTTGGCGGATGGACAGAGGATATAATAACTCTTTTGGTTCTGATGACCGTTGATTTTGTGATGGGACTCATATTAGCAGGGGTTTTCCATACCAGCAACAAGTCCAAAAACGGGACATTGGACAGCCGTGCAGGGTGGATGGGTCTTTGCAAGAAAGGCGTGACTCTGTGTGTTGTTCTTATTGCTCACAGGTTGGATGTTTCGTTGGGGACAGATTACATAAAAACGACTGCAGTCATAGGGTTTATTGCAAATGAGACAATATCTATTATCGAAAATGCAGGACTTATGGGAATCCCTTTGCCGAGTGTAATAACAAAGGCTGTTGAGGTTTTGAGAAACGGCGAAAACGGTGATGACCATGAAAATAATTGATTCAAAGTTTGACTGGAAAGGATTGCTGAGAAAGCGTGATAAAACCGAGTTTATAATCCTGCACCACAGGGCAGCAAATGGTGATGTGCTGAGTATACATAACGGGCATATTGCCAATGGCTGGAGCGGAATAGGATACCACTTTTATGTAAGAAAGGACGGCACTGTGTACAGAGGCAGACCGATTGCTGTGGAGGGCGCACATTGCACAGGTTATAACAGCAATAGTGTTGGGATATGTTTTGAGGGGAATTATCAGACAGAAACAAAAGTGCCGGAAGCCCAAAAAAGAGCGGGCAAAGAGGTTGTTTCGTATCTTAAAAATGTGTATCCCAAAGCTCAGGTGGTGAAACACAGTGATTTTGTCAGCACAGCTTGTCCGGGCAAGAATTTTCCGTTTGATGAAATAAGAAAAGGGGTGACGGAGATGTCAGTTGAGGAGGCTATTGAGATTGTTCAGGCAAAGGCCGGGCTTGAGGATGGAACCATTGAGTTTTTGTTGTGCTATAAATACGGCGAAGAACTGGTTATTAAAATGGCAGAAGCGATGATATAGCTTTATTGGGTTAGCTTGACTCCGATTGACAGAAAAGGTGCATTGAGTTATAATAAGAACATCTTTATTCAGTCAATCGGGGGTGAAGTCTGTGGCAGAAAAGCTTGAGGGGATTGTGGAAGGCGTAATTTATGAAAATCAGGCAAATGGTTATACTGTTTGTGATATATCATCGGACGGACATCTTTACACCTTGACAGGATATATGCCCGGACTTTCCGAGGGCGAGCGTATTTCTGCCGTTGGCGAATGGAAAATGCATCCCGAATATGGACAGCAGTTCAGCGTCAGCTTTTTTGAACGGATTATGCCTGAGACCGAAAGCGAGATTGAACTTTATCTGGGGTCGGGGATACTCCCCCATGTGGGCAGGAGTACAGCAAGAAAAATTGTGGAGAAATTTGGGAAAGAGGCTCTGAGTGTAATCGAAAATAACCCGGAGAGACTCGCTGAAATAAAGGGCATAACCATAAAAAAAGCAGAAGAAATACATAAGAGATATGTTGAACAAATTGGACTTAGGAACATAATAGTGTTTTTTCAGAAATTTGGGGTATCACCAAGCCTTGCGGTAAAGGCATACAAAACTTTTGGCGAGAATGTGATAGGCACAGTATCGGAAAACCCTTTTATTTTGAGCGTGATTGACGGGTTTACCTTTAAAATATGTGACAAAATTCGTGAAACACTGCAGCTACCCACAAATTTTGTGCCCAGAATTTGTTCGGGAATAACAAGTGTTCTACTTAATGCGGGATATTTAAATGGGCATACATTCTTGCCCAAAAGCGCTCTGGTTGCCCAAAGCAAAGCTGTCCTTGAGGTTGATTCAGGGGATGTGGAGGACGCCATTTCCCAGCTTTGTTTAAAAGGGGATTTGGTTGCAGAAAGTCAGGACGAATTTGATGTGATTTATCTCCAGAGTTTTTATGAGGCGGAGCGGAATGTTGCCATAAGACTTAAGGAAATGAGCCGGGTAATATTTAATATAAACAAAAGTGAGGCAGAGGAACTTATTGAATTTGCAGAAAAAGAAAATGAGATAATCCTTGCAGATACCCAACGCGATGCTGTGTTTTCTGTACTTGAGAATTCTGCCATGGTAATTACCGGAGGACCCGGCACAGGAAAGACAACCATAATCAATACCATTATCAGTATAATGTCAAGGCAAGGCAAAAAGATTGCACTTGCGGCACCTACTGGCAGAGCGGCAAAGCGAATGTCAGAGGTCTGCCGTATGGAGGCGAAAACCATACACCGATTGCTTGAAAACGTACCGTCAGAGGGCGGCGGTGTGGCTTTTGCAAAAAATGAGAAAAATAAGCTTGACTGCGATGTACTTATTGTTGATGAGATGTCCATGGTGGATATACTTATCATGAACAGTCTGCTCCTTGCGTTGCCGATTGGGGCAAGGCTTATAATGGTGGGGGACTGTGACCAATTGCCCGCAGTGGGTGCGGGGAATGTGCTCAGGGATATAATAGACAGCGAATGTCTTGCATGTGTAAAACTTACTGAAATTTTCAGACAGGCAAAGGAGAGCATGATAATCGTCAACGCCCACAGAATAAATCGTGGACAGATGCCTTATTGCAATGACCCTGATAACGATTTTTTTATGATAGAGTGCCAGAACCCTGAAAAACTGTGTGAAATCATAGGGGATTTGTGTGAAAACAGAATTCCCAAAGCTTATGGCGTGGACAGCATATCTCAGATTCAGGTGCTGACACCCACCCGAAAGAGTGTTATAGGAGTCCAAAGCCTTAATGAAATTTTACAGAGACGGCTTAATCCAAAAAATCAGAGAATTTCCGAAAAGGTTGTTGGCAGTTACGTTTTTCGTATAGGTGACAAGGTTATGCAAACAAAAAATAATTATAATCTTGAGTGGAAACGTACAACAGACGGGGAAGAGGGAATGGGCGTTTTCAACGGTGACGTGGGTTTTGTTACGGATATAAACGTGCCAAAGCAAACCCTTACGGTTGTCTATGATGAACGGCGAGTGATCTATGACTTTATGGGACTTGATGAGTTGGAATTAGCCTATGCTACCACAGTCCACAAAAGTCAGGGCAGCGAGTTTGATGTGGTGATAATGCCTATGTTTGATACTCACAGACTGCTTATGACAAGAAACCTCCTCTATACTGCTATAACCCGTGCAAAAAAACTGGTTATTTTGGTAGGAAAAGAGGAAATTCTAAAGCAATTTGTTGACACCAACAATGTGCTGATGAGGTATTCGGGACTTAAAGAAAAACTGATAATAAGATAAAAACGGACTTTCAAAGAAAGCCCGTTTTTGTTTTAAAGAAAATCCTGTATATGTTGTCTTAATCGTTCTTCGAGGTTTATTATACGTTTCGCCAAATCCTTTGCCTCTTCCGATGCTGATTCATATTGGTTGAGATATCGGCTTAAGGACTTGATGCCCATATCGCAGCCGTCGGTCATAAGATTTGCAATATTCTTGTCGGAATCCTCCATGGCAAGGACTACGTTGGTTTTTAGCCAGGACATTCCCTTTGCTATTGGGTTGGGCTCTTTGCCGCATTCGTCACATTTTTCAAGATATTTGTGGGTTTCGCTGCCCAATGCTTGATGTTCCTCCTTGGATTCTATGAGGATTTGTTTGAAATGTTCGGAGGATACCTTGTCAAGCACATCATCAATAGAGGTAACACCCATTTTTATTCCTGCGTTGCATTGTTTCAACAGTTCAACAGTATCGTGGTTTATCATAAAATACTCCCTTTCTGTGTTATTTATTAATTATTTTGTCCAAAAAGCCTTTAATTATATATTAAATTCGAAAAAAAAGGACATACTGTAAGAAATAAAGAATTTCAGGAGGTATGAGGTATGAAAGACTATATTGCCATTGAGGGAATAGCAGCAAGGGAAATATTGGATTCGCGAGGCAACCCCACAGTCGAAGTTGAGGTATATGTAGAGGGTGATTTTGTAGGGCGTGCAGCAGTCCCGTCGGGGGCATCAACAGGAGCCTTTGAGGCGTATGAATTGAGAGACGGGGACACAAACCGATATATGGGACAGGGTGTGCTTAAGGCTGTTGAAAATGTAAATAATGAAATTGCCGATGCACTTTTAGGATACAATGTCCTTGACCAGACCGATATTGACAGACTGCTTATTGACCTTGACGGAACCCCTAATAAATCACGGCTTGGCGCAAATGCTTGTCTGGCCGTGTCTCTTGCTTGTGCCAAGGCGGCATCGGCGGCATTGGGACTTAGCCTTTACAGTTATATAGGTGGTGTGAATTCCAAAGTGATGCCCGTGCCCATGATGAATATAATCAATGGTGGCAAGCATGCGGATAATTCAATAAGCTGTCAGGAATTTATGATTATGCCCGTTGGTGCCACAAGCTTTCGTCAGGCACTTCAGTGGTGTGCGGAGGTCTTTCATACTTTAAAGAAAATTCTCAAGGGAAAGGGATACTCAACAGCGGTAGGTGATGAAGGTGGTTTTGCCCCCGATCTTGCCAGTGACGAGGAGGCTGTGCAAATCATAGTTGAGGCAATAGAAAAGGCGGGGTTCAAACCCTACGACGATTTCAAAATCGCCCTTGATCCTGCATCTACAGAGATGTATGAAGAGGCAAAGAAGAAGGGGGATACGGGCAAGTACTACTTTTGGAAGACAGACAAAATGCTGAGCCGTGAGGAAATGGTTGACTTCTGGGCTGACTGGGCGGCCAAGTATCCCATTATATCCATTGAAGACGGAATGGCAGAAGAAGACTGGGAAGGCTGGGACATGCTTACCAAACGTCTCGACGGCAAGGTTCAGCTGGTGGGAGATGACCTTTTTGTTACAAATACCGAACGTCTAAAAAAAGGCATAAATCTTGGCGTTGCCAATTCTATCCTTATCAAGGTAAACCAGATAGGCACCCTTACGGAAACCCTTGAGGCCATTGAAACAGCAAATCGTGCAGGATATACAGCGGTTACATCACACAGGAGTGGTGAAACTGAGGATACAACAATTGCAGATATTGCTGTGGCGACAAATTCTGGACAAATAAAGACCGGTGCACCCTCCCGAACAGACAGAACAGCAAAGTACAATAGGCTCCTTCGGATTGAGGAGGAACTGGGTGACAGTGCAGTGTATCCAGGAACAGATGCATGGTTTAATTTAAAGTAAAATTATTAAAAAAAAGCCCTTGGAAACGAGGGCTTTTTATTTTGGTACAACATCTTGTATTTCGACAATTATCTGCCACCACAACTTGTATAATAAGAAAAAATATACAAATTTTGGAAATTACAAAGGAGAAGAAAAATGGCGGAATTGGAGATTTCAAGATATAACCTCCCGAAAAAAAGAAAAATAAATCGATGGAAAAATTCATCGGGATTTACAAAATACGATTTTTTTGTGCGGATGGTGGGATTTTTTCTGGCAATGGCAATGCCCTATGGGGGAATGGCTCCTTTTGGGTTGTCCTTTCTTGCTCAGGAGAGAAAAATTTCCGTTAAGGCTGTTGTGTCTTTGCTGTCGGTCAGTGTGGGAAGCATGGTTGCGTGCGACAGGCTTGGTGCAGCCAAGTATATAAGTGCAGGCGTGATTTACCTTGCGTTGCTTTTTATCCTTGAAAAAGGTGTAAAGCTAAATGATTTCACCGCAGGACTGTCGGCTGGATTGTGTGTGTTTATGACGGGACTTGTTGCGATATATTGGCAGGGATTCGGCTTTTTGGATATGTTGCTGTTGTTATGCGAGACTGTGGCGGTTATTGCCGGTGCTATAGTTATTGATAAGAGTAGCGTTATTTTGCAGGATGGAACAATTTTGCCTGAAAGAATGGGTAGCGATGAAAAGTTAAGCCTGGCAGCTATTGTGGCTATATCAGTCCTCAGCCTTAAAGAAATTTATATAGGGGTTGACTTTTCGGTTATGAACACCGCTGCGACTGCTGTGCTGCTGATAATTTCTGCAGGTTGCGGAGTCAGATATTCAACCGGTGCAGGTGTGATTTTGGGGGTGCTTTGCGGTATAGGCAGTGATTATTTTTTGCCTGTTGTGGGTGCGTTCAGCTTTTGTGGGTTTTTGTCGGGGGTGTTTTCAAAGTTTGGCAAAGGCGGTGTGGTTGCCGGGGTTGTCCTTGCCAATGCTATGCTTGTGGTTTATACAAACAGTGCCATGGAGTCGGTGCTGACTCTTTATGAAATAATGGCGGCGTCGGTTTTGTTCTCTTTTGTAAAACCAAAGTTGATATTGTGGGTGAAGACCATAATTTGTCTTGATGACAGAGAAAAAGAAAATATAATAAAAGTCAAAGAGGGTATAATATGTCGGCTTATTGCAGTGGCTGCGGCGTTTGAGTCTATGGCAAAGACTCTGGAAAAGCTGTCAGATAAAGAGAAAGAAGAAAACAGAGGGGATATTGCATGGGTTTTTGATATGGCGGCGGACAAGGTGTGCAAAAAATGCAGAAAGGCATCGGTTTGCTGGAACAAGGAGCTGGATGCTACATACAACTCCCTTTTCAAGCTTATGGAGTCAATGGAGAGAAAAGGGGTTCTTGATACAGACGATGTAGACGACCGATTCAGAGCGAAGTGTCTTAATTTGCCCAAATTGGTTGCGGAACTCAATCATCAGCTTGACATCCATCGTGTCAGATGTGTATGGCGGAGCAGACTGGCAGAAAGTCGGGAACTTGTGGGTGAGCAGCTTTGGGGAATGTCAAAGATTATAGACGATTTGTCCAATGAGATTGAGCAAGACAGAATAAATGAAACTCTTTCAGCAGACAACATAAGGGCAAGGCTTGATGAAAGAGGCATCAAAGTGCGGGATATGAATGTTTTGAGGAACCGTGACGGCAGATATCGAGTTGAAATTACCATGAAATCAGGGGTTTGGAAAGACGAGGCTAAAGATGAAATCAAAAAGATAATGAAAGATATACTTGACAGAGAAATAAAAATTCAGGAGATGTTTTTTGATGACGGGAAATTGGTAAAGGTTGAAATTTGTGAAGCAGAAAGGTTTTGTGTGGAGACGGAACAAGCCACAAAATCGGCATCAGAAGAAAACGGGGACAACTACAGGTTTTCTCACATAAGTGGCGGCAAATATGTGATAGCATTGAGCGATGGCATGGGTACAGGAAGTCGTGCTGCAAGGGAGAGTCAGGCAATGCTTGAACTTTTGGACAGCTTTTTGCGTGCAGGATTTGACAGTCGTATGGCAGTGAAGTTTATAAATTCAGTAATGCTGCTTAAGTCAGAGGACGATGCCTTTGTCACCATTGATATATGTATTATTGACCTGTATACAGGTAAAGCGGAATTTATAAAAACAGGTGCAGAACCCAGCTTTATCATGCAAAAGGATTGTGTTGAGACTGTCAGGGCGGCGTCCCTGCCCGTGGGGGTAATTGCAGATATGGAGGCGGAGACCGCATCCCGTTCAATAGATGATGGTGATATGATTGTAATGGTGACAGATGGAATCGAAACCAGAGAGAGCGGCAGCCTTTGGGTTCAGGAATTTATTGAAGAAAACTGCCGCAACAATCAGGCTCACAACATTGCCGACAAAATTCTGGAACGTGCTATTGAAAAAAACAGCGGCAAGGTAAATGATGATATGACGGTGTTGTCCGTCAAACTCCGTGCAGTGAGTTAAACTTTTTCTAAAAGCTCCATCCGTATGAAATATCCTCTGTCGTGGTTGCAGACTGGACATACGGGTGGAGCACTTTTGCCTTCAAAGACAAAACCGCAGTTGAGGCATGTCCAGGAGATGCTTATGTCTGATACAAACAGTTTGTCCTGTTCAAGCAATTCTGCAAGGCGTGCAAAACGGTCGCCATGGGTTTTTTCGATTTTTGCAATATTGTTGAACAACCCTGCAATCTGGATAAAACCCTCTTCTTCGGCAACTTTTGCAAAGTTTTTGTAAACATCGTCATGTTCTTCATATTCATTGTGCTGGGCGGACCGCAAAAGACTTGCAATAGAATCGCTGATATCTATGGGGTATGTTCCATCAATGTGGATATTTTCCCCAGCAAGACTTTTGAGTTGGTTGTAAAAAACTTCTGCGTGTTCCTTTTCCTGACCTGCTGTGAATGAGAAGGCTGCCTCAACCACGTGTAGGTTTTGTTTTTTTGCAGCAGACGCTGCAAATGTGTAGCGGTTGCGTGCCTGGCTTTCGCCTGCAAAGGCTTTCATGAGATTTTCTTTTGTTTTGCTTGATGAAAAATCTACTGGCATATAAATTACCTCCTGAAATGAAATATATGGCAATACCATTCTTGCATTAGTATACTACTTTTTTGGGATAATATACAAAGAGTATGCTTGATAATAATTTGCAGGTGTGGTAATATAGAGGGAGAAGAATTTAACGGAGGTCAGGAAATGTTTGAAAAGGGACGGTTTGATGCAAGGACATACAAAGAACATATAAAGAGAAACAAGTTTCCCTTTATTGTTTATGTATTTTTGCGTGCTTTGGTTATAGGAGCAATGGTCATATCCACAATACGAGGGAATTATGAAAATTTGTTCTTCTGTGCATTGGCCCTTGTTTTGTTTTTGCTCCCTGCGTTTTTTGAAAAGAATTTTGGCATTGACCTGCCCAACACCTTGGAGGTTATAATACTGCTGTTTATTTTTGCCTCGGTTATTCTGGGTGAAATGGGCAGTTATTATACAAAGGTTCCCCTTTGGGATACGGTGCTTCATACGGTCAATGGGTTTTTATGTGCTGCCATTGGTTTTGGGCTTAGTGACATACTTAACCGAAATAAAAAAATCAAGTTCAAAATGTCCCCCATATTTGTGGCGGTGGTTGCATTTTGCTTTTCTATGACAATAGGTGTGCTGTGGGAATTTTTTGAATTCTTTTGCGATGTGTTCTTTGGAAAAGATATGCAAAAGGATTTTGTGGTAAAATCCGTGATTTCTACATTTATAAGTGGGAACACCAAAGAACCTGCTGTTATTGAAAATATTCAATCCTTGATTATCAATGGAAAACAAGTAGATATTGAGGGATATCTTGATATCGGTCTTTATGACACA
The DNA here is from genome assembly GCA_045532055.1 of Clostridia bacterium. Taxonomy (GTDB): domain Bacteria; phylum Bacillota; class Clostridia; order Monoglobales; family Monoglobaceae; genus SIG440. The sequence continues at coordinate 11,384 of JAZSFF010000004.1, forward strand.
ATGAAAGATTTGCTGGTGAACTTCATCGGTGCGGCGGTATTCAGTATTTTTGGGTTTTTGTATATAAAATACCGTGGGAAAAACAAGATTGCCGCACAGTTCATACCTGTTATGGCAAGAGATAAGGAAGAAGAGAAAGTGGAAGAAAATGAAGATTAAAGAACTTAACCGCATAGCAATGACAGCCGCATTTATGGCTGTGTGTGCGTGGATAAATATCCCCGGACCTGTGCCTCACACTTTGCAGATTTTTGCTGTGTGTATGGCGGCAGGACTGCTGGGCAGCAAGCAGGCGACGGCCTCGGTGTTGATATACATTATTATTGGTGCTGTTGGAGTGCCAGTATTTTCAGGGGGACGTTCAGGAATAGGTACACTTCTTGGGGAGACGGGTGGATATATAGTTGGTTTTTTGCCAATGGCGTGGGTGTTGGGCAAAGTATATGAGAAAAAGAGCAAAAGTACGCCTTTGCATATCGTTAGTATGGTTTCAGGCTTGTGCTTATGTTATTTGTGCGGAATATTATGGTCAGTTCTGGTGTATATGAGTAATGATACAGGCTCAGGTGTCTATGTAATAGCGGCAAAATATGTTTTACCCTTTGTTATACCGGATGTACTTAAACTTTTACTGGCGAACTTTATGGTGAGAGCCTTGAAAAAACGAGGAATTTAAAAACAAAAAGGATACCATGTGGTATCCTTTTTAAAATGTTTATATATTTTATATATTAAAGAATTTAATTGCATTGTTGGTGGTTATGCTTATGACTTCTTCAACGGGAACCCCTTTGACCTCGGCGATTTTTTCAGCAATGCGATAAACCAGACTGCTGTCGTTGCGTTTGCCACGGAAAGGTTCCGGCGCCATATATGGACAGTCGGTCTCAATAAAGAGTCGGTCCATAGGAACTGCTTTTAGTGCATCAATGGCGCGGCGTGCATTTTTGAATGTTATGACGCCGGTAAAGGAAATATAAAAGCCCATTTTTATCAGTTCTTTGGCGGTCTCTGCACTGCCGGAGAAACAATGGATTACTCCATTTGAAATGCTTTTCTCCTTAAGTATTTGCAGACAGTCGCCCTTTGAATCACGGTCATGAATTACAACAGGCATGTCCAGGTCTTTTGCCAAATCAAGCTGTGCACGGAACCATTTTTGCTGCAGAGATATATCACAGTTGTCGTAATGGTAGTCAAGACCAATCTCGCCTATTGCCACAACCTTTTTATGCTGAGCAAGTTTCTTTAAATCAGCAATGTCATCATCGGTCATGGAGCTTGCGTCGCTGGGATGAACACCCACTGTAGCATAGATGAAATCATATTCTTCAGCAAGACGTATTGCAGCACGTGAAGATTCCATATCTGCGGCAATGTTGTTGACAAGACCCACATTTGAGTTTTTGATTTTTTCTATTACCTCTGCACGGTCACTGTCAAACATAGAATCGTCAAGGTGTGCATGGGTATCGTATAAAAAATTCATATCGTTCTCCAAAATTCAGGACAGCCGTTTTTGGGCTGTCCTTTTTAATTATTTTATTTTTTTCACAAAGGTTTCGATTCGGCTTAATGCCTCGTTGATGTTTTCAAGAGAATATGCGTAGGAACAGCGTATGTGTCCCTCGCCGCTGTCTCCGAAAGCAGTGCCTGGGATTACAGCAACCTTCATGTCATACAAAAGCTTTTCGCAAAAGTCATTTGATGAGAGACCTGTTGACTTGATTGACGGAAAGGCATAGAATGCACCCTCAGGCTCAAAACAGTCAAGACCCATGTTGCGAAAACCTTGAACAATGATTTTTCTTCGGTCATTATATTCATCACGCATAAGTTCAATGTCCTCATCACCGTTTCTCAAGGCTTCAATGGCTGCATATTGTGCGGTGGTAGGTGCTGACATTATGGCATATTGGTGTATTTTGGTCATTTCTGCTATCAAATCAGGATGACCGCAAGCATATCCAAGCCTCCAACCTGTCATGGCGTATGCTTTGGAAAAACCACTTACCAGCATTGTACGTTCATACATGCCGTCGATTTCCGCAAATGAGACATGCTTGCGTCCATAGGTAAGTTCAGCATAAATCTCATCGCTGAGAACAACAATGTTTGTATTCCTGATAACATCTGCAATAGCTTCAAGGTCCTCACGGGTCATTATGCCGCCTGTAGGATTGTTGGGGTATGGCAGAACCAAAACCTTGGTTTTGGGTGTGATGGCTTTTTTGAGCACATCTGCTGTCAGCTTGAAACTGTTTTCTGCTTTGGTTTCAAGAGGAATGGGAACCCCACCCGAAAGCTGGGTTATGGGCTTGTAGCAAACAAAACAAGGTTCAGGAATCAAAACTTCGTCACCTGGCTCAATCACAGCCCGGAAGAATATGTCAATGGCCTCACTGCCGCCCACTGTTACAATGGTTTGTGTCATGGGGTCATATGAAAGATTGAATCTGCGGTTTAAGTACAGTGAAATCTCTTTTCTCAACTCTGCGAGACCGCGGTTTGCAGTATAGTGTGTATGTCCTTTTTCCAAGGAAAACACGCCCTCGTAGCGTATATGCCAAGGAGTCACAAAATCGGGTTCACCCACACCTAGGGAAATAACATTGTCCATTTCGGAAGCGATATCAAAAAATCTGCGTATCCCTGAAGGGGGAATGTTTTTGACGCTGGAACAAAGGATATCTTTGGGATTAAAAATCATAAGGAGAATACCTCCCTGTCGTCTTCGGCTTTTGCGGTCAAAATAACACCATCACTTTTGTATCTTTTAAGAACAAAGCGTGTGGCGGTGCTGATTACAGACTCAATAGTTGCAAGATGTTCTGCAACAAAAGAAGCAACATCCTGTATAGAGTTACCCTTTACGGTTATGCCAAAATCATAACTACCGCTCACAAGAGACAAAGAGCTAACTTCTGGATATTGACAGATGCGTTCTGCAAGCTGACTGAAACCTGTGTGACGTTGGGGAGTTACTTTAATCTCTACATATGCAGAAACGGTGTTGTTTTCAGGGAGATTATCCCAATTGATGGTAGCGCCATAACCAAGTATTGTACCGTTTTTTTCCAATTCTTCAATGGCGGCTCCTGCTTCGGCGACTGTCATATCCGCCATGGTGGCGATTTGCTCCAGGGAAAGTTTGCAATTCTTATGAAGAATTTCAACCAATTTTTGTGCATTCTTAATTTCGCTCATACATTTGCCTCCTGTTTTAAGTCAAAAAAGACTATAAAGTTTCACAGACTTTCTGTGAGAAAGTTAAAACAATCTGGATTCAGTATACCATTTTTTTGGAAGTTAGTCAACCGCAATAATTAAAATAGATGTGAGAACGTTGTGATGACAAAAAAACCTTGATTTTTTTGGAGTAATAGTGTAGAATAAATATGATTGTAACAAATTTGTAATTTTTCGTTTAAATCACGTTAATTTTTTTATGATATTATGGATTGAAAAGAGTTGAGAGGTGATTTTTTGAATTTTGGTAAGGATACAGAGGCACAGATTGTATCACCTGAGATAAAAAATAAAAAACATACGAAATTCAGCTTTATGGATTTTTGTGAAAATATAGGCGATAAGATAATCAACGTTTTCAAAAATGGAATTTGTTTAAAGAAATACGGTGGGCGTACTGTATACAGTTGTGAGGTAAGGAAACTGTGGTCAGAAGTTAAGTCCCAGATTGTAAGCGGAGTTGTTACTGCTGCTGTTGTGATTGCAATTTGTGGCATGGTCAATATGCTTGACTGGAGCCTTGGTTATGAGGTCATTGTTGACGGCGAGAACATCGGTATGGTCATTGACCGTGAGTTAGTTTATGAGGCAGTGAATGAGGCGGGACAGGAAGTAAAATTGTACTTAGGTGAGGATGAAGACTATCACAAAGAACCTGTTTTTGTGCGGAGAATTGTTTCAGAGAACAATCTTGCTGACAAGGACAGCATCAAGGCGGCACTTCTTTCAAATGTTGATACTATGGTGGAGGGTTATGCACTCTACATTGACGGCAAGGTAGCCCTGGGGGTTTCCAGCGAAGCCGCTGCAGAATGGGTGTTGACACATTATAAACAAAAGTTTGTGGGGGATACCATAACAGATGATATGCTTGTTGACTTTTGTGAAAAAGTTGAGATAAAGAAGGAATTTTTGCATATTGCTCTGCTCGAGACACCGGAGGAGGCATTGGAAGTACTTTCCGGCAACGGCAAGGAACTTACCACCTATACAGTTAAAAACGGTGATACTCTGTGGGATGTTGCAAAAAAATATGATACTTCGGTTGAACATGTACTGGCAATGAATGATAATATATCAGAAAATATCCGTGAGGGTATGGAAATAAAGGTGGAAAAGGCAGTTCCTTTGCTGTCGGTACGCAGCGTGCAAACAGTGTCTCTTACAGAACCTGTTCCCTATGAAGTTGAAAAAATCAAGGACAACAGCATATATCAGGGCAGGACTGTTGTTGCACAAAAGGGTCAGGATGGCTCTGCCAAGGTGCTTGCACGGGTTACTAAAATTAATGGCGTTCAGACTGAAAAAGATGTTCTGGAAAGTGAAACCATAACCCAACCCATTAAGCAGATTGAAAAAGTGGGTACAAAAGAAAGACCACCCACAACAGGGTCAGGAACATTTATAAATCCTACATTTGGAACACTTTCCTCACGTTATGGCAGCCGATGGAACAGAAAACACAACGGCATAGATATTGCAGGGGCGTATAACAGTCCTATAAAGGCCGCAGACGGTGGGGTTATAACCTATTCTGGTTGGATGTCAGGTTATGGCAACTATGTGGTTATCAATCATGAAAACGGATACCAGACCGCATATGGACACTGTGCATCCCTTTCAGTCAAGGTTGGCGACCGTGTGGCAAAAGGCGATGTTATTGCCAAAATGGGAAACACAGGACGAAGCACAGGAACACATTTGCACTTTGAGGTAAGAAAGAACGGTGCTTATGTCAATCCCCTTCAATATGTAGGATATTGATTTAATCCGGGAGGTACGGAAAATGGATAAAAAAATTCTGGTTGTTGATGACGAGAGACCTATTGTTGAAATTTTAAAAATCAATCTTCAAAAGGAAGGGTATATTGTATTTGAGGCATTTGACGGTGAAGAAGCCGTAAACAAGGCTATGATGGTGGAGCCTGATTTAATCCTTTTGGATGTTATGCTACCCAAACTCGATGGATTTTCGGTGTGCAAGAAGATTCGCGAGAAGTCCTCTGTGCCTATTTTGATGCTTACTGCCCGTGAAGAGGAGCTTGACAAGGTTCTGGGTCTGGAGCTTGGTGCAGATGACTATATCACTAAGCCGTTCAGTATCCGTGAGCTTATGGCAAGAATTAAAGCTAACATGAGAAGAACAGAAACAGTATTTGAAGACCGTCGTGAAACACCGGTTGAGAAACTTGAAATTGGTTGTTTTTCCTTTGACTACAACAGATATGAGCTTTACAAAAATGGCAAGCTTATTGACCTTACAATCAGAGAATTTGATTTGGTGAAATTCTTGGCAAGCCAACCCAACAAGGTTTTTTCAAGACAGAGCCTGCTTGAAAGCGTTTGGGACTACGAATATTACGGGGATGTGCGTACTGTGGATGTAACAGTAAGACGTCTGCGTGAGAAAGTTGAAGATGACCCGTCAGAACCACGGTACATAATGACAAAACGCGGTGTGGGTTATTATTTCCAACCATAATGCTTGGGATAACAGTTGTTGCCGTAGGCAAGATTAAAGAAAAATTTCTCACAAATGCAATGGAAGAATATGCAAAGAGATTGTCAGCCTACTGTCGATTTGAGGTGGTTGAAGTAAAAGACGAAAAAACGCCTGAGAATCCTACCGAGACAGAAAAGGCAATGGTGCTTGATCGTGAGGCAGAACGGATTTTGCAAAAGATACCAAAGGGGGCAAAGGTTATTTCACTTTGTGTTGAGGGCAAGCAAATGACATCCGAGGATTTTGCAGATATGATTGCAGGAAGTACGGTCAGCGGTGTCAGCAAGTTGGTTTTTGTAATCGGTGGCTCAATGGGGCTTTCTGACAAGGTGAAAGAAATATCTCATTTGCGACTTGGTTTTTCAAAAATGACCTTTCCTCATATGCTGATGAGGGTTATTCTGGCGGAACAAATTTACCGGGGCTTTACGATTATAAACGGAAAAACATATCATAAATAACAATACCCACGACTAAAACAGTCGTGGGTATATTTTTGTCAAATGCATTCATCCATGTTGATTATATAATGCGTTATAATGCGGACTGCGTCAAAGAACCCCTCAATATCAATCATTTCGTCACATTGATGGGCGCCACCGTGTCCGGGAGGCATGGTCATGAATGGTGTTTCTCTGTCCTTTCGTGTGGTGCAGGTACCCACAGAAAATGCATTTTCCAAAAGTCTTGCATAAGTTCCGCCCCCAAGACGAAAGACTTTTTCGTCAAGACCGGTTATTTCATTGTAAATCCCCTCTAAAACAGATGGAATGGGACTGTCATCAGGGATAGAAAAGCCTTTTTTGTTGTCCACAGGGGTGACAGACCAATTAAGTTGCTCAAAACTATTGTCAACGTTGCTTTCCAAAACCTCAGGCGACAGGGTTGAGCCATAGCGTGTGTCAAAACTGAGGGAAATATGTTTGTCAGTCATTGATACAATACCGTTTACAAAGGTGAGCTTTCCAAAACGGATATCATCATGGTCAAGACCCATTGATGTGCCAAAAGGACAAGAGAGAATGGTGGATACCTGTTGCATGATGTTTTTGTCATTGGTTGAGAGGGAGTCAAGGTCGCAAAGCAATGAAGAAATAAGGTATGCAGCATTTACAGAACCTTCAGGTTCACTGGCATGCTTTGCTATACCCTTTGCGGTGAGAATCAGGTGGTCTTCCTCAGACTTCACGGAGAATGCAGCGTTGCCTTTGATTTTTTTGGTCAGTTCTGCCTTTATGCTGTCCGAGGCTTTGAGGGTGACAGTGGCTTTATCCAGAACCACATTGAATGCCTCTCCGCCGCAAAAGTCAAGAATATCAGATGTACTTTTGTCGCAACGTGCCCAAAAGTGATAGATTCCTTTTTCACCAATGCTGCATGGAAATTCCGCATCAAGGATAAGTGATGCGTCGGGCATGGGTTGTTCTTTGGCAAAAGCCATTATATCAGTCATGCCGGTTTCTTCCTCGGAGCCAATGAAAGCCAGAAGTCTGCTTTTTATTGGTATATTGCAGTCACGGATAATTTCCATGGCACAAAGTGCCGCCATAATTCCCGACTTGTTGTCCCACACACCCCTGCCGATGAGGGTTCCGTCCTTGATAATGGGTTCAAAGGGCTTGGTATACAGCCAGTCTTCACCTACGGGAACAACATCACTGTGACCAAAAAGGCCGATTGTCTTTTCACCGTTGCCAAAGTTTGACAAAGCATAGCCGGAGTTAGAGTACACTTTGGTGTCAAAGCCGTGTTTTTCAAAAAGCTGTGCACATTCGCCCAGTGCTTGTGCACATTCTTTGCCAAAAGGTGCGTTTTCTTGTGGCTCGCCCTTTATTGCAGGGGTTTTGGAAATTTCAATCCATTCCTTCAGGATTTTGTCCTGGTGAGTTTGTATCCATTGTTTGATTTGGGGGTCATGATTAAGATTTATCATTTTTTTACCTCGTATCTGAAAGTATGATTATATTCTGTCTTGAAACAGGTTATTTTAAACAGGGCATAAACAGATGGTCGATGCGGTTTGCGTCTTTGCTTACATTGTTGTAGACCATGTCAAAATAAGTATCAATGTTTTCTTTATATGGTGTTTCATCGGTATAATTGTGAATATTGCCGTCGGATGTTTTGTACAGGCTAAATGCTGTCAAAATAGGGGTTTCGTTTTGAAGTTCTGCCATGAAACTGTAATATGGGGACATAGGCATCTTTGCCGCAGACAAGATGTTTGGAATCATAAACGGCATAGAAACTGTTTCCGGGAAATCGGTGTCCATATCAAAGTTTGCCCAGATTACATATGGAGTTGACCGCAAGTCAAAGGTATTGTCCATATCAATGTTGTCAACCAACTCGGTTGCAAAGGAGGGTGCATGGTCGCCCACCATGCACACTATAACGGGTCGGTTCGACTGGCTAAAATATTGGGTCAACTCACAAAAAGCCTGGTCTGAAAGGCTTATACAAGACTGAAATTCGCTGATATCATCAGTATAATCGCCAAAATCTTTTTTTGTGTTTATAAGGTCCAGGTTTTCCTCATTCAGCTCCCAACCGCCATGGTTCTGGATTGTCAGCATATACATAAAACGTGGCCCATCACCCATGCTTTCGTAGCTTTCCATCATTTTGTCATAGCAATATTTGTCGGTTGCATAGGGCCTTTCGCCGTATTTTTGAATGTCAGCGAAGTCTTCAATAAACATAACCTGGTCAAAGCCAAGCTGGGGATAGACAATACCTCGTGAATAGTTGAGGGATTCGGCACAATGTGCTGCCCAGGTGGAGTAACCTAAATCTTTCAAATAGCTGACAACACTGTTTGCGTTGTCAAAGTCAAGATAGTTGAAAGGTGTTATACCCGGCATAAGCTGGATGGAGTTGCCGGTAAGGAATTCATATTCGCTTTTGTTTGTTCCGCCGCCCGTGCCGGCAACCACGGTTTTGCCCTTAAGACTGTCGGGGAGACTGTCAATAAAGGGCATTGCCGAGGGCTCGCCACTTATATCCACAAGGTCACGCAGGTCATAAAAGGTTTCGTTCAAAATCATAATTATGTCAGGAGTGTTGCTGCACGCTGTGGGTGAAATCTTTGACAGAACCTTTGACTCAAGATTGCTTTCGGAGTAACCCTCGGGTTTTGTCACCATATTAAGAGAGTTCTGAAAGACTTCGATAGAGCTGGCAGCGTAACCATAGGTGTAGTATGAGTCCTCCCATGACCACACAAATGTAGTTCTGGGTTTGATGGGATTTTTGGCAAGATATACAGAATGAATGAAAATTATGCCAAACAGAACCAGGCAGGTGTTTTTGATAAGGACTTTTTTAAAGGTAACCTTTTTGCCTTTTTCAAGTGTGCGAAGATGCATTGACACAAGAAACGATAATGCAAAAAATACGATTACTGCAATCACATAAACGCTTATAGGAAATTTATAGCTGTCAATAACCGAAATGGTGGTCCCCAGATTATGTAAGTCCTGAGTGGATATGGGGGAATTGCGGTATAGCAAGGTATAGTAATTTGCAATGCTCAAAATCAGGCATGGCACGGAAACAATTAAAGATGAAATCCACCAGCGTTGCACAAAGAAAAACACAGCCGAAACCAGAACAAAAATTGTCAGTATATTTATCCCTGTATAAAACAAACCATTCATAAAGGGATTTTTGTTGCCAAGTTCAAGGCAATAATATATCAATGTGGCATTGAGCAAAGCAAACAAAAGTGTAACAAAACTTTTGTTGTGTGAAACAAACCACATTTTTAGCTTTTTTGAAATTTTGTTCACGTTCAGGACTCCTTGACAAGTTATTTTAATAAAGTATATCACAAAGTGATTTAAAAAGCTATACAAAACAAAAAAACGGAGTAAAAATTTTACTCCGTTTTTTATAATTTGTTAGTTGGGACGTTCCTCGTTAAGCTTGACAGAAACTGTTGCGGTAAGACCTGTCTGGTATTTATATACCTCCAGCTTCAGGGCTTCGCCGGGTTTGTGGGAATCCTTGATTTTGTTCAGTTCATCCGTGGTGGCAACCTTTTTGCCATCAGCTTTGGTGATGATATCACCCTGTTCAAGACCTGCGATTTCAGCACCGCTGCCTACCTGAACTGCCATAACTTGAATGCCTACGGGCCAGTTTTGACGATTTGCCATATATTCGGTCACGTCACGACTTGAGATGCCAATTACTGGTCTGCCCTTGACATATCCGTATTTTATCAAATCCTCAAGAACGGGTTTTGCCTCGGAAATAGGAATTGCAAAGCCCATACCCTCAATGGTGGAGGAGGATATCTTTACGGCGTTGATGCCTATAACCTGCCCGTATGCGTTAACCAATGCGCCGCCTGAGTTACCCTCGTTGATAGCAGCATCCGTCTGGATAACACTTAAGGTGCGGTTGTCCACGGTGATTGTTCTGTTTATGGCACTGATGATTCCTTGAGTGGTGCTTCCAAAAAATTCCATACCAAGGGGATTTCCTATAGCAACGGCTCTTTCGCCAACCTGAACAGCAGAGGAGTCACCCAGTTCTGCCACAGTAAGAGGCTCGTCAGGGATGATTTTCAAAACAGCAAGGTCCGTTTTTGAGTCAGAACCAATAATTTTTGCATCATATTCAGAACCGGTATTCAAAGTAACCTTGACAGAAGATGCACCGTCAATAACATGGTTGTTGGTGACAACATATCCGTCAGAACTGATGATTATGCCGGAACCTGTGCCCTCGGAGACCATAGCTGTGTTGAATATGCTCATGGCACCAGGAATTGTACTTGTTATACCCACAACCGCAGGTCCTACTTTTTTTGAGATTTCAACGGTTGACAATTCATTGCCGGTGTTTGCAAGCGTTGATGCATTTTCACCATTGTTTTGGGTTGGCTTAGCATTGAGGTTGGACAAAACATTTGACTTATTCCCGGAACCCCATCTGCCGGAACCGAGATTGTAGCCTGCAGCAAACAATCCGCCAAGGACAGCAAGGTTGACGATGGCTACTGCAACTGCAATGGCAATGTATTTTTTAAAACCTTGTTTTTTCACAGTTTCACGGAAGGGGGTTACCCTTTCCAGAGCGGTAGATGAGGTTGATTCTGTGCTGAAGTTATCTTGTTGATAATCGTCGGCATGCCATACATTATATATGGGTTCGGGATTTGCAACATCCTCATTGTTGTTAACAACAGGAGTGTATTCGTTTTCATCTGTGTTATAGTTTTTTTCTTCAAATTCATTCATAGAACATTTTCCTTTCTATAGAATAATAGATTATGTTTAATATAACAGATATTTATTAAGAAAGTATGAATAAAATTTAAAAAATAAATCAAGATTAATTTTTGCCCCGTGGAAGGGCAAAAGTAAATTCCGCAAATTCTCCTTCGCGACTTTTCACTGTAATGTTTTTGCCGTGACGATTTATGATATCTTTGACTATATAAAGCCCAATGCCCGTACCCTGACGATTTATGGAACGGGATTTGTCTGCCTTATAAAACCTTTCAAAAATAAATTTCTGGTCATCCTGGGATATACCGCAACCAGAGTTGTATATGGTAACAAATACCTCCTGTTGACGGGTGCAAACCGCAATTTTGATGATTCCATCATTGGGAGTAAATTTGACAGCGTTCTCCAGAAGATTGGTAAGAACCTGTCTTATGCCGTCGATATCAGCATTAACCATGCAAACATCAGATTCAAAAATTACATCCACATTGATTTGCTTTGAATTGATTTGGTTTTCAAAATTAATCAAAGAGCGGCGTATTTCCTCGTTTATATCAAAAACAGTAAGGTCAAGAGTTTTGTTCTGGGTTTTTGTACGTGTAACATCCAAAAAGGAGTTTACCAGAGAGGAAAGTCTGGAAATTTCGTCTCTGACTATGGTGAGATACTCTGCATGGCGTTCCTGTGGGATTGTTCCGTCCAATATTCCATCCACAAAACCACCAATGGTTGTCATGGGTGTACGCAATTCATGTGAAACATCGGATATAAAGTTGTTCTTTATATCATCCGCTTTTTCCATGCTAAATGCCATATCGTTGAAAGAGTTCGTCAGTTCACGTATCTCGGTAATATTATAACTGTTTTTGTGGATTTTAACACGGCTTGAAAAGTCGCCTTTTGCAAAATTCTTTGCTGCAGCGCCAATAGCCTTTATTGGTTTTGAAATGTTTTTTGAGAGTGCAAATGAAAGTGCGAATGAAAGCAAAAGAATGACGATGATTGCAATTCCCATAGTACGATAAAGACCAAGCTGCAGATGGAATATTTCAGGGGCATTTGCACTTATAAAGATGGCACCGACAACAACATTTTCAGGTTTTGCAACAACAGGGAGCTGCAGAGTAAACATCTCAGAGGTATAGATGCCGCCCAATGTTCCCTTATCTATATGCTCATGGCCTGACAGCACATCCTGATAATATTTCCTGTCCACATATTTGACATTTTGGTTGAAGTTTTCTTCCATAGCCGATGCCATTAGAATCTTTCCTGTTTTATCTATAATAAGGATGCTTTTGTTTGTACTGCGTGAGAACCCATAAAGAAAATTTTCAAGTCGCTCAGGAGACACACCGCTGTTTATAAAACCTGATATAGCATTGGCGTTGTCTTTTAGGGTGTCAACACGTTCCTTGTATACATGATGTGAGATAAGAAAGTATCCCGACACAGCAAGGGCCAACATGCTTATAATAATTATTACTATATTAATGAAGAAGATTCTTGAAAATACGGTTTTTTTCATATTGTTTCACCAGATTAGGATATTATTTTACTTCAAATTTATAGCCCACACCCCAGACGGTTTTAAGCTGCCATGGATGGGAAGATTCAGGAGAGGCATATTCGATTTTTTCACGTATTCTCTTTATATGCACATCAATGGTCCTCGAATCACCAAAAAATTCATAGCCCCAGATCTCGTTTAAAAGTTGGTCGCGGGTAAACACCTTGTTTTTGTTGTTTGCCAAAAAGTAAAGAAGTTCGAATTCCTTGGGCGGCATTTCCAGCAATGTATCTCCCAGAGTTACCTCATAAGTTTCCCGGTTGATAGTCAGTCCGTCAAAGTGAAGTTCATCAGAACCCGAGTTGTTGTTTATGTCTGTGTTTTCGCAGCGACGGAGGACAGCTTTGATACGTGCCACAAGCTCCTTGGGTTCAAAGGGTTTTACAATATAGTCGTCAGCGCCCAGCTCAAGGCCAAGAACTTTGTCAAAAAGTTCGCCCTTTGCCGTAAGCATGATTATAGGCGTTTTTGACATACTGCGAATTTCACGGCAGACCTGCCAACCGTCTTTCTTAGGCAACATTATATCCAAAAGAACAATATCAGGCTTTTTCTCTTTAAACAGCTCCACAGCAGACTCGCCGTCATAAGCTGTGCAGGAGTCAAAACCCTCCTTTTCGACGTAAAGGCGAATAAGTTCGCATATATTTTTTTCGTCATCTACAATAAGAACTAAATCATTCATTAATCCTCTTCTCCCATCTTTAGTGTTCCCGAATTTTTAAGTTTCAAATGCAGGTCATAAACTTCGCGCTTGGGGAATCCAAGCTCTCCTGCCACCTTGTTTACCAAGTCCTTGCCACGAAGACCCGCCTGGGAGTAAGTTTGCAAAAGTTCCTCAGGGGAAGGCAACTCTGCCCTGATTTGATTTTCGAGTTCCTGACTGTCCTTGCCTTTGATAATAAGTACAAATTCGCCCTTGGGCGGGGTCTCGGTATATCTCTTGATAGCGTTTTCTATGGTGGTGCGGAAGAATTCCTCAAACTTCTTGGTCAGTTCACGGGCAAGAACGATTTCGCGATTGCCAAAGAATTCAAGCATATCATTAAGGGTTGAAAGCAACTTGTGGGGAGCCTCATAGAAAATCAGGGTTCTGGTGTCGTTTTTCACTTCTTCAAGGTGAATTTTGCGGTTTCGTTTGTTGGTGGTGAGAAAACCCTCAAATGAAAATCTGCCTGTAGGCATACCTGATGCGACAAGGGCACAGGTGAAAGCAGATGCTCCTGGCAGGGGCACAATCTCAATCTCTTGGTTTATGCAAAGTCTCACCAAATCTTCCCCAGGGTCAGATATTGCAGGCATACCTGCGTCCGAAACCAAGGCTACAGACTGTCCTGAATTCAGTTTTTCCAGCAGGATGTTGCCTTTTTGTACCTTGTTATGTTCGTAGTAGCTGGTCAAGGGCACACTTATTTCAAAATGATTAAGCAGTTTAAGGGTGTTTCGTGTGTCCTCTGCCGCTATAAGGTCAACCGATTTCAACACCTCCAAAGTGCGGAGAGTGATGTCTTTCAGGTTGCCTATAGGAGTGGGACACAGATATAATGTACCTTTCAATGAGAGTTCCTTCTTTCTCTTCAGTCGGCAGTCCGACCGTATATATCATTTATTTCACGGGAATAGTTACCGTTTTCGTCATAAACATATAGGGGCGGCTCCAGAAACAGCTTAGGATTGCCGTATTTTGCACCCTCAATCAAAACCATATTGGCGGTTTTTGTGGGTGATGGATGCACAAACCTCAACCGTTTTGGCTCCAGCCTGAAACTGCGCATCAAACATATGATATCCGCAAGCCTTTCGGGGCGGTGTATCATACACAGCTTGCCATAGGGTTTGAGGCATTTAGCTGATACAGAAATAATGTCCCCCAATGTACAACAAATCTCGTGGCGGGCGATTGTCACCGTGTCGGTGGTGTTTTTAAGCCCGCCGTGACTTTCTTTATAGGGCGGATTGCAGCTTATGTTGTCAAAACACTCTGTACCAAAGATTTCTACGGAATTTTTAAGGTCGTCGCAAAGAATTTCCACTTTTTCCTGCAGATTGTTGAGGGCAACGCTTCTGTTCGCCATTTCTGCCACGCATTCCTGAATTTCTAGACCCTTGATGTGTTTTGCACTTGATTTTTCGGACAGCAGCAGTGGAATAATACCATTGCCCGTGCACAAGTCAAGAACCACGGCATCCTTTTTGATTGTTTTTGTCGCGAAGTCCGCAAGCAAAACCGCATCAACCCCAAAACAAAACCAGTCAGGGTTCTGGATGAGTCTTAAATTATTCTTTGTCTGGAGGTCATCAAGACGCTCGTATGGGTGTATTAATTGGTTGTCCATGAAACTAATTTCCTTTTTATGGAATATTTTGTCCGTTTTCTGACTAAAATAAATGTATATCTTTGGAATTCAGTATATCAAAAAATAACCATAAATTCAAGATGGAATATTTTTTACAAAAAATGGGAATTTTTTCGACGAAGTTGGAGGAAACGAGAGGAAACGGAAGAAAATGAGGGGGATTTAAAGTTTAGTCAGGATTTGAAGAGCCATTTTCCCAAATTAAAAGGATTAAATTGGATTAATTCAAGATAATCAAATTTGACTTTTGGGGCAAAAATTGTGTATAATGAAGGTCCGTTGCGACATTTTTGGGTCGCAAAAATTAAATAAAAGCAGAGGTGATTGGATGCTGAATGGTCTGAAGGATAGAATGCTTAACATATCCTCATCAGCCAAACGGAATATCCTGTTGTCAACAGTTTTTGTTGTTTTATCATTAACAATTGTTTGTACTGTAAGTATTGCCTGCAAGCAGGTGGTGCTTGTTGACGGGGACAATTCCGCAAAAGAAGTTATTACATTTAAAAGATATGTTGAAGATGTTCTTGAGTCTGAGGGTATTACCCTGGACAGCCGTGACAAGATGAATGTCAAGCCCGGCGACAAACTCAAGGACAACATGAGAATACAGGTATACAGAGCTTTCAGGGTAAGCGTTACTGAAAAAGGCAAGACCGTGGAACATATTGCCACAAGACGTACCGTCGGCGAGGTGTTAAACGAGCTTGGCTACAACGCAAAGAAAACCGACAAGACAACTCCTGCATACAATGCAAAGGTTTCTGACTTTGATGAGATTACACTTATCAGAACCAAAGAAGAGGTTGTCAAGGTTGTTGAAGAAATCCCCTATGAAAGCAAACAGCGCGAGAACAAAGCACTTGCAACAGGGAACCGCAAGGTTGTCCAAAAAGGTCAGCCCGGTGAAAAAACCGTTGAATACAAGATTTTGTTTGAAGACGGTGTAGAGGTTGCAAGAGAAAAGGTAGGCGAAGAGGTCAAGGTTGAGGCTATACCCCAGATTACAGAGGTTGGGCCAAGAAAGACCATGGATAGCTACAAAATTGCATCAGCAGGGACAATACAGACATCACGTAGCGGCAGCCTTTCCTACAGCAAGGTTATCTCGGTCAATGCTACAGCATATGACGCATCAAGCTGTGGAAAGAGTCCATCACATCCGGCTTATGGCATCACAGCTACTGGACGCAGAGCGGGTTATGGCATAGTTGCCGTTGACCCCAGCGTTATTCCATTGGGAACAAAGCTGTATATTGAGAGTGCAGATGGCTCTTATGTATACGGCACAGCCATAGCGGCGGATACCGGTGGCGCAATAAAGGGCAACCGCATTGACTTGTGCTACAACACAAGGTCAGAGGCAATAAGCTTTGGCAGACGCCCTATGAAAGTTTATATTTTGAAATAAAATAAATAGGAAAGACATCCGAAAGGATGTCTTTTTTTTGATGTTTTTTTGTGTGCAAAGCACTTTAAAAGTCATAGCTGCCGCAGAAAGAAAGGTTATACTTGCCAAAGACCGAAACAATACTATCCACTATTTCAAATTCACTCAAATCTTCATCGTTCAGAATTTCTTGAATTTCACCCAGTGCCTGAATAGCCCTTGTGTCAGCCACTTTGCTTTCGTCAATATCAAAATCTGTCAGTTTGCTACACACTGCGTCGCATATGCCGCCTTTGATAAGTTCGGTTTTTATTGTCATGCTTTTTCCTCCTTTGTAAAATAAAAAATGCGCCAACCGAAGCTGACGCATGAAAAACGCAAGCCCCAATTGTCGCTAAACAAATCACAATAAAGATGAAACACTTATCACACTCTATAGCCTGGAGCTTGCATTTTTACCAAACTCTTTGCTATAAAGTGTACACAAAAAAAGACATACTATTCTTATGAAAAGTATTTCAACTCTTGTTAAATTTGTTTAGCACAGTCATTATATCACAAAGTTATACAAATGTCTATATTTTTTCATCTAATTTATCTCAAGGGGGTCAAACCCCCTTGCACCCCCTTTTCGCTGCTGCACGTTTAGCGGACTGTAATTACTCAAAAAGACATCACCCGAGAACGTTCGGATAAACAAACCCATTGTTTGCGCTCACTAAAACGCAACGCCCGCAGAGGAAACTTGATTGCGTTGCGTTTTTCATCGGGTGCTGTCTTTTTTCGCAAACACTCCGCAGAAAACGCTTGCTTAACGCGGACTTTCTTTAGCCCATCTCTGTGGGTCTTTAAGACCCCAAAGGAATACCCCAACAATTATACCGCGTTAAGGAGAGACGCCAGATAGCTGTTTGCGAAACTTGGAGAAAGGCACAAAAATCGGCGGCACATTTTTCCGCTGCAGGTGCCGCCGATTTAGCGAAGCAAACAATAAGTTTGTTTTTCTGAGCGTTTGTGCCTTTGGACAAGTTGAGCAATTACAGATGTCCAAGTCTCGAACAGCGGCACAGGGGTTAAAGGGGACTTCGTCCCCTTGGAAACAAAAGATTTACAGCGGTAAAAGGGGTATTAGGGGGAAATGTTTCCCCTAAAAAATCTACATATGTACTAAATTCAAACCACGAAAAGAGGGGAGTGAAAATAAAACGTACTTTCAACAAAAAAGTCCCCCTTTTTCAAGGGGGACATAAATACTATTCCAACTCACTCCACTCGTCATAGTAGCTCTCAAGATTCTGTCTCAGAGCCTCGGTTTCCTGACATTTTTCTGTCATTAGCTTGTAATCAGAGAAAACCTCTTCACTTGCCATTTCACATTCAAGTTCCGATATGCGTTGTTCTGCATCTTCAATCAGCTTTTCAAGCTCTCGTATACGATTCTTTCGCTGTGCCTCAAGGCGACGTTGTTCCTTTGAACGATAGCTGTTGTCAGCCTTTGGGGTTTCTGCCGCTTTCGCTGCGGCAAGCTGTGCCAGTCTTTCTGCCTCGGCACGTGCCTCACGCTCGGTAACTTCACAATAATAGTCATAGTTGCCGTTGTATATTCTGAGACCATCACTGTTAAGCTCCGCAATCTTGTCGGGGACTTTGTTCAGCAGATATCGGTCATGGGATACAAAGATAAGAGTTCCGCCGTATTCGGACAGAGCCGATTCCAAAACCTCTTTTGACGCAAGGTCGAGGTGGTTGGTAGGCTCGTCAAGGATGATTACATTGGACTTTTCAAGCATAATTATGCAAAAGGCAAGCTTGGCTCTTTCGCCGCCGCTGATTACCTTTACGGGTTTGAATACATCATCTTTTGTAAGGAGAACATTGCCCAAAACTCTGCGTATTTCAGCCTCGGGGGTTTGGGGAAATCTGTCCCACAGTTCATCCAGAGCGATTTTGTCCTGATTCAGGTTCAAATTTTCCTGCTCATAATAGCTGATGGACACATTTTTGCCCCAATCCACAGAACCCTTTTGGTATGGGATGATCCCCTGAATTATTTTAAGAAAAGAGGACTTGCCGATGCCGTTGGAACCGATTATTGCAATTTTTTCGTGTTTTTTCACCGCAAAGTCTACGTTCTTGCAAAGGAGCTTTTGTTCATCGCCTACGGCTATGTCAAGGTCGGTTACCGTAAGAACGTCTTTGTAAGGCTCTTTGGTATGTTCAAACTTCAGACGCATGGACTTCAAATCGCCGTCGGGACGTTCCAGAATTTCCATTGATTCAAGTGTCTTAAGACGTGATTTTGCACTGGCTGATGTTGATGCACGGGCAATGTTTTTGTCAACGTAAGTCTTAAGCTGTGCAATCTGCATCTGCTGAATTTCATATTCTTTTTCTTCATGGACTCTGCGTTCTGCTTTTTGTGCCAGATATTTTGAGTAGTTGCCTGCGTAGGAATAAAGTTTGCCACGCTCCAGCTCAAATATATGTGAAACAGTTTTGTCAAGGAAATATCGGTCATGGGATACAATGAGCAGGGCGCCGCTGTATGAAACAAGATATTCCTCAAGCCATTTGAGTGTCTTGAAGTCAAGGTGGTTGGTAGGCTCGTCAAGGATAAGGAGTTCAGGCTCTTCAAGAAGAAGTCTTGCAATGGCAAGACGGGTTTTTTCACCGCCTGACAGGGTGGAGATTACCGTTTCCATGTCCTTGTCGCCAAAGCCCATACCATTGAGGATGGTTTTGATTTTTACGTCAATGTTATATCCGTCACGACTGTCAAAGTAGTTCTGCATCTGTGTGTATTTTGCCGAAATGCGTTTGTATTCATCGCTCTGGTGGTCGGAGAGGGATGACATTTGCATCTCAAGTTGACGCATTTGGGATTCCGCGTCAAGGACGTCGGCAAAAACCTTTCGCATTTCTGCCATAATAGAGCTGTCACGTTCAAGACCATTGTTCTGCTTGAGATAGCCGATTTGCAGTCCAGGCTTTTTTGCCATACTGCCGCTGTCATAGCTGAGAGTCTCCATTATAATGTTAAGGAGTGTGGATTTGCCCGCACCGTTAACGCCAATAAGACCATAACGGCCTTTTTCGTTTATGGTCATCTTGATGTTTTTTAAGATTTCGTCTTGCCCAAAGCTTTTATACAGGCTGTCGATGTCTATCAGCATTTTCTACCTCTCAATTTTTTCAACTTTGATTTCCATATTCTTTTTGAAAAACAGTTTAAGTATCAAAACTCCTGCCCCAAGTCCCAAAAGTGCACAACCAAAAGCCAGCCATTCGTTTCCTAAGGCAGTACCCAGGGTTCCACCCAGTATTATCAGCAGGGTGAGGAACGCATATCCAAGGGCAGAGTGACTTACAAAAATTCTGTCATCAGAAATCAGGCGGACCTTGTCGCCAACAGAAAGACCACCGGGATTTTTAAGTCCCACACTCATTTCGCGGTTACTGCAAAGACCGCATGCGGCACAGTTTTCGCCACATGCGGAATCACGGTTTACAGAAACCGTTATATATTCACCATGTATCTTGGATACAAATCCTGTCTTTTCCATAATATTTATAGTTCCTTTTTGTTTTTTGCCATACTGAGCATTTCCCGTGCGTTTTCGCGGGTCAGGTCAGTGACTGCTACACCGCCGATGATTCTTGCCAGCTCGTCAATACGATTTTCCACATCAAGCAATGTGACGGTGGTGGAGGTGGTGTCATCTGTAGAAGTTTTTTTGATAAGATAGTGACTGTCTGCCATGCTTGCAATCTGGGCTAGATGGGTTATCGAGAACACCTGACGTTTTTTGGCAAGGCGTGACAGCTTTTCGGCAATCTTTTGTGCTGCCCTACCGCTGACACCTGTGTCAATTTCGTCAAAAATCATGGTATCCTGAGTTCCTATATCTGAAAGAACTGATTTTATAGCAAGCATAATTCGTGAAAGTTCACCGCCAGATGCGATTTTTGACATTGATTTCAGTGCCTCACCGGGATTGGTGGAAAGAAGAAATTCAACAGCATCTTTCCCTGATTCAGTATAATTTATTTTATCATCGTTTTTACAGTCGCTGATTTCTATCGAAAATCTCACCTTCGGCATATCAAGGTCAGAAAGTTCACTCATTATCTGGTTTTCCAGCAGTCTTGCAGACTCAATACGTTTTGCTGTCAGGGTTTCAGCCAAGCTTCTGAGTTGTGAATGTATGTTTTCAAGTTCTGCATTCAGCAGAGCCAGAGATTCGTCACTTTTTTCGATTTTGTCCGCCTCAACGCGGGCAGAGTCGGCGTATGAAAGAATGTCTTCTATTGAATTACCATATTTGCGTTTGAGAGTGTTGATTGTATCAATTCGCTCCTCAATCATATCAAGTTCTGCCATGCTGAAGTCTGTGGCAGAGAGACAGGAATTGATTTCAGAGGCAACATCCTGAGTTTCTGCGATTATCCCCTTGAGTCTCTCATAACTTTCGGCCAGTTGTGGCGAAAAACGGCTTATGTCGGCAATGCTCCGTTCTGCCTGACGCAACAGGTCATAAGCAGAATACTCCTCGCCGCCATACAGTGAGGCATATGCTGTGCCGGAGCCTGCCACTATGCTTTCCATATTATAAAGATAGTCGCGTTTTGTCTCAAGCTCTTGGTCCTCGCCGATTTTAAGTTTGGCAGAGGTGATTTCATTAATTTGGAATGAAAGAAGTTCCAGACGCTTTTCGCGTTCCTCAATGGAGGAGGAGAGCTCGCTGATTTTCTTTTCCAGTTCACGCATTTTTTTGTAGGATACCTTGTATTTGTCAAGAACGTCCTGATTGTTGCCATATTCGTCAAGAAAGGAGATGTGACTGTGTGGGTCAAGGAGTGACTGGTTGTCGTTCTGGCCATGAATATCAATAATCAGTGATGTTATTTCACGTACTACCCCTAAAGGCATAGTGACCCCGTTTATTCGACAGGTACTTTTGCCGTCGGCGGTGAGCTGACGGTTTATTGCGATAATGCCGTCCTCAGTATCAATGCCCATGTCTGCCACATAGTCAAGAATTTTGCTGTCCGACACCTCAAAACAGGCATTGACCACAGCTTTGTCACAGCCTGTGCGTAAAATATCATGACTAACACGTTTGCCCAGAGCCATGTTGATTGAGTCGATAAGGATTGATTTGCCGGCCCCAGTTTCACCTGTGAGAACATTAAAACCCTGAGAAAATTCAACATGGACTTCATCAATAACGGCGATGTTTTTGATATGTAATTCTTTGAGCATGTTCTCGCATCCTTTCCTTAGTCAGAGAGTTTTTGGCGGATTACGTCAAAGTAATCTCTGGAATTTACGTTAAT
This sequence comes from Clostridia bacterium, assembly GCA_045532055.1. GTDB lineage: Bacteria > Bacillota > Clostridia > Monoglobales > Monoglobaceae > SIG440. The sequence continues at coordinate 33,030 of JAZSFF010000004.1, forward strand.
AAGGGGTACGCGTTTTTCACTGCGTACAATATCTACATATTCGTCAGCACCCAGCAATTTTGTCGAAACACCATCAATTCTCAGGTCTACTTCATTACAATAGGTTGCATCAAAGTCAATGGAAATCCGGGAATCCGGAGGAACAACGATGCAACGGGATTTCATGCTGTGGGGACAGATAGGGTTCATAATCATACAATCAAGGGCTTTGTGAACAATAGGTCCGCCACAGGAAAGGGAATATGCTGTGGAACCGGTGGAGGTTGCAATGATGACCCCGTCAGCGAGATATCTGCCGGCAGAGGTTTCGTCAACCTTTGCCTCAAGGGAAATCATTTTGGCAGAATTGCTGCGGATAATGATGTCATTGAGTGCGGTGAAAGATTCCGTAACTTTGCCGTCCTTCACAACCCTCGCCTCAAGCATCATTCTGTATTCAACAGAGAATTCACCCTCCAGAATTTTCACAAGGTTTGAGAGGTCGTCACGTTCTGCCTGAGTAAGGAAACCCAGGTGGCCAAGATTGATGCCCATAACAGGGACATTGTATTCTGCTGCGTGGTTGACGGTTTTAAGAATTGTGCCATCGCCACCAAGAGCGATGACCATATGACTGTTTTTAAAAAGGCTGTCACCATTCACATATGATGCAGCAGCAATGTCAAGGTCGCTTTTTAAATCGGCATCAAGGATAATGTCTTTATTAAACTTTTTCAGGATGGAAACAACCTCTTTCGTTGCCGAGAGGTCAATATCACGGTCTCTGTTGACAAAAAGTGCAATTTTTTGCATAATCAACCCTCCTGTTTGTTGTTAAGCCCGTGGGATTGCTCCACAAGGGCAGGAATATCAAAATCTTCACTTGATTCCTCTGATTTTTTCACATACATTAGATATTCAATGTTTCCTTCTGGGCCTTTTATGGGTGAAAAGTCCAGACCTTTTATACAAAAACCAATTTCTTTGGTGAATTCCAGAACTTTTTGGATTACCTCAATATGTGTTGATTTTTCTCTTACGACCCCTTTTTTGCCCACCTTTTCTCTGCCTGCCTCGAACTGGGGTTTTATAAGGCATACACCCGCACCATTCTCGTCAAGGAGGTCATATGCTACGGGGAGTACGGGTTTCAGGGAAATGAAGGATACATCCACCGAGAAAAAGCCCAAAGGCTCTGTAATCAAGGTTTTGTCAATATAACGGATGTTTGTGCGTTCCATATTGACAACCCGTGGGTCCTGACGGAGTTTCCATGCAAGTTGGCCGTAACCCACATCAACGGAGTATACTTTTTTTGCACCGCTTTGCAACATGCAATCAGTGAATCCTCCTGTTGATGCACCGATGTCCATGCATACGGAATCGGCCAGGCTGATGGGGAATACTTTCATTGCTTTTTCAAGCTTAAGTCCGCCGCGACTCACAAAGGCAGGTCCTTTGCCACGAACCTCGATTTTCTCGGTGCCTTTTACGATTTCACCAGATTTCATTGCCTTTTGATTGTCGATATACACGTTACCTGCCATAATCATGGCCTGGGCGGCACTACGGCTGGGAGCCATATTATTCTCCACCATATATATATCAAGTCGTTGTTTGCTCAATTCAATCACCTAAGTTCAGTTTTGCCAAAATTTTTGCTGCGACGCTTTCAGCGTCAATGCCTGCCTCATGTTTTTGCTGAGATATGCTTGCGTGGAGCAGGGGTTTGTCAGGAAAGGCAAATTCCATGACAGGGGTTTCAAGATGCTTCCTTACGGTGTCGGAAAGTCCACCAATGCAGACGTTATCTTCAAGGGCTGCGATTATTTTTTTGCCATCTGCTGACTTTTTAAGCAATTTCTTGTCAAAGGGTTTAAGAAATCTTGCATTCATAACACATGCTGAAACACCGTGGTTTGCCAGAATTTCTGCAGCTCGGTGTGCCTCTCCTACTTGAGAACCTAATGCCACCAGCAGAACCTGGTCCCCCTGCCTTTCGATCACACCGCAACCGTCAGCAATGGGTGTGGGAGTTATGTTTGCAC
>JAZSFF010000025.1:0-6037 GCA_045532055.1 Clostridia bacterium
GAAGATTGATGAAAACATTATTCGGAAAGATGCTCAAAAAGCTCCAACGCCCGTGCGATGCACTGGTCCATGTTGTAGTATTTATAATCACCCAAACGGCCCAAAAAATAAACATTCTTCAATTTTGCGGCGGCATCTCGATAGCTTTGTAACAACTTTTCATTGTCACTGTTTTCTATCGGATAAAATCTTTCATTTTTACCTCCCAAGATTAATGCCTAACTAATTCTAGTAATTTTTGTATGTTTTGATTATATCACAATATTTTCCATAACTCAACAGAATAACAGAAAAAGCGTGATGACAGTATAATCATCACGCTTTTTGGCGGAGATGCAGAGATTTGAACTCTGGCGCCGGTTTGAGCCGACCTACTGCATTTCGAGTGCAGACCCTTCAACCACTTGGGTACATCTCCAGATATGTTTGAACTCCGATTTGACGGAGAAAAAACTGAGCAAATTATTAAATTTTGTTAGAAAAATGTTAGAAATGGCTAGAAAAACCGCTAGATAAGGGTGTAAAAACAAGGTTTGAACCTCGCTTAAACCCGCACGGTTAAGCCATTTGTTAGGGTACAGTTACAGTGTAACCGAGGGGATTTCGAGTCAGCCCCGTTATGACCACTTCGATACCTCTCCAAATGTGTATTTTTAACATCTCACACACAAAATTTTCTGTGGGAAATCTGTATGGGAAATGCTATAAACTTGTATTAAATTGTTTGTTACTAAATGGCGGTAAATTCCGCTATGTTCCTATATCTTCTGCTAACTTCTTGCGAGTTACATAACTCGACAGCCTTCGACAGATTTCGAGTGCGTTTTATTATAGCCGTTCTGATACTGTTTTATTAGATATCGGGGGCCGTTTGACCCCCGATTGTTTTTTAGTTATTCTCGGTATATCTTGCTGTTGGGTTGTAGCTCTGGAGAATTGAAATGTTGTCAAGAGCTTTGCCTGTGCCTAATGCAACACAAGACTCTGCGTCGTCTGCGACGATTGTTCGGATTCCTGTTTCAGCTTCTATCAGCTTGTCCATGCCGTAGACCAATGCGCCGCCGCCTGTGAGGATAATTCCACGGGCACTGATGTCTGCGATAAGTTCGGGTGGAGTTTTTTCCAGAACAGATTTTACTGCCTCGATGATAGTAGCAGATGTTTCAGAAAGAGCCTCAAGAATTTCGAGAGAAGAGATGGTGATTGTTTTTGGAAGACCAGAAACAAGGCTTCTGCCCCTTACGTCCATAGTGAGGTTTTCGTCACGTCTGTAAACGCAACCAATCTTTATCTTGAGTTCCTCTGCGGTTCTTTCGCCGATGAGGATGTTATATTTCTTTCTGATATATCTTACGATAGCTTCGTTGAACTTGTCGCCGGCAACTTTGATGGACTGGCTGGTAACAATTCCGCCCAAGGATATAACAGCAACGTCGGAAGTGCCGCCACCCATATCAACAATCATTGAACCATAAGGCTGTGAAATATCAATACCAACGCCGATTGCAGCAGCAAGAGGTTCCTCAATGAGGTGGACCTTGCTTGCACCTGCCTGAATACCTGCGTCGATAACTGCGCGTTCCTCAACTTCGGTAACGCCACTGGGCACACAGATGATAACACGGGGTTTGAAGATGCTGCGTTTTGTAACCTTGCCTAAGAAATATTTAATCATTCTCTCTGTAGTGTTATAGTCAGAGATAACACCATCCCTCAAAGGACGGATTGCAACGATATTGCCGGGGGTTCTGCCCAGCATGCGTTGAGCCTCTTCACCAACGGCATAGAGCTTGTTGGTGTTTTTGTCAACAGCGACAACCGAGGGTTCTTTGGCAACGATACCCTTGCCTTTGATATAAACCAGAACCGAGGCTGTTCCCAAGTCGATACCTATATCCTGTCCAAACATAATTTAATCACCTTACCTTGTGTATATTATATTGCACCGATTATGCTGAAAATTATTTCAAATTAAACATTACTATGATATATGATATACTATTTGTTGGCAAATGTCAATAAGAAACATTGGAAAAGACTGCAAGAAATAAGGCTTGAGGAAAGGGTAAAAGTGTATTTTGTCGAAAAAACTTTTTGAGGTTTCAAACTGCATATAAAAGGCATAGGACAGGGGTTTGAAATGATATAATTTTAACAAAAATGCTCTTTTTGACAATTATTTTGGTAAAAATTATAAAAACGTCTTGTAAAATTGTGTCGGTTTGTGTTAAAATAGGAAAGATGAAAATTTTTAAAATCCAATATATGTGTGCCGGCGAGGATTATTGCCGGGCAGATATGGGCAGAAGCTCAAGGGAAAGGAGTAAAAAATGATTTATTCTTCAGAAGTAGAGAGAATGTGCGTTGTTAAAAAAGGCGCGAATCACGGTCCCGCACCCATACCGGAGGAAGGAAAATGGGTAAAATCAAAGGAAATCTCTGATATTTCAGGTCTTACACACGGTGTTGGCTGGTGTGCACCTCAGCAGGGTGCCTGCAAGCTTACTTTGAATGTAAAAGACGGTATTATTCAGGAGGCATTGGTTGAAACACTTGGTTGCTCTGGCATGACACACTCAGCTGCTATGGCATCTGAAATTCTTCCTGGCAAGACAATTCTGGAAGCTCTTAACACAGACCTTGTTTGTGATGCTATCAATACAGCTATGAGAGAACTTTTCCTCCAGATTGTTTACGGAAGAACACAGACAGCTTTCTCAGAGGGTGGTCTTCCTATCGGTGCAGGTCTTGAGGACCTTGGCAAAGGTCTCAGAAGCCAGGTTGGTACAATGTACGGAACTCTTGCAAAGGGTTCAAGATACCTTGAAATGGCAGAGGGTTATGTTACAAAGATTGCTCTTGATGCTGACGACGAGATTATTGGTTATGAATTTGTTCATGTTGGCAAAATGATGGATATGATCAAGGGCGGTATGGACGCAAACGAGGCTATGAAAAAGGCTATGGGTACATACGGCAGAGTTCAGGATGCAGTCAAGATGATTGACCCCAGACACGAATAAGGAGGTATTAGACAATGGCTTTATTTGAAAGTTATGAAAGAAGAATTGATACAATAAACAAAGTTTTGAATGCAAATGGTATCGCTTCTATTGACGAGGCAAAAGCTATTTGTGACGAAAAGGGCATTGACCCATATGCAATCGTTAAAGGAATTCAGCCTATCGCATTTGAGAATGCAGGCTGGGCATATGTTGTAGGTGCTGCTCTTGCAATCAAGCGAGGCGTAAAGACTGCAGCAGATGCAGCAAAGGTTATTGGTGAGGGTCTCCAGGCTTTCTGTATCCCCGGCAGCGTTGCTGACGACAGAAAAGTTGGTCTTGGACACGGTAATCTTGGTGCTATGCTCCTTAGCGAAAATACAAAGTGCTTTGCATTCCTTGCGGGCCACGAGTCATTTGCTGCGGCAGAAGGTGCTATTGGTATTGCCCGCAGTGCAAACAAAGTTCGTAAAGAACCCCTCCGTGTTATCCTCAATGGTCTTGGCAAGGACGCAGCTCTTATTATCTCAAGAATCAATGGTTTCACATATGTTCAGACCGAGTTTGACTATGCAACAGGCGAAGTAAAGATTGTTCGCGAAAAGGCATATTCAAACGGCGAAAGAGCAAAGGTTCGTTGCTATGGCTCTGACGATGTTCGTGAAGGTGTTGCAATCATGCATCTTGAGGGTGTTGACGTTTCTATCACAGGTAACTCCACCAACCCGACAAGATTCCAGCATCCTGTTGCAGGTACATACAAGAAAGAATGTATCGAACAGGGCAAGAAATACTTCTCAGTTGCATCAGGCGGCGGCACAGGAAGAACACTCCATCCTGACAACATGGCTGCAGGTCCTGCTTCATACGGCATGACAGATACAATGGGCCGTATGCACAGTGATGCTCAGTTTGCAGGTTCATCTTCAGTTCCTGCTCACGTTGAGATGATGGGTCTCCTTGGCGCTGGCAACAACCCAATGGTTGGCATGACTGTTGCTGTTGCAGTTGCTATCGAAGAGGCAATGAAATAAACAAGCTTAGTGCATAAAAATAACGCATCGCGGTTTTCACTGCGATGCGTTTTTCTTTTTATATGGCTCTATAACTCTGCCAGACCCTCTGCTACGCCCATGATGATTATACCGCCAACAACGGCAACCAGGGCTGCGTAATGCTTCCACGAGAGGCGTTCTTTCAGGAAGATGGAGCTCCACACAGATGAAACCACGCAATATGCACAGATAACAGGTGCGGCACCAACGGGATTTGCTGCCAGCGCATAGATATATGCAAACTGACCTGCTGTTTCGCAGATTGCGGCAAGTCCCTTGGGAAATTCGTCCTTGGGGGCAGTGATTTTTTCTTTCTTTATTATGAATACATATATTGCTGCAACAACTGCCATAAAGAGGAAAGTCAGCTCGTATGCCACGTTGGCAACATCCTCGTCAAGATAATGGAATACATTTGTCATGAATGTGTTGCCCTCTTCAAGGATAACAGCATCAAAAAATGTACCGAATGCGTCTATCAGACAGTAGAGAATGGGGAAGAGGATGGCAACCACACTCTTTGTGTATTTGCGGTTTGATTTTTGCTGACGCAGTGCCTTTGCCTGGTCGTCTTCGGTGTATTCAGCAATGCCAAGGAACAAAACGCCAAGGCATACCACAATCACACCAATGGTTGAAAGTCCGTCGATGGTCTCGCCCAGAACAATGAAACAAAGAATTGCCGCGATGGCACCTGATGAATTGCATATGGGTGATGAAACTGAAAGCTCAATATACCGAAGAGTTGCATAACCGAATATCATTGACAGTATGTACATAGCCGATGCCGGCAGATAATAGATTATGTCCTGCAGGGTTATTGCGGTGCCCGTTGCAATTTCATAAATTGCATGAATACCCATAACCACGCCGACGGCGATTACCATTTTCCAGTGACTATATTTGTCGGTGGGTTTTGAACCCAGTTTGCTGAAGAAATCCGAGCCGCTCCAGCACAGCATTGCAATAATTGCTATAACCAACCACATTTTACATCTTCTCCTTTAACTTTTGTATATTTATAAGGTTTGCGTCAACCATTTTTTGCACAGACATCAAAATTCCCAGTTTCGCATGGGGCCAGGTTATGCCGCCCTGGAAATAAACCGCATAAGGCTCACGCAAGGGTGCGTCAGCACTGAGCTCTATGGACGAACCCTGAACAAATGTTCCCGCTGCCATAATTACCTGAGATTCATAACCGGGCATATCCCCGGGCACAGGCGTGGCAAAGCTGTCAACGGGTGCCGCAGCCTGAATTCCTTGACAGAACGCAATAACACCCTCAGGAGTCCCCAGTTCCACCGCCTGAATTATATCATGACGTGACTCTGTGCTGTTGGGCACTGTGCGGAAACCTAAACCTTCATATATATTTGCGGCAAAGATTGCTCCTTTCAGGGCCCCTGCCACAACTGTGGGTGCAAGAAACAATCCCTGATAAAGCTGACGCATCATACCCATATTGGTACCCACCTCTTTGCCCAGACCGGGAGCGGTGAGGCGATATCCGCATCTTTCGATACATTCACGGGTGCCGCATATATAACCGCCCGAGGGCGCAAGACCGCCGCCTAAATTTTTGATAAGTGACCCAACAATCATGTCAGCACCGAAGTTTGAGGGTTCAATCTTTTCCACAAACTCGCCATAGCAGTTGTCCACCATACAGATGACATCAGGCTTTATGTCTTTTACAAATTTAATAATGCTTGCAATCTTTTCAACCGAAAAGGTCTCTCTGGTCTGATAACCCTTTGAACGTTGAATGGTGACAACACGGGTCTTGTCGCAGATTGCGTTTTTGATGCCCTCCCAGTCAAAGCCTCCGTCAGGAAGCAAATCAACCTGTTTGTATTCCACACCATATTCTTTCAGCGAGCCAACAGTAGGACGGATGCCGATTACACCCTCAAGTGTGTCATAAGGTCTGCCCACGGGCGACAAAAGCTGGTCGCCGGGTCTGAGGTTTGCACTGAG
>JAZSFF010000016.1:0-2183 GCA_045532055.1 Clostridia bacterium
GATATAAAGAAAAACGTCAAGGATTGGAAAAATGATGATGAAATCAGTGCCTATCTTCTCAAACTTCTGAACAAAGAAGCCTTTGACCACTCTGGACTTATATACGGTATGGGGCACGCAGTTTATTCACTGTCCGACCCGCGTTCTGAAATACTCAAACGTCACGTGGGGCTTCTTTCGAGAGAAAAAAACCGCACAGACGAATTTGAGCTTTATACCAAGGTTGCAGAATTGGCCCCTCAGGTTATTGCATCAAAGCGCAAGATTTATAAAGGCGTCAGTCCAAACATTGATTTTTACAGCGGTTTTGTTTATTCTATGCTGGACTTGCCTGAAGAACTGTATACACCCATATTTGCTATTGCAAGGGTTGCCGGCTGGAGTGCCCATCGTATTGAAGAACTTATAAATGCCAACAAAATCATTCGTCCGGCATATAAATCCGTGGCAAAACACACCGAATATATTCCTATGCAAAACAGATAATTAAAAAAGACAATACCCCCAATGGAGTATTGTCTTTTTTCTATAACATCCTTATCCAAGAAGAACATCGCTGACAAGCATAATACAAAAACCTGCTAATAGGGCATATGTCGCACCTCGTTCGCATCCATGAGCATGGGTCTCAGGTATCATTTCATCACTTATAACATAAAGCATTGTACCCCCGGCAAAGGCAAGGGCAAAGGGCAGAATAAACGATGCTACACTTACCGCAAAATATCCTATCAAAGTTCCCGCCACCTCAACAAGACCCGTTGCCATGGCGATTACAAATGTTTTTTTAGGCGTAACACCCGCCGCCAGCATCGGTCCGATAATAACCATTCCCTCAGGGATGTTCTGCAAAGCAATTCCGCCGGCTATAAGAAGAGCCTGGGATGTATTGCCTGAACCAAATCCAACACCCGCAGCTATTCCCTCAGGAAGATTGTGTATGGCTATTGCCATGACAAACAGCAGAACCTTGTTTAGATTTGCGTTATGATGAGTCTCTGTATCTACACCCGCCATCTTATGCAAATGGGGCACTAATTTGTCAACCAGATTCAGGCAAATTGCCCCGGCAAAAATTCCGGCAACAGTAATGATTATCCCATATCTTCCACCATATTCCAAGGACGGTATGACAAGACCCAGAACGGCAGCCGCCAGCATTACTCCTGCAGCAAATGAAAGGATAATATCTGAAAACTTATGGGAAATGCCTTTGAATATAAATCCAATCAATGCACCAAAAACGGTTGCACCGCCCACACCTAACGCCGTAAGAAGTACATATTCCATATTCTACACTCCTCTAATCCTTATAAAACAAGTGACGGAGCAGTATAAACACGGGCAGCAAGTTCACTGTTCAGCATATAAAGACTCTTGGGGTCTGACCCAAAAAGTTCCATTTTGGTAATCAAATCGTTTGCATTGGTTTCCTCTTCGCCTTGCTCCTTGACGAACCAGTCAAGAAACTGCATTGTACGGAAGTCCTTGACATCATATGCTGCAGCATAAATGTCATTTATTAATGATGTAACATATTCTTCGTGCTCAAGTCCTGCCTTCAAAACTGTCATATCACTGTCCAATACCTTGTCAGGCTTTGCGATAGCATCCAATGTAACTTTTTCATTGTTATTCTGTAAATATCTATAAAATAGCATTGCGTGGTCACGCTCTTCCTGTGCTTGAATATAATACCAGTTTGCAAAACCGTCCAGCCCTCTGTCCTCAAAGTAATTGGAAAAATCCAAATACAAATATGCTGAGTAAAACTCCTTGTTAATCTGCTGATTGAGCAGTTCTCTTACCTTTTTATTCATCATTTTTCAAAACCTCCTTTTTGTATAACTTAATTATAACATCTGTGGGTCAAAATTTCAATAACCTTTTTATTATTCTATTATTCCATATTTGCTTTTTATCCTGTAAATCTTTTCAATCATTGCAGGCCCGCCAATCCACAAAAAACAAGCTGTTGAAAAGCCATGTACCAAGTCCAATGGCAATCCCAAGAGATAGGTTGATATGAGCAACTCCTTAGTCATTTGCTGTTGCATCATTATAATGGATGCAGGATTCATTATTCCGCCATATAAGACAATAGTAGCGAACATCCCAAACAAGCTTAAAGAAAGTCTGCTATTTTTCAAAACCCTTCGATTGAACAAAATTCCCGCCAAAAA
>JAZSFF010000023.1:0-23684 GCA_045532055.1 Clostridia bacterium
TTGCTGACATGATAACAGAAGATGTAAACAGTGCAGGTGTTGCCTCAGCACTTGAGAAAATATTCAGTCTATAGTAAAGAAGGTAGTTTTATGGGCAAGGAATTGTTGTTTGTTCTTAATCCTTTGTCGGGAAAGGGGAAAGTAAAAAATAAATTCCTAAGTATTGTGGATGTCTTTGTAAAGAACGGTTGGAATGTAACGGTTCATACCACACAGGGAGTGGAGGATGCTTTTTGCTTTATCAAGGACAACGGCAACCAATATGATTTAGTTGTTGTTTCAGGTGGCGACGGAACTCTGAATGAGGGTATACGGGGGTTAATGTTTCTTGAAGAAACCGAAAGACCTTGCCTTGGGTATATTCCCGCAGGAACAACCAATGATTTTGCCTCAAATATGAAGATTTCAAAGAATATGGTGAAAGCAGCGGAGAACATCATGGAAGGAACACCGTTTAAATGCGATATTGGCTCTTTTAATAATAACAAATTTATATATGTTGCAGCTTTTGGGGCATTTACCGATGTGGCATATGAAACACCACAACAAAACAAGAATATGATGGGCCATGCAGCATATCTGCTGGAAGGGGCAAAGAAACTGTCCAACCTCAAGTCTTACAAGATGAAAGTGTCTTTTGATGGTGGGGAAATCGAGGGTGAATTTGCCTACGGAATGGTTTCCAACACCAATTATCTGGGTGGATTTAAGACAGAAAAAGCCTTTAAAGCAGAACTGAATGATGGCTTGTTTGAGGTTGTGCTTATAAAAACCCCTAAGAATGTTATAGAATTTCAGGATTTGATGTCACATCTTGTGATGCAGGATTTCAGGACGGATGCAATTTTTGCATTCAGAACAAGGAAAGTGGAGTTTATCTCCGAGGAAGAAATTCAGTGGACATTGGACGGCGAATTCGGCGGGGCAGTTTCAAATGCCGCCATAGAGGTAAAAAAAGAAGCAGTCACCCTGATGATAAAACAATAAAAAGGAATGATTTTGATGGAAAAAACACCTGTTTCAATGAGAAAGCATATAGCAATTTTTGGACAGACCAATGCTGGCAAGTCAACGCTCTTCAATGCGATACTGGGACAGGATGTGTCAATTGTTTCAAAGGTAAGCGGAACAACCACCGACCCTGTAATCAAAACAATGGAGCTTATTCCATATGGACCGGTGACGCTTATTGATACTGCAGGTCTGGGTGATTCCACCGAGCTGGGAGAACAACGAATAAAGAAGACAAAGGACATTTTAATGCGGACTGATTTGGTCCTTTATGTCAAGGATATAAACCAGGATAACGAAGAAACCATTGATTTTGGACAAACAGCAAAAATCAATGTATATACGAAATGTGATATTGCCAACGAGGCACGGATTGAGGCTATAAAACAAACAGATAATGATGCAGTTTTTATATACCAGTATTCCGAAACCGGATTAAGCGTCCTTAAAGAACGCATGGTGGAGGAACTGAAAAAACAGGACAGAGATGACGAAACTCTTCTTGGGAATGTGGTTCCCGAAAAAGGAACAGTGGTATTGGTTATCCCTATTGATGATGCAGCACCCAAGGGCAGATTGATATTGCCTCAGGTACAGACAATACGTGACTGCCTTGACCATAACATAAAGGCGGTTGTCACAACAGTTGAAAATCTTGAAGAGTTGCTCTCGGAACTCAAAGATGTAAATCTGGTGGTGACGGATTCACAAGCGTTTAATCAGGTGTCAGAAATTGTGCCAAAGAGCATAGAACTTACTTCATTCTCTATGCTTCTTGCCAATCAAAAGGGTAGAATAAATCAACTGATAAATGGAACAAAAGCAATTGCAGGACTTTGTGATGGCGATGAAATATTGATGTTGGAATCCTGTACCCACAGTACAACTCATGACGATATTGGCAGGGTAAAAATACCTATGCTTTTGCAGAAAAAAACGGGCAGAAATCTTAAGTTTACACATGTTTCAGGACATGATTTTCCGGATGATATCAAAAAGTATAAGTTGATTGTACAATGTGGCGGATGCATGATAAACAAAAGGACAATACAAAACCGTTTAGCAATCTTTGAAAAAGAGAACATTCCTGTGACAAACTACGGAGTTATACTTGCGTATTTAAATGGAATTTTAGACCGTGCGTCAAAGATCTTTGAAAAATGAATTTTATTAGACGCGAAAGTTATGCAAAACAAGTACACAGGACATTTCTCTTAGATTTGTTGTGAGGTTTGCAAATCCGGGTAAAGCAACGCAACAAAGGTTTTCTTCAAATTTACGGATTGTTAGTTAAAAGACGCACCATAGGTGCGTCTTTTAAATTTTCATAAGAAAAAAATATCTTTATAAAAAGTTTAATAGAAATCTTGCTTTTTTTGACAAAATGTTTTATAATATATAATTAATTATATTAAGATTGGAGTTTATACAAATGGCTTATTATTTCAACGAACCTTCACATACTTTCAGTGAGTACTTGCTTGTTCCCGGATATTCTTCTGCAGAATGTATGACCAGCAACGTAAGCCTGAAGACCCCCCTTGTAAAATTCAAAAAAGGCGAAGAGTCGGCAATAACAATGAATATTCCCATGGTATCTGCTATAATGCAGTCTGTATCCGGTGAGAAACTGGCTATTGCCCTTGCAAAAGAGGGTGGTGTTTCGTTTATATACGGATCACAGTCAATAGAGGATGAAGCCGCTATGGTAAGACGTGTTAAAAACCACAAAGCGGGTTTTGTGGCAAGTGACTCAAATATCAGACCAGACCAAACCTTGGCGGAACTTATTGAATTGAGAAATAAGACTGGACATAATACAGTTGCAGTTACTGAGGATGGAACAGCAGAGGGCGTTCTTTTGGGTATAGTTACACCAAGAGATTACCGCGTAAGCCGTATGGATCCTGAAACAAAAGTTGAGGAGTTTATGACACCTTTCTCAAAACTGATATATGCTCCTGAGGGTACCAGCCTCAAGGCAGCAAATGACATCATCTGGGACAACAAGCTTAATTCACTTCCTATAGTTGATGATAAACAGCGCCTTGTTGCATTTGTTTTCAGAAAGGACTATGATGCACATAAAGAGAATCCTACAGAACTTCTTGATGGCTCAAAAAGATATGTGGTTGGTGCAGGCATTAATACCCGTGACTATGAGCAGAGAGTTCCTGCTCTCATCGAAGCAGGAGCAGATGTTTTGTGTATTGACTCGTCAGAGGGATTTTCTGAATGGCAGGCAAGAACACTCAAATTCATTCGTGAAAAGTATGGCGACAGCGTAAAGGTTGGAGCAGGAAACGTTGTTGACAGAGAGGGCTTTATGTTTTTGGCGGAAGCTGGTGCTGACTTTATTAAAATCGGTATCGGCGGCGGTTCAATTTGTATCACCCGTGAACAAAAGGGTATAGGTCGCGGTCAGGCAACTGCTGTGCAGGAAGTTGCAGCTGCACGTGATGAATACTTTGAAAAGACAGGAATTTATATTCCTATATGTTCAGATGGCGGTATTGTTCACGATTATCACATTACTCTTGCACTTGCTATGGGTTCTGACTTTGTTATGCTGGGAAGATATTTCGCACGTTTTGACGAAAGTCCTTCAAACAAGGTTTCAGTAAACGGCAACTATATGAAAGAGTATTGGGGCGAAGGCTCAGCCCGTGCAAGAAACTGGCAGAGATACGATATGGGTGGTGCACAGAAACTTTCATTTGAAGAAGGCGTTGACTCATATGTGCCTTATGCAGGGGCATTGAAGGATAATGTTGCACTGACACTCAATAAGGTCAAATCAACAATGTGCAATTGCGGTGTTCTTTCTATTCCTGAGCTTCAGAAAAATGCAAAGATGACATTGGTGTCAGCCACCAGTATTATCGAGGGTGGTGCACATGACGTTGTGCTTAAGGACAAAAACGTAGCACCTGTTAAATAATGAGGACTATACGTAAGACAAAAGGATTAAAAGTACTTTCGCGGACAGGGACAGGTGGTCTGGTGTTTTGTGAAAACTGTGAAAAGATTCTGGGCAGTATCAATATCAAAGGATATAGTTATATAAATATGCAGTTTTTGTGCACTTGCGGAAATTATGGTTTCATAGAGGTTGCAAGGAAAGCCTTTGTTGATATATCCAATCCAGTCAACAAAATGCCATCTGTAAGAAGACAAAATTTATCTTGCTGCAGAAAGTGCGAGACCCCGTTGTTTTCTGTTATAGAAGATAGAATAAGAAATTATTCATTTTATATCGAATGTAAATGCGGTGAAAGATATGATACCAAGGGGACATTTGATAAAAGACTTGGTGAGACGTTGAAAATACTTAAAAAATCAAGAGAAAAAGCATAATTAAAGCACGGATATTTGAATAATATCCGTGCTTTATTTTTATAAAAGTTATTTAATCTCTATAAGAATTTCCTTCATAGAACGCTTTGGAACATTGAGAACATGATTTTCATCAAGAAAGTATTTTACATCCTCTGTGAGTTCACAAATCTGACTTTCTTGTGCAGGATATCCCAGTGCCAACAGGTATAAGAGCTCCAGATCATCTTTATTTAAACCAAGGATATTCATGATTTCTCTTTTGTTGAGAGCACCAATCCAGCAGGATGCTATTCCCTTGTCCAGTGCACCCAGCATCATTGATGTTACCGCGGCGCCAGCCTCTACTTCAAAGGAAGTCTTTATGGATTTGTCACCCAAAACTGCAATATATGCAGTAGGTTTTTCATTCTCTTTTGGTGTGCCGTCAACCAGATAGCCTGCCCATTTTGTATGGGGGAAAATTTTGTCTGTCAACACTTTTTTATCTATAATTACGAATTTAAGGGGTTGAAGATTTGCGGGGTATGCAGCAACCCGGGCATATTCAACCAAATCAAGCAAAGCTTTGCTGGGGATTGTTTCTTGGGTAAATTTTCGTATAGTTCTTCGGTTTATAAGAGCTTTTGAAACTTCCATTTGATTTTATCCTTTCGTTATTAGCCTGCATGAGACATCTTTTCTATGGCATAGTAATAATAAAGATATTGCTGAGCAATGCCGCCATAATTGCCAAAGGTATTTTCTACAAACGAGGAAATATCCTTTTCGCCAACCCCATAAAGGTCGCTAAGGATACGTTTTATCCATACATCCTGGGGGAAGGTCTTATATCTGCCAAGGGCAAAAAGCAGGATGCAGTCGGCTACTTTGTTGCCAACACCTTTTATCTTCATGAGAGTAGTCTTGGCATCTTTATCGTTCATTTTCTTTATATCATCAAGGTTTATCTCGCCGGATGCAACAAGGTTTGCTGCATCAAGGATATATTTATCACGGAATCCTGCACGGATTGGTGCTAAATCCTCAATGCTGAGGGCTGCCAGAACCTCAGGGCTGGGAAAACCAAAAAAGGTTTTGCCGTCAAATTCGATTTTTTCCCCAAAGTTTTCACACAAAGCGGAAATTATTTTTTTAATGCGAGGTATGTTGTTGTTTGCTGATATAATAAAGGAGATAATTGTCTCCCACAAATCCTGACGTAAAATTCTTATGCCTCTGCCTGTTTCAATACATGGTCTGAGTTTTTCGTCATTCCACAATTTTTCTTCAATAACATTATAATCGTTTGAAAAATTGAGATAGTGGCTCCAGTACACCAGGTCAGGATTTGAACTTTCAACATAAATGGTTTTTGGGTCATGATAATACATTTTTACGGCATGGTTCGCAACCACTCCGTAAAAAGTTCCGTCATCAGTCTTTTCCCAACGGAAGCATTGCCCACAAAGGAAAGTCTGGTCAAGACTAAAATGGTCAATATTATAAAGTCTTATCATAAATTTAACCTCTTTGAAATTATTTTGTAGTTAGATTTTTGAAAGTTACATTAACACTTTTTACAGTAATAGATGTGCTGTTTTCAACAGCTTCCTCAAGACATTTTTTTATCCTTTTTGATATGTCGGGGATATCACAGGGATATTGAATCGAAAGGTCAACAAAAATCTCTATACATCCGTCATAGTCGGGTATGCTTTGAAGTTTAAGAACACGTGTGATTTCATGAAACCGACAAAGCTCAAACCGGCATATGTCAGAAATTACTCTGGGGGCAATTTTGAAACTGCCCAGATAACTGTATGACGGCCGCATAACGGTTTTTTCGTGGTTTACTTCACGCTTGCCGGGGAGAATGAGGGACTTCAGAAAATATCCTGAAAACTGTTTTTTAACCTCAAGAACCGGAGCAGGAATTACGTGTTTTCCATATCTGTTACGCATAAATGATGCAGTTTCAATTTCATCTGTTGTGGAAATATCGCTTATATATACCACTTTTTCTATAGGTGGCAACGAGAGCCTTTCCGCAATGCAATTGACCATTTTTTCAGAAGTTCCAAGAATGAGTATGGAGCCAATATTGTTTTTCTCAATGGCAGATTTAACTTCTGCAACATGGGGGTCGTTAGCAAAAATGGCCCGTTTTACAGAGGCCATTTTGGTAGTTTCGTGTTTGGCGGATTTTCCTGCAAGGATTTTGTTTCCTGAAATCAGGAGTCCGTCGTCTATTATGCTTTCGATATTTTCTTCACGTGCCAATTCAATACATTGATAACTTTTTCCTGTACCTGTTTTTCCTACAAGGGCAACAACACGCATAGAATCAATCCTTATTCTTTAAATTATTTGTTTCTGAAATTTTGTAAGAAAGCCTCATCAAGCTGTCACCGAGATGTATATTTTCAACAACTATATTTTCTTCTGATGCGATTTCTGCGTAAGAGAAATTGAGAAACGCCCTTACCCCACAATCAATCAGGTCCTGTGCAACCTGATTTACAACAGCTTTAGGAACAGACAGGATGGCCATGGTTGGCTTTTCTTTATTAACAAAGTCCCTAAGGGTATTGTAATCAAGAACGGTCAAATCTCTGATTTTCATTCCTATTTTTTCAGGGTCGTTGTCAAAAATTCCTATCAGGCTGAAACCACGCTTTTCAAAGTTGGTATTGCGTGTAAGCGCATGACCTATATTTCCGGCACCAACAAGAATTGCCTTGTATCTTTTGTCAAGTCCCAGAATTCCTGCAATTTCACCATATAGATATTCAACGTTGTATCCATAACCCTGCTGGCCAAAACCGCCGAAACAGTTCAGGTCCTGACGTATCTGGGATGCAGTAACACCCATACGCTGACTGAGTTCCTTTGATGAAATTCTTTCAATTCCGCAGTTAAGCAGTTCGCCAAGATAACGGTAATACCTCGGCAAACGATTGATGACGGAAGCTGATACTTGCTTTTCCATTTTAATTTCCTCCAAATGCAGGCAAAATTAAAGCATTGCTTTAAGGTTTTCACCTATTGCAATCAAGAATTCCTCGGTATTGACCTTTTTCTTGTTTTCAAGACTTGAAAGCAAGTACAAGTCACCTGTCATTGTTCCGTCCTCAATGGTTTTGATGGTGGCCCTTTCAAGCTTGTCTGCAAAATCGCAAAGATCGGAAAGACCGTCAAGTTCACCCCTTTTGCGAAGTGCGCCTGTCCAGGCAAAAAGGGTTGCAACACTGTTTGTAGAAGTTTCTTCGCCTTTCAAGTGCTTGTAGTAGTGACGCTGAACTGTTCCGTGTGCGGCCTCGTATTCGTATGTTCCATCAGGAGAAACAAGAACAGATGTCATCATAGCAAGACTGCCGTATGCTGTAGCCACCATGTCAGACATTACATCGCCGTCATAGTTTTTGCACGCCCAGATATATCCGCCCTCAGAACGAACAACACGTGCAACAGCATCGTCGATTAGGGTGTAGAAATATTCAATGCCTGCGGTATCAAATTTTTCTTTATATTCTGCCTCGAAAATTTCGTTGAAGATGTCTTTGAATCTGTGGTCGTATTTCTTTGAGATGGTATCCTTTGTTGCAAACCAGATATCCTGCTTTGTGTCAAGGGCATAGTTGAAACAGCATCTTGCAAAGCTGGAGATTGATTTGTCGGTGTTGTGGAGACCCTGGATGATACCATCAGTATCTGCAAATTCGTGGATTGTTTGACGGATTTCTTTGCCGTCTTTATGTGTGCATACAAGTTCACATTTTGAACCCATGGGAACCTGCATTTCAGTGTTTTTGTACACATCGCCATATGCGTGACGTGCAATTGTAATTGGCTTTGTCCATGTTGGAATATATGGTGTAATACCTTTTACAATGATGGGTGCACGGAAAACAGTTCCATCCAGGATTGCACGGATTGTACCATTGGGGGACTTCCACATTTCTTTGAGGTTGTATTCCTTGACTCTGTCTGCATTAGGTGTAATTGTTGCACATTTAACTGCAACGCCATATTTCTTTGTGGCATAGGCAGAATCAAATGTTACCTTGTCATCGGTCTCGTTTCTGTATTCAAGACCAAGGTCATAATACTCGGATTTCAAATCTACATAGGGAAGGATAAGAATATCCTTTATCATTTTCCAGATTATTCTGGTCATTTCGTCGCCGTCCATCTCTACGAGAGGGGTGGTCATTTTAATTTTTTCCATACTTCTCAATCCTTTCGGGGTTATTTGCTGTTTTCTCTGGTGTAGTTAAGCAAACCGCCAGCCTTCAGCATTTCTCTCTGACGGGCAGACAGTTCCAGTTTAACATTGAAGTCAAAACCGCCGGTTACATTTGTAACGGTAATTTCATCATCGTTTATAATCGAATGTTTAAGATTGGTTATTTTAAGTTCGTCCGACTGATTTATTCTGTCATAGTCTGCTTCGTCTGTGAAAGTTAGGGGAATTATACCTGCGTTTATAAGATTTGCCATATGAATTCTGGCAAATGACTTAACAATCACTGCTTTAATGCCAAGGTAAAGGGGGGCAAGTGCTGCATGTTCTCTTGATGAACCCTGACCGTAGTTGGAGCCACCTATAATAATGCTCTTACCCATTTCCAATGCTCTATCGTGGAAAGTTTCATCACATACAGCAAAACAGAACTGTGAAATCTTAGGTATGTTTGAACGTAGGGGCAAAATCTTTGCTCCTGCAGGCATAATGTGGTCGGTTGTTATGTTGTCGCCAACCTTAAGACTGCATTTTGCATTTATTTCGTCACCCATTGCCTCAGATACGGGGAATGGCTTGATGTTTGGACCTCTGAGGACTTCAACAGTATTCATATCTTCTTCGCTGATAGGTGGAACAACCATGTTATCGTTGATGGTAAATACTTCAGGAAGTTCAAATTCGGGCATATCACCAAGGGTTCTTGGGTCTGTAAGAACACCTGTAATTGCTGATGCTGCCGCAAGTTCAGGGGATACAAGATAAATCTGACCATCCTTTGTACCACTGCGGCCCTCAAAGTTTCTGTTGAATGTGCGGAGAGAAATACCGCCGGAGTTCGGTGACTGGCCCATACCGATACATGGACCACAGGCGCTCTCCAGAATTCTTGCACCTGCGTCAATCATGTCAGACAATGCACCGCAGGCAGCCAGCATATTAAGCACCTGCTTTGAGCCAGGGGCGATTGAAAGAGAAACATCAGGGTGAACGGTTTTGCCTTTCAAAATATAAGCCACCTTCAACATGTCAAGAAGTGATGAGTTTGTGCATGAACCTATACAAACCTGGTCAATCTTCATTTCGCCAATCTCTGCAACAGATTTCACGTTGTCGGGCGAGTGGGGACATGCCGCAAGAGGAACCAGCTCGCTTAGGTTAATCTCGATTTCCTCATCATATATTGCATCAGGGTCAGCGGAAAGAGGAGTATAGTCTTCTTCTCTTGCCTGTGCTTTCAAAAACGCTCGTGTGGTTTCATCAGATGGGAAGATGGAGGTGGTAGCACCAAGCTCCGCACCCATGTTGGTAATGGTGGCACGTTCAGGTACGGAAAGGGTTTTGACACCCTCGCCTGTGTATTCAATTATTTTGCCAACACCGCCTTTAACAGAAAGACGGCGAAGAACTTCAAGAATTACGTCCTTTGCAGCAACCCATGGAGAAAGCTTGCCGGTAAGTTCAACTTTGACAATCTTGGGACAGGTGATGGAATATGTACCGCCGCCCATGGCAACAGCAACATCCATTCCGCCGGCGCCGATTGCAATCATTCCGATGCCGCCACCGGTGGGTGTATGACTGTCAGAACCAATAAGTGTTTTGCCGGGGATGCCAAATCTTTCAAGATGAACCTGATGACAGATACCATTTCCCGGACGTGAGAAATATATACCGTGTTTTTTGCACACACTGCCGATAAATCTGTGGTCGTCTGCATTTTCGAATCCGCTCTGAAGAGTGTTGTGGTCAATATACGCAACTGACTTCTCGGTTTTTACTCTGGGTACACCCATGGCTTCGAATTCGAGGTAAGCCATTGTGCCTGTAGCGTCCTGAGTCAGTGTTTGGTCAATTCTAATTCCGATTTCTTGTCCTGCCACCAATTCACCTGAAACAAGGTGGTTTTTAAGAATCTTTTGTGCTAATGTAAGTCCCATTTTAATCGGAGCCTCCTAAAACTCAATATCCATTCTATTTTATACAAAAATCGAGCCTTTGTCAAGCGTTAAGGGGTGGATATTTCCCATAGAAACAATGATATTTTTTGCTAGGTTTACATAAAAGTTACAATTCACATTTTCCACAGAGTTATCCACAATGTAATAGCATAAAGTATAGGGTTTACGAAGCTTTTTTAACAATATCCAGAGAAAAGTTATTAAATATAGCTGTGAAATGTGTGCATATGTTCGGATTATATTGAGCCAGCGAACAAAAAATATGGACGGTGGGTGAATATTTAAAAAATACTTGCTAATATAGGCCAAATGTGATAAAATATAATGAAACATGATTTTGGAAGGAGTGCAGGGAGTCCATGATTTTGGGTGTGGATTTTGGCGATAGTCGCACGGGCTATGCAGTGTCAGATGCGTTAGGCTTTTCGGCAAATACTCTGGAAACCTATCACGAAAAGAATATGAACAAAGTGGCAGAGCATACGGCAGAACTGGCTAGAAAACTAGGTGCTGAGAAAATTGTTCTGGGTTTCCCCAAAAATATGAACGGTACTGTGGGTGACAGGGGTAAGAAAACGAAAGCTCTGGCAAAACAGCTCAAGACAATGGTTGAATGTGATATTGTTTTGTGGGATGAACGTCTTACTACGGTTTCTGCACACAACCTTATGAATGAAATAAATATACGTGGCAAAAAACGCAAGGAGTCTGTTGACAGAATTGCGGCCGCGTTTATATTACAAGCATACCTGGACAGTGATCTGGGTAAAAAATAAAATAGAGAGGAAAGATTTAAAATGGCAGAGAATTTTGAAAACGAAAATGAATTTTTGGTTGATCTTTATGATGATGAGGGCAACAAACAGACAGTTGAACATCTTGACACAGTTCAAATAGAGGGTCAGGATTATGTTATCTGTATTCCGTATAAGGAAGAGGAAGATGACGAAGTTGATGAGGTGTTTATACTGAAAATGGTTACAAGAGAAGACGGCACATATGAGCTGGCTTATGAAGAAGACCTCGAAATTCTTGACAAAGTATACGAAGAATTTAAAGAAAGAAATGCAGACCTTTTTGATTTTGAAGATTAATTGGTATATTGTCGGGTGACATTGTTGCCCGATAATATCTTTTTTGGTCTTAAAAGTCCGGACTAAAGCATGTAAAGGTGGTTTTTAAAATAATACTGATTATTGCAGAAAAACCCAGCCTTGCAAGAAACATCATGACAGGAATCGGCAAATTGTCAAAACGTGACGGTTATTTTGAGGGCGAGGGTTATATCATAACATGGGCGTTTGGTCACTTGTTTTCATTGGCCGATGTCGAGACATATTTGAATAATCCAAGTTCCAAAAACCAACATTGGTCTATGGAAAATTTGCCATGCTTTCCTGAAAAGTTCATTTTTGAGATAAAAAAAGATAAAAACAAAAAAACTGATTCCGGAGTGGAAAAACAGTTTGGTATAATAAAAAGCCTTTGCAACCGTGCTGATGTTGACACAATAATAAATGCAGGAGACGCTGACCGCGAAGGTGAAATAATTGTGCGCACCTGTATTGAAAAGGCCTTGGAAAGTCCCAAATGCTTGAAACGAATATGGCTCCCTGACCAGACTCCGCAAACGGTTAAAGAGGCCCTTAATAGCTTGCAAGACGAAAGTGAATATGACAATCTGGCGAATGAAGGATATGCAAGGACCTTTATGGATTGGCTTTATGGAGTAAATTTGACTCGGTATGCCACTCTTCGAGCAGGTACTTTGCTTCGTGTGGGAAGAGTTATTGTACCTATTGTAAAGGCTATTTATGATCGCGATATGGCAATCAGGAATTTTGTGCCAGATATATACTATGCAATTTCCAGCAAAGAGCTTACCAATGAATGCGAAATTGAGCTTACTAGCAAAACCAGGTTTGCAAAAAACGATAAACAAAAGGCTGAGGAGTTGTGTGGCAGATATAATGCCGAAAAGGCAGTAGTTACTTCGAGGAAAAGGAAGAAAGACACTCTTTCTCCGGGAAAGCTTTATTCACTTACCAAACTACAAAATTTTCTGGGCAAAAAGTACAAGATGTCAATGGCAGAGAGCCTGGAGATTGTTCAGGGGCTTTATGAAAAAGGGTATGTAACTTATCCCAGAACCAATTCTGAGTATCTCGCTACGGCGGAACAGGGCAAAATAAAAACAATCCTTGAATCTGTTAAGAAGATGGGATATCCTGTTGAGTTCAAATTTAAAAAGACTATATTTGACGATTCAAAAATTGAGTCTCACTCTGCGCTTACGCCTACATACAAGATACCGGACAGGACTAAACTGACGGAAAACGAACTCAAGGTATACAGTGCAATTATGCGTCGGTTTGTTGCAGTGTTTTGTGCAGAAGAATGTGTGGTTGAAAAGACAGAAATCACCATTTCCGTTGGTGAACTTGAAGAATTTTCTTTAAAAGGGACAGTTATTGTAAATCCGGGTTGGACTGCATATGACGATTATACCAAAAAGGATAAACTGTTGCCCCCATTGGAAAAAGGTGATGAAGTCAATATTGATTTCAAGCCTGTGGAGAAAGAAACCAGCCCGCCAAAACATTATACAATCGAGACATTAAACAATTACCTCAAAAATCCCTTTAAAGAGGAAAAGGCTAATGCTTCTGAGCAGGAAATAGAAGAAGAGGAATACAGGGCGATGTTTGAAGGATTGGAGCTTGGAACCGAGGCAACGCGTACAGGGATAATTGATAATGCAAGAAAAAGTCAATATATAATGCTGAAAAAGGATACATATACCATATTGCCTGCAGGCGAAAATTTAATCCAGTCACTTTCCAGAATGAATATAAGTATGGACAAGTTCAAAACTTCACAAATGGGTGTAGCCCTGAAACAGGTTTTCAAGGGGAACATCACTATTGAGGATGCGGTAGATGTTGTAAAGGGTGAGATTACAGAAGTCTTTATCAAAAACAAAGAAACCAATGACGACTTTGATGGTTTTGTGGGTGACGATGTAGGCAAGTGTCCTGTATGTGGCGGCGTGGTTGCAAGGACAAAGTTTGGATATGGTTGTCGCAATTATACGGATGGATGCAAATTTGTATCGGGCAATGTAATTTGCGGCAAGGTTATTTCCATTGCTAATATGAAAGTCCTTCTTGAGACAGGAATTACACCTGAGATACAGGGATTTGTTTCGAAAAAGACGGGGAAAACCTTTTCTGCAAAACTTGCAGTAGAGAATGGGAAAGTAGTATTTAAGTTTTAAAATGATAGTAGGGGGATAAAACAGATGTTTCTTATAAAACAGAAAGAATCACTGAATCCAACAGTTACAAAAATGGTGGTTGAGGCTCCGATGGTGGCAAAAAAAGCCAAAGCGGGCCAGTTTATCATTCTTCGTGTTGATGAAGATGGCGAACGTATTCCCTTGACCATTGCTGACTACAATCGCGAGGATGGGACAATTACAATTATTTTCCAGATTGTGGGAGCAACAACGGAAAAATTGAATTATCTTAATGAAGGCGAATATATTCAGGATTTTGTGGGTCCCTTGGGTACGGCATCTAAAGTAGAGGGATTTAAAAAGGTGGCTGTCATTGGTGGCGGTGTTGGGTGTGCCATTGCGTATCCAACGGCAAAGGCTCTTAAGGAAAACGGGGCGGAAGTTCACTCTATTGTAGGCTTCAGAAATAAAGACCTGATTATTTTGGATGATGAATTTAAAGCAGTAAGCGATAAGTTTGTACTTATGACCGACGACGGCTCATGGGGCGAGAAAGGGCTTGTGACCGATGCCCTTAAAAAGTTGGTCGAGAGCGGTGAAAAATACGATGAGGTAATTGCAATAGGACCTCTTGTGATGATGAAGTTTGTTTCATTGTTGACCAAAGAACTTGGAATAAAAACTATAGTAAGCATGAACCCAATCATGATTGACGGCACAGGAATGTGTGGAGGCTGTCGCCTGACAGTTGGTGGTGAAATGAAGTTTGCCTGTGTTGATGGCCCTGATTTTGACGGACATCAGGTGGACTTTGATGAAGCAATAAGACGTTCTTCAATCTATCGAGGTACAGAGAGAAAGCACCATGAAGAGACATGCAATTTGCTTAAAGAGGTGAACAGAGATGCCTAATATGTCGTTGATTAAGAACAAGATGCCGGTACAAAATCCGGAGGTAAGAAATAAGAACTTTAACGAGGTTGCCCTAGGCTATTCTGCAGAACAAGCAGTTGACGAGGCAAAAAGGTGTCTTGGTTGCAAGAACGCACCGTGTATGGACGGATGTCCTGTAAATATACATATTCCTCAGTTTATTGAAAAGGTGGCAGAGGGAGATTTTGAGGGTGCATACCAGATAATTTATCAGTCAAGCTCTTTGCCTGCTGTTTGTGGACGAGTATGTCCTCAGGAAAGACAGTGTGAGGCAAGATGTGTAAGAGGGAAAAAAGGCGAACCAGTGGCAATTGGCAGACTTGAACGGTTTGTGGCAGATTGGTATATGAACAATTCAGCAGATGCTAAAGTTAATCTGCCTGAGAAAAATGGAAAAAGAGTGGCAGTTGTGGGTTCGGGACCATCGGGACTTACCTGTGCCGGTGACTTGGCAAAGATGGGGTATTCTGTAACTATTTTTGAGGCATTGCACGTTGCGGGCGGAGTTTTGGTTTATGGAATACCTGAATTCAGACTTCCAAAGGCTATTGTAAAACGTGAGATAGACAATCTCAAAGCATTGGGTGTTGAGGTTTGCACAAATGCGGTAATTGGCAAGGCAATGACAGTGGACGAATTGCTTGAAGACGGCTTTGAGGCAGTGTTCATCGGTTCTGGTGCGGGGTTGCCAAGGTTTATGAACATACCCGGAGAAAATCTCAATGGCGTGTACTCAGCCAACGAATTTCTGACACGTACCAATCTGATGAAAGCATATGAAGATAATTCCTCAACACCTATACTAAAGGCGAATAAGGTCGCCGTAGTAGGAGGTGGAAACGTAGCCATGGATGCGGCACGCTGTGCAAAGCGTCTGGGTGCCGAAGAGGTATATATTGTGTATCGCCGTTCCATGGAAGAGATGCCGGCGCGTCTTGAAGAGGTGGAACATGCACAGGAAGAAGGAATTATATTCCATACTCTTAATAACCCCGTTGAAATCTTAGGAACGGAAGATAATTTCGTAAAAGGAATGAAGTGTGTAAAGATGGAACTTGGAGAACCAGATGAATCAGGAAGAAGAAAACCGGTTGAAATCAAAGATTCTGAATATGTTTTGGATGTTGATGCGGTTATTATGTCTATCGGAACATCTCCAAATCCACTTATAAGAAATACAACAAAGGGTCTTGAGACAGACAAACGTGGCTGTATAATAACAAAAGATGAAAGCGGATTGACCACAAAGACTGGTGTTTATGCAGGCGGTGATGCGGTGACCGGAGCGGCAACGGTAATTCTTGCCATGGGTGCAGGAAAATCCGCAGCAAAGGCTATAGACGAATACATAACAAATAAATAACAAATATTAAGGCTCTTTGCACTGGTCCTGCAAAGAGCCTTTTAAATTCAGCAAAATGTGATGACGCGGTGTACTTCAAAAATTCCTTCTTTTTCAAGACTATGGATGCCAAGTTTGGTTGAAATATCGTTATGGGTTTCACCAAAGTCTGCCATGCCGCACCAGGGTTCAATACATACAAATTCAGAACCCGGCTCTGTCCATATAAGGAGGTTTTCGCAACCCTCGAAAGAAACTTTGGTTTCTTCGCCTGTTTTAGTGCTTTTTAGTGTGACAAAACTGCTGTCGACATCAGAGTAAACAACAGTTACCGAATCATCAAAAAGTCGGTCGGTAAGGGCAAGAACACTGTGCCCGTCGCAAGTGGAAAGATTTTCCTCTGGCACAAGACCGGTTTCGTAAATAATCGGTTTTTTGCTCTCGTTTTTTTCAAAATGTATCTCATAGTTGCCAAGACCACCGGGACAAAGATATCCATCGTGGGAGCCGATGGAGAAAAACATTTTGCCTGTTGATTTGTTTATGACTTCATATCCAATGTCGATGGAGTTGTCTAGCAGGGTATATGTAATATAAAGTTCAAAATCATAGGGATAGGATAATTTTGTTTCCGAATTGGAATTAAGAACAAAAATGACAGACGTTTCTGTCTTTTCTTTGATATCAAATTCCGAGAATCTTGCAAAACCGTGGGATTTCATTGGATAGTCTTTGCCGGCAACTGTGATTTTGCCCTCTGCAGGCGAACCGCAAATGGGAAACAAAACAGGGGCCTGTCCTTGCCAGAAATTATCCGGTTGATGCAAATGTTCTTTTCCATCTGATGTTTGTATGCTTTTCATTTCAGCGCCCATAGTGCTGATTTTTACTGTAAGAAATGAATTTTTAAGTTCCGTAATCATATTAAAATCTCCTTGGAAGTGATAAGACTATTATATAAATATATTCAATTTTTGTCAACAAAAAAAGCACTATGGGAACTCCATAGTGCTTTGAAAACTATTAATTTTCTTGTTCTATCTGAATTTCAGGGAATACAGAGAGCATAGGTTTTATGTCCTTTTTACGTATTGTTCGGTCTATGTAGTTTTTAGTAATTTTGCAAACAAGCCCTGAGAGAGCAATAACACCAATAAGGTTGGGGATCATCATAAGTCCGTTGAATGTGTCAGATATATCCCATGCAAGTGAAGATGTCATAAGTGCACCGCACATAATCATAACAAGGTGAATAACCTTGTAAATTTTTGTTGTCTTTGTGCCAAAAAGATATTCCCAGGCCTTTGTTCCGTAGTGGTCCCAACCAAGGACAGTAGTGAAAGCAAAAAGAAGAATAGCAATAGCGATAAATTTACTGCCTATATTACCAAAGCTGAAAACAGAGTTGAAAGCCTCGGCAACCATTGTAGCGTCGTTTGTATGTGTGCCGATGGGGGCTGTGATATCGAATACGCCTGATGTAAGAACAACAAGTGCGGTCATTGTACAAACAACCATTGTGTCAGCAAATACCTCAAAAATACCCCACATTCCCTGCTTAACAGGTTCTTTTACATTTGAGTTTGAGTGAACCATTACAGAAGAACCAAGACCAGCCTCGTTTGAGAAAACGCCACGCTTAAAGCCCTGAACCATAACTGTCTTAATTATAGAACCAGTAACACCGCCGGCAACAGCAATAGGACTGAATGCCTGAGTAAAGATTGCCTTGAATGCAGTGCCAATCTGTGCGTAGTTAACACCGATAATAACAATGCTACCAGCTACAAAGAGAATAACCATAAAGGGAACGATTTTCTCAGCGAATGCAGCAATTCTCTTGAGCCCGCCCAAAACGATAAGAGCTGCAATGATTACCAGAACAATGCCAATAACAACAGAATATGCAGTTACACCATCGTAGAGAGGTATATTAACAAGGGATTTTACCGGGAAAGCAGATTCAATGTTTACAACGATCTTATTAATCTGACCCATAGCACCAATACCGAATGATGCAAGAAGTGTAAAGATTGAGAATAAAATTGCAAGAATTTTACCAATAGTTTTGCAACCCTTGAATGAGCCAAGACCGTCACGGAGATAATACATTGCACCGCCTGACCATTCGCCGTCAATATTCTTGCGGCGATAATAGATGCCCAAAACGTTTTCGGAATAGTTGGTCATCATTCCGAAAAATGCAGCAACCCACATCCAGAAAACAGCACCGGCACCGCCAATACAAATTGCAGCAGCAACACCGGCAATGTTGCCAACACCGATTGTAGCAGCAAGCGCAGTACAGAGAGCCTGGAAAGGTGATATTGATGCTTTGTCATTGCTGTGTCCGATTACGTCCTTATGGAAAAGACTGCCAATGGTATTTTTCCACCAGAGACCAATGTGTGAAACCTGAAAGAACTTGGTAAGAGCTGTTGTCAATATACCGGTAAAGAGCAACAGTGCAAGACCAAGAGTTGTCCATACAAATGTGTTAATAACATCATTGTATGCAGCAAGTTGAGTGAAAAATTGATTCATGGTTCTAAAACCCTCCTATAAAATAAAAATAGCCACCAAATATTTGGCAGCTCCGGATTGACATACAGACTGTATTTAAAGATTTGTCTGCTCCGTCCTTTTGCCTGAGAGATTCAGTCGATAAAAACCGACCTTGCACCTTCGGCACTCAAAAATGAGATTCTCCGGAGTCCCCTCTGCCCCCGGTCTGAGAAATTCCGAAAGCTTCAATGGGTTACAAATATATTATACACACCTTTTTTAAGATGTCAAGAGTTTTTGCAGAAAAATAGAGTATTTTGGTGGAAATTGTTTAGAATAACAAATTTTGGTTTCATAAATATAATAATAGAATGGAGGTGGAATTATGAATATACATATTGTAAAAAACGGTGAAACGGCAGAAAGTATTGCAAAAATGTATGGAGTTCCTACATTTACAGTAGTAACACTTAATAATCTGGAAAATTTGTCAAGCTTGGTGGAGGGGCAGGCACTTTTGATTTTAGAGCCTACAAGATACCATACCGTACGCGAAAACGAAACAGTGTATTCCATTGCTCAAAATTATGGAATTGCTGTCAATACATTATATCGAAACAACCCTATTTTAGGTGGCAGAACAGACATATATCCCGGACAGACACTTGTTATTTCATTTGAACGGTCTGTTCAAGGTGAGATTGATGTCAACGGCTATGCCTATCCTTATATTGATATCTCCTTGCTTGAGAGGACGTTGCCTTATATAAATTATATGACACCTTTTACCTATGGCATAACAAATAGCGGCGATTTAATACAACTAAATGACGAAGAACTCATACGATTGGCATTTGATTATGGGGTTTCACCCCTTATGCATCTTTCAACATTAACAGAGAGTGGTGGATTCAGCAATGACCTTGCCAGTATGGTGCTAAATAGTACAGAAATCCAGGATAAATTGATTGAACAGATCGTGGAAAATATGCAGAATAAAGGATACAGAGGTCTTGATATTGACTTTGAGTTTGTATATCCTCAGGATGCGGTGTTATACGGTGACTTCATAGGGAAATTACGAAATCGGCTCAACCCATTGGGATATGAAGTGATAGCTGCTCTTGCACCAAAAACTTCAGATAATCAGAGAGGTCTTTTATATGAGGGACATAATTACAGAGCAGTAGGAGATAACGCAGATGCAGTGCTTTTGATGACATACGAGTGGGGCTATACTTATGGTCCACCGCTTGCTGTAGCGCCAATCCGTAATGTGCGTCAGGTTGTGGATTATGCGCTGGGGATTATCCCGCCCGAGAAAATATTTCTGGGGATTCCCAACTATGGATATGACTGGACCTTGCCCTATGTTAAGGGAGAGTCAAGAGCAGATTCAATTTCCAATGTGGAGGCCATTGAAATTGCTGCGGCAAACGGTGCGACGATACAATACGACGAAGTATCACAATCGCCATGGTTCAGGTATACAGCAACCGATGGTCGTGAACACGAGGTGTGGTTTGAGGATGTGAGGAGCATACAGCAAAAATTTAATCTTATAAATGAAAAAAATCTGCGAGGTGCAGGTTATTGGAATCTGATGCGACCCTTCCAACAAAATTGGTCACTTCTTAACTTTATGTTTAATGTTCAACAATAAAAAACAGGGTGGAAATTTTCCACCCTGTTTAAGTTTTTAAGAAATTAGCATTCTTCTGCAGCTTTCTTTTTGTAGATTTCGTATCTTTCCATAAGGTCTTTTTCAGCCTTATCAAAGAGCTGTACTGCAACTTCAGGGAATGCTTTCTTCAGCATGAGATAACGGTTCTCGCCCTCTAAGAATTCTTTAACTGTGCCTGTTGGCTCTTTTGAATCAAGAATGAAGGGGTTCTTGCCTTCTTCTTTGAGGAGAGGATTGTATCTCCAGAGGTGCCAGTAACCTGTCTGAACAGCTTTCTTTTCCTCTGCAATAGTGTTTGCCATACCAACCTTGATGCCGTGATTGATACAAGGAGCGTATGCAATGATAAGTGATGGACCAGGATAAGCCTCAGCCTCTTTGATAGCCTTGAGTGCCTGGTTCATATCAGCACCGAGAGCAATCTGAGCAACATAAACATATCCATAAGTTGTACCAATCATACCGAGGTCTTTCTTCTTTGTCTTCATACCTGAAGCTGCGAATTTAGCAACAGCAGCAGTAGGTGTAGCTTTAGATGCCTGACCGCCTGTATTTGAGTAAACTTCTGTATCAACAACGAAGATGTTGATGTCTTCACCTGATGCGATAACGTGGTCAAGACCGCCGTAACCGATATCATAAGCCCAACCGTCGCCACCGAATACCCACTGTGAACGCTTCACGAGGAAGTCGGTACGGTCAGCGATTTCTTTGATTGCAGGATTTGTCATATCAGCATCCTTAATGAGAGCTGCGATTTCTTTTGCAGCTGCCTTTGATGCGTCAGCATTATCCTTGCCTTCAATCCAAGCCTTGAATGCAGCAGCCAATTCTGGCTTAACTTCATCCATAACTGAATTCATTCTTGAAACTAGAGTGTTTCTGATTTTCTTGTTAGCAAGAACCATGCCAAGACCAAATTCTGCATTGTCTTCAAACAATGAGTTAGCCCAAGCCGGACCCTTGCCTTCAGCGTTCTTGCAGTAAGGCATTGAAGGAGCAGAGCCACCCCAGATTGATGTACAACCTGTAGCATTTGCAACCATCATTCTGTCACCGAAGAGCTGAGTAATAAGTTTGATATAAGGTGTTTCACCACAACCTGCACAAGCACCTGAGAATTCAAGCATAGGTGTTGCGAACTGTGAGTTCTTTGTGCTCTTTGTGATGTCGATTTCGTCCTGTTTTGAAGAAACGGTCATAGCGAATTCCCAGTTAGGAGCTTCACATTCAACCTCTGCGATTGGTTTCATTGTAAGTGCCTTTTCCTTAGCAGGACAAACCTGAGCACAAACACCACAGCCAAGACAGTCGAGAGGTGAAACCTGAATTCTGTATTCCATACCTGCAAAGCCTGTAGCAGCCTTTGTTTCAAAGCTTTCGGGTTTCTTTGCAACTTCGTCAGCATTCAAAAGAACAGGACGGATAGCAGCATGAGGACAAACAAGTGAACACTGGTTACACTGGATACACTTGTTGATATCCCAAGCGGGAACGTTTACAGCAACACCACGTTTTTCATATCTTGAAGTACCTGTTTCAAAAGTACCGTCTTCAATACCTGCGAATGTGCTTACGGGGAGCTTGTTACCAGCCTGAGCGTTTACGGGCTGAACGATGTTCTTGATGAAGTCAGGAACGTTGTTTTCCTTAACATCTTTGTCAACCGCATCTTTCCAAGCTGCAGGAACGTCAATCTTAACAAGAGCTTCAATAGCACCGTCAACTGCGTCGCAGTTCATCTTAACGATTTCGTCACCCTTTTTGCCGTATGTCTTCTTGATAGCAGCCTTGATAAGCTCAACAGCCTTGTCAAAGTCGATTACGTTAGCGAGTTTGAAGAAAGCACTCTGTGTAACCATGTTGATTCGATTTGGTCCAAGACCAACCTTAACAGCAACATCTACAGCGTTGATTGTGTAGAATTCGATTTCGTTTTCTGCAAGATATTTCTTAACATTTGCAGGGAGATGTTCTTCAAGTTCTTCAGGTGTCCATACGCAGTTAAGGAGGAATGTACCGCCCTTCTTCAGACCTTCAAGTACATCGTACTGGGTAAGGTACGCAGGCTTATGACAAGCAATATAGTCAGCTTCGTCAAGGAGATATGTTGACTTGATGGGCTTTTTACCGAATCTCAAGTGAGACATTGTAACGCCGCCTGACTTCTTTGAGTCATAGCCAAAATATGCCTGAGCATAGAGGTCTGTGTTGTCACCGATAATCTTGATAGCGTCTTTGTTAGCACCAACAGTACCGTCGGAACCAAAGCCCCAGAACTTACAACGTGTTGTGCCCTCAGGAGCTGCATTGATTTTCTCAGGAAGCTCAAGTGAGAGGTTTGTAACGTCGTCCACAATACCAATTGTGAAGTTGTTCTTAGGTTCTGCAGCATCAAGGTTGTTGTAAACTGCCATAATCTGTGTAGGTGTTGTGTCTTTTGAACCAAGACCATAACGACCGCCAACGATTTTGGGAGCGTTTTCCTTGCCGTAGTAAAGGTTGCAAACGTCAAGATAAAGTGGTTCGCCGATTGAACCAGGTTCCTTTGTTCTGTCAAGAACTGCAATCTTTTCAACAGTTGAAGGAATTACGTCAAAGAAGTATTTAGCAGAGAAAGGTCTGTAAAGGTGAACCTTAACAACACCAACTTTGCCACCACGTGCATTGATGTAATCAACTGTTTCTTCAATAGCTTCACATGCTGAGCCCATAGCTACGATAACCTTTGTTGCATCAGGTGCACCGTAGTAGTTGAAAGGTTTGTATTCTCTGCCTGTAATTTTTGTGATTTCCTTCATATAGTCTGCAACAATATCAGGAATAGCGTCATAATATTTGTTTGCAGCTTCTCTGCCCTGGAAGTAGATATCAGCATTCTGAGCTGTACCACGGAGAACAGGGTGTTCTGGGTTCAAAGCATTGTCTTTGAATGCTTTGAGTGCATCCCAGTCAAGAAGTCCCTTGAGGTCTTCGTAATCCATAACTTCAACCTTCTGAATTTCGTGTGAAGTTCTGAAACCGTCGAAGAAGTGGAGGAAAGGAACTCTGCCCTTGATTGAAGCAAGGTGAGCTACGCCAGCAAGGCCCATTGTTTCCTGAACACTGCCTGATGCAAGCATTGCAAAACCTGTCTGACGACAAGCCATAACGTCCTGGTGGTCACCAAAGATGTTAAGAGCGTGAGCAGCAAGTGCACGAGCACTAACGTGGAAAACTGTAGGGAGAAGTTCACCTGCAATTTTGTACATATTGGGGATCATAAGAAGAAGACCCTGTGATGCTGTGAATGTTGTAGTAAGAGCACCTGCCTGAAGTGAACCGTGAACTGCACCTGCAGCACCAGCTTCAGACTGCATTTCGACAACATCTACAACTTCGCCGAAAATGTTTTTCTGACCTTGTGCGCTCCATTCGTCAACGACTTCTGCCATTGTGGATGAAGGTGT
>JAZSFF010000054.1:0-31385 GCA_045532055.1 Clostridia bacterium
GGATTAAACCAAAAGAAGTTCTGCTACCCAGACGGTAGCAGAACTTCTTTTAATTTCAACCTGTTATTCATTCACGCTGACAGGTATCTCCTCTTGCTTTTCTTCATTACCCTCAAATCCGTCTTTGCCGTATCTTATAAAGGACACAACTACAGACACCATATTGAATATTTCACAAAGAATTCCGCCAAGTGTGAAATTGAATATATTATGTACTATCCATGACGGTGACATAAGCCAGAACTGGAAGTATCTGATATGCTTGCCATTGCCCAGCCACATCAACACACTCATTATAACAAGTGTGACATAAGGCAAAGTAGAAATGAAAATCATGAACCAATCGCCCCATATAAGAACAAGTGAAAATACATAGCAAAATGTATAACAACACACCGTAAGCACCAGTTTCCACACCTTTTTGCTGTCTTTGGAGAACAAAAGACCCCTTACAAGATTGGTCAGGTTGAAAAGTGCCCCTGCATATGCACCTATCAATATAAAGTTTACAAAAAACATCAGACTTCCCGTGCCTTGCATGAGGAAGAAGTTCTTATTTTTCTTGCACTGGAATGAATAAACAATTATAATAAGTCCTATTATCCCAAAACATTGTGCTATAATATCTTTTACGCCCATGACAATCCCCCTTTATGCTTGATATATATTCATTCTAACATACAAAAACTATCATATCAATATTTTTATACAAAAAAACGTCCCCGAAATTCACATCGGGGACACAACTTATCTCATTGCCATGCTGTTGTTGAGAAGTGTGGTACTGTACATAAACAGTACATCCTGATTGTCAAACTCAATAAAGTTTCCCAAAAAACCACTTTGGATATATCTTATATCAACTACTGTTATTTTGCTATATCCAGGAGTCAAAAGAGGCACTAGACTGCTAGCATACGAATCTCTGAACACAATCAGCTCTTTTTCAGTTTCAGCCTTGGGGTTCTCTATTTCAATCAATGGGGATGTGCCTGACAAAAACATTTCATAGGGGTCTTTGCCATATGCCTTTTCCATGTTGTACATATCCCCCTGTTCCGCCCTTCCGCTGTCAAAATAACTCACTTTGCAATCATCCAGTATATCGTTTGTCAAGTATTTAATAACATCCGGTTCAAAAGGCAATGCCGACTGTCCCAGATAAACACCCTCAAAGGATTTGTCCAGTGTATTTATCTGATACTCCGTCTTGGCATCAGCGCCCATACTCTCTGCAATAAACTCTGCAACATCCTGGATGTTTTCCTGCCGCCAGTGAGAATCCGTCCTGTAATAATCGTCAATGGACAACATGGGGAGAACATCAATATACTCCATATAATTCATCCTGTCCCTGAAATCACTTATAAATTCATCATAGTCTATGGACAGATAGCCATTCTCTCTTGCCAGAAAATAGTTTTTGTCGGGGATGATTGAAAGATAAATATTGACATCTTTATCTTTCATATAATTTTCATAAAGATAATCAAATCTTTCCTCAGCATAATTCACCATTTCAGGATTTACGGGATATTCTATCTTTGAAATGTGTCCGTCCGCAACAAACAGACCATTGTTGTCCTTTTTACCCAAAATATATGTGGCAAACAGTGCCTTAACTCTCCTGAATGTATCCCTTGCAGGAAACTGGTCAACTGTATATTCCTCAAATCCTGTCATAAACTCACCAGATACGACGGACTCCATATCAAATGTCGGTTTTTCCGCAAGGGGACGTCTTTCGCTTTCTGAATATGCTGTATGGGGTTTAAACCAGCAACACAGCGCAACGCTCCCAATCAACAGGGCAAATACAATTACCGAAACTATACCTTTTTTTCTCATAACAGACCTCCTAAAAACGGAAATACAAGAACGGATTGAAAGAACCGTCTGCAAGATATCCCGTTGCAACAATCAAAAGTGCAACCAAAACCACAGTTTCTGCTATTCCAATCAACACGGAGGTTTTGAACTTATTGTCCAGCCACCCCTTTATCATCTTTGGCACAGGGGTTGCGCCAATTGCTGCTATAATCAAAACAATACCGTAATTTTTAAGGTTATAAATAAACTCTGCTGAAACCAGTGGCAACTGTCCGCCGCCAAACATTCCACCAACTCTGTTTAACGCCTGACCCATGTTTTCGCCACTGAAAATCATAAAACTGATTGCAACAAGGAATATAACATAAATATGTGCCAATACCTTGTTCTTTTTCAGGTGCTCGAGGAAGAAAAATTTCTCCAAAGTCAGAAACACTCCAAAATACAGTCCCCATACAACAAAGTTCCACTCCGCACCATGCCAGAAACCTGTAAGAAACCATACTACGAATATATTAAAGAATAAACGTGCTCTGCCTGCTCTGTTGCCGCCAAGGGGAATATACACATAGTCCCTGAACCATGAGCCCAAAGAAATATGCCATCTCCGCCAGAATTCGGTTATGCTTTTTGATATAAACGGATAATTGAAGTTTTCCATAAAATCAAAACCAAACAGCTTGCCCAGTCCTATTGCCATATCACTGTAACCCGAAAAATCAAAGTAAACCTGCAGCATATAGGCAAAAACAAAAAGCCAGTGATACAAAACCGAAAGGTCAGCCGACTGCATAAAGGTATCACAAAGTTCACCCATGGTGTTTGCAATGAGAATCTTTTTTGCCAGACCTATTATAAATCTTCGACAACCTTCACTTGCTTTTTCAAAGCTGTGTTTTCTTGCTGTCAGTTGTTTTTCAATGTCTGAGTATCTGACGATTGGTCCTGCAATAAGCTGTGGAAAGAGTGCCACGTAGGTTGCAAGGTTTATGGGATTTTTCTGTGCAGCTACACTGCCGCGGTATACATCAACGGTATAACTTAATATCTGGAATGTGTAAAAACTAATTCCTATTGGCAGTGCAAGTCTTAAAAATGGAACAGAAAATCCCGTCAAGGCATTGAAGTTGGCTATAAAGAAGTCAGCATATTTGAAATATGCAAGCCCTGCAAGGCTTGACAGAACCGACAATGCCAACATCACTTTAGCAAGATACTTTCCTCTGAATCTATCAATCAACAGGCCGAATACATATCCCAGCAAAACCGTCGCCACCATCAAAAATACATACTTAGGTTCACCCCAGCCATAAAAAACAAGACTGGAAACAAGGAGCACCGGGTTTTTAAGCGGATTTGGTGCAGCAAAATATAACACAATCACTATGGGTAAAAAATAATACAAAAACGGAATGCTGGAAAAAATCATACTTTTTTCTCCTTAATTTTTTTCGTAATTATAAAACGGACACAAAAGTGCCCGTTTCAAGTTTAAAACTATTCTTCCAAAGTTGTGGGACACATCACAAAGAACACCTTATTTCCCGCACTGCCTGTAACCATTTCATCGGCCTCTACACAGATGTTCCATCTGCGGTTTGCATTCTTTTCAAGATTTGCAATGAATGAAGGTGCATCAGCCGCGTTTCCAAGTTCAAAAACATATCCTACAAAAGGTATTGAACCAATCATTGGAGCAAACATTACCCCTGACTTAAAGCCCTTAATCTCGGCATTGTCAAAGCCCGAAAGCAATCCTTCCTCTACGGGCATTGCTCCGCCGCCAAATTTAATGGCAGGGTTTGCCAAAAGTCCGTCTGCAATCTCCTGTACACTCATTCCTGATGTTGCCTTTGTCTTGAAATCCGCAAGCAAAGTTTTGCCCAGGGTTGTTGCTACAGGTGTTTCTGCAGGTGTTTCTGCAGGTTTTTCAACTGGTTTCTCAGCAGGTTTCTGCTGTGGCTGTTCTACAGGTTTTTCAGCAGGCTTCTCCAGTGTCTGAGGCTTTTCTGCCGGCTTTTGAGTCTGGACATTTTCCGTTTTTTCTGTTGTATCATTATCTGGTTTTACCTCTTCCTGCTTATCATCTGCAACTTCGTCGTTTGCTGCTTCATTTTCGGTTTGCATATTTGGGTCAAGCAGTTCTGCTTCTTCATTCGCCTTTTTGCCACAAGCGACAAGTGATACCACAATAATAATTACTAAGATAATTGCTAATAATTTTTTCATTTTTCATTTCTCCTTTTTTATGTTTTCCATTTGTAATACATTTTAAAACCCCAAAAGGTTGCAAAAGTTTTTTAATTTTTTAAGATATATCCTACTTAAAATCAACAAGAATAAGGGCGATAAAAACAAGCATTTCATCACCGGTATTTTTAATAGAGTGTCCTTGACCTGACGGGGTAAATGTTACCATTCCCGGAGCCACATCAACCTTGTTTCCGTTATCATTATATACGCCCTGTCCTGAAAGAATAAAGAAAGTTTCACTCTCCCCAACGTGCATATGATATTCCACTTCCTCTCCCGGCTTTACCTGCACCAAAGAAAAGAGTCTGATTCTTGGATCCCATGCATCAAAGTCTGCAAGGTTGGTCTTGAACATTTTTTCCTTACCTTCATTGTTGAACTTTGTTTCTGTTTTTAATTGTTCTATTTTTTTATACATATAAATATCCCCCTATAATCAAAAAATTCTAAAGTAATCATATTCCCTAAGCTATTTACTGCTATCAATCTGTGATGACTTCTCAGTTATACATTTTTGTATAAATCAACCATTATAGAACACACTATTGGTTAAGCTCATTATACTATAGCAATGTTTAAATTTCAAGTAGTATTAGTTTGACTTTAGGTATCAGGTGTGATATATTTAGTTGGTGATATTTAAAAAAGGTGATGATATTATGGACATAAAACAGTATACGTTTAAGACTGAGCTTCACGCACATACCAATCCATCAAGTCCGTGCAGTGACTTTACCCCCGCTGAGGTAATCCAGAGATATGCAAAGCTTGGATTTGACAGCATTGTTGTATCAAATCATTTCTATCCCGGCATGCGATTTCTTGACAACAAAGAAAAATGTGTCAATGCCTTTCTTGAAGACTTTGACGAAGCAACGGTTCTGGGCAAAGAATATGGAATAAACGTGGTTTTTGGATGCGAACTGCGTTTTACTGAGAATTACAACGACTATCTTATCTTTGGCATTGATCGTGATTTTGCAGGGCTTGCATATGACAGCATGGGCCTTGGTCTTGAAAATTTTTCAAAAAACTTCCGCAACGACCACACTCTTATTATACAGGCACATCCTTATCGTGATGGAATGAGTCATACCCCGCCTGAATTGATTGACGGCATAGAAGTTTTTAATATGCATCCCGGTCACAATTCAAGAATTGCCCTTGCAGCAAAATACGCACAGGAAAATAGTCTTCTCGTAACCTGCGGCAGCGACTTTCACCACGAGGGACATCAAGGTATGGCTGCTCTCCTTACCAAATCCGAAATGAAAACCTCCCACGATATCGCCAAGGTTATCAAAAGCCGTGACTACCTGATTGAAATCAGCGGATGTATTGTTTTCCCTTATGGCAATGTTTAAAATTTTAAAACCCTTGCAATATGCAAGGGTTATTTTTTTATCTTTTCTTTATCCTTTTCAAGCTGTCCTTTCAGTTCTTCAAGGCTGTCAAACTTTTTTATCTCACGCAGATATTTTAAAAACTGTACCTCCACAGTCTTGCCGTACAAATTTCCATCATAATCTGCAATATATGTTTCTATATTTTTCTCGTTTATATTCACTGTAGGTTTGCTGCCCACGTTGGTAATACCCAAAAATTCTCTGTTGTCAAAAAGAACCCTTGAAAGATAAACTCCGTCTTTGGGAATAACTGTATTCTCCGGAATATTGATATTTGCTGTAGGAAATCCCAAACTTTTGCCAACTCCCTCACCATGCACAACTTCCCCTGACACTGAATAAGGCACAGTCATCAACTCCGTCACTTCCTCCACCTGTCCAGTCTTTATCAGTTGTCGAATTCTGGAGCTTGAAATGATGCCCCCCAACTCAATACAAGGCTGAATAAACACCTCAATACCATACTTGGCACATTCTTGAGTTAATTTTTGAGTATCTCCCTTTGCCCCATGTCCGAATCTGTAATTTTCTCCTACAAAAACAGCTTTTGCATTATAAATGGCCCTGATATAATCTGCGACAAAATCAGTATATTCAGTACTTCTGAATTTTGGGGTGAATTTCTCAATAACAACTATATCAACACCCATATTGTTCAAAATTTCCAATCGTTTCTCCAATGTTTTCACTCTTTCAGTCTGATTGGGTGTCTCAACAAGTTGAACCAGAGACAAAAACCCGTTATTTTTTGCAAAAGCAACAGCCTCACCTATTACCCTTAAATGCCCCATATGCAACGCATCAAAAGACCCCAGTGCTGCTGCGGTTTTTCGGTCTGTATATCTTTTGATTTCGTTACTGTTTGCAATTTTCATTACTGTGCTCCGCCATAAAAAGATTTGATTATTTTAAATTCACCATTCTCCTGCTTTGCCAACGCTAAAAATTCGTTTTTCTCATCAAACACTCGGTATGTCTCGCCCTCTGTCAGACCTTCCACACGAATTTTTATACCGTTGCGTACCCTCTGAGAATTCCGATCTGCCAATGTAATCCTGTCATACTCCGGCAAAGCCTCACCCACAGGAGTCAAAAAGCTGAAATCGTCTTTTGTCGCCATTTGCTCAATTTGTTCCAGAGTAAAGGCTTTATCTATGTTGAATCTACCGCTTTTTGTACGGCAAAGCGCCGACATATGACCGCCGCAACCCAATGCTTCTCCAATATCATTGCACAGAGTCCTTATGTAAGTACCTTTTGAACAATCCACCAACATCTCAACCATATTATTATCAAGGTCTATTTTTTTTATTTCAATATCGTGTATCATAATTGTTCTGGCTTCACGTTCAACGGTTTTACCCTCTCGCGCCAGTTCATAAAGCTTTTTTCCGTCTATTTTAATTGCAGAAAACATAGGCGGAATTTGCTGGATTTCACCTATAAACTTCTTTACTGTGTCACAAACCTGTTC
This sequence comes from Clostridia bacterium, assembly GCA_045532055.1. Classification (GTDB taxonomy): domain Bacteria; phylum Bacillota; class Clostridia; order Monoglobales; family Monoglobaceae; genus SIG440. Next base: position 6,964 of record JAZSFF010000054.1, read on the forward strand.
TTCTGTAACATTTACTTCAAAGCTCTCCAGCACCTCACCAGTTGCATCCTGAGTATCGGTAAATGCACCCAGTTTCAGTGTGGCAAGATATTGCTTGTCAGCTGCAGTCAGATATTCGGCAAGTTTTGTCCCCTTGCCTATACACATAGGAAGAACCCCCGACGCTTCGGGGTCAAGGGTTCCGGTATGTCCTATTTTTTTTATATTCAAAATTTTCCTCAGTCTGTATACCACGTCATGGGAAGTAATCCCCAATGGTTTATTTACGTTTACTATTCCGTCCATTTTTAAACTCCCGTTTAAAGCCTTTTTTTAAGTTCTGCAACCACAGCCTTTTTCGCCTCTGCAAGTGGCATTTTCAGAGAAAAACCGCTGGCTTTTGCGTGACCGCCGCCACCAAAAATAACCGCGATATCAGCTACGTTCAAATCACCGTTTGAGCGGAGACTTACCTTAAAATCATCCTCACGCTGGCGGATATAAACCCCCACCTGAGCCCCTTCAACATTCCCTGGCAAATTGACTATGCCGTCAATCAGCATCTCATCAACACCCATTTCCGCAAAATCCGCCGCTGTCAACACTAACATAGAAATTTTGCCATCGGCAAAAAGCTCCAGCTTGTCAATTCCGTTTTTATATGCTTTAAGATATGCAAAACTCTTGGTGTCAAAAATATTCTTTGAAATTGCCCCCACATCTATGCCTGTCTCCATAAGTTTTGCCGCAACATGGTGAGTTTTGGACGTAGTTGAGGAGTATTTAAAGCTCCCTGTATCACAAGTGATTGCAACATAAAGGTTGTGGGCTATATCTTTGGTTATTTCCACACCTAACTCATTGGCAACATCATATATAACCTCACCTGCAGCCGGAGCATCGGGCACAACCAGTGTTGCCTCTGCAAATTCCACATGGGTTTCATGATGGTCAATGGCTGCTGTGTTTCCCACAAACTGCGCTTTAAGACTACCCATTCTTCCAATGTCTGCACAGTCTACGGCAATCTTCAAATCACAATCCCCAATTTTGAGGTTTGACTGTTCTGTACCCTTTAAAAGCAGGTATTCCTTGGCACGTTGGTCTCCATCACGCATAAAAACCTCTGCATTCTTGCCCAGTGCCTTTATAATCAGTTTCAGTGCATAGGCACTACCCATGGCATCGCCATCCGGATTTTCATGATTGAATATTGCCACATTCTGAGCCTTTTTGATTTTTTCAGTCACATCAGCTAGCATAGAATTTTCCTCCTGTGCCAGATTTAAAGATTTTTTAGAACTTGATTTATGTGTGCACCATATTCAATGGAGTTGTCAAGAACAAAGGTGAATTCCGGTGTGTTGCGAAGATTTATTCTTCTGCCAACTTCTTTGCGGATAAACCCTGATGCACTCTTCAGTGCATCCATTGCCTCTTTTTGCACATCTTCTTTGCCCAAAACACTAATATATGCTTTTGCAAACTTAAGGTCTTTGGTAACATTTACGTTGATTACCGATACCACTGACTTGGTAAGTCTGGGGTCTTTAAGCTCGCGGATAATCATGCTGAGTTCACGTTTGACCTCTTCCGAAATTCGGTCTATTCTGTTATATGCAGGCATCTCTGCACCGCCTTTCCTATTCGGCTCAAATTATTTAGGCATAATTTGTTCCATAACATATGCCTCGATAACGTCGCCTTCTTTTATATCGTTGAATTTTTCGATGCTTACGCCACATTCGTAACCGCTTGCAACTTCCTTGACATCATCTTTGAATCTCTTGAGTGAACCAAGCTCGCCCTCGTGGATGACAATACCGTCACGAACAACACGGACAAGACTGTTACGCTGAACTTTGCCGTCGGTAACATACGCACCGCCGATGGTTCCCACACCTGAAACCTTGAAGGTTGTTCTTATTTCGATATGACCTGTAACAGATTCCTGGAACTTGGGTGCAAGCATACCCTTCATGGCTGCCTCGATATCCTCGATTGCATCATAAATAACACGATAAAGACGGATATCTACGTCTGATGCACTTGCTGAAACTGTTGCTCCAGGGGTAGGACGTACGTTAAATCCTACAATAATTGCATTTGATGCGCTTGCAAGCATAACGTCGGATTCGTTTACTGCACCAACAGCACCGTGGATAACGTTTACACGGACTTCTTCATTGGCAATTCTTTCAAGTGACTGACGAACAGCCTCAACAGAACCCTGAACGTCTGCTTTAACAATAATGTTAAGGTCTTTCATCTTGCCGGCTTCAATCTGTTCAAAGAGGTTTTCAAGGGATACTGCCTGATTTGCTTTTTGAGCTTCCTGTTTCTGCTTGAACTTTCTTGCTTCAACAACCTCTCTTGCCTTTCTTTCGTCCTCAACAACGTAGAATACATCACCGCCATCGGGAACTTCTGAAAGGCCAAGGATTTCAACAGGGATTGATGGTCCTGCTTTTTTGATTGCTTTGCCCTTGTCATCGTTCATGGCACGAACTCTGCCCACGGCCGTTCCTGCAACCACTATGTCACCTGTTTTAAGAGTACCATTTTGTACCAGAAGTGTAGCAACAGGACCTCTGCCCTTGTCGAGCTGTGCTTCGATTACTGTACCTTTTGCAAGACGGTTGGGGTTTGCCTTGAGTTCTTTCATTTCAGCAACAAGGAGAACCATCTCAAGAAGTCCGTCAATATTCTGTTTCATTTTTGCAGAAACTTCAACACAGATTGTGTCACCGCCCCATTCCTCAGGGACAAGGCCGTGTTCTGTGAGTTCCTGACGTACTCTGTCGGGGTTTGCACCCTCTTTGTCAATCTTGTTTATTGCAACAATAATTGAAACATTTGCAGCTTTTGCATGGTTGATAGCCTCTATTGTCTGGGGCATGATTCCGTCATCTGCCGCAACAACCAATATAGCAATATCCGTAACCAACGCACCTCTTGCACGCATTGCAGTAAACGCCTCATGTCCTGGCGTATCCAAAAAGGTTATCTTTTTGTCATTTACACGAACACGGTAAGCACCGATATGCTGTGTAATTCCACCGAATTCGCCCTCGGTAACATTTGAATTTCTGATTGTATCAAGGAGCGAAGTTTTGCCATGGTCAACGTGTCCCATAACAACCACAACAGGTGAACGAGGAATAAGCGATTCCGGTGAATCTTCAACATCATTGAATAGTTTATCCTCTTCAGTAAGAATTATTTCATGTTCAACCTTGCCGCCAAAATCTTCAACAATCAAAGACGCAGTATCAAAATCAAGACTTTCGTTCACCGATGCCATAATTCCCAGCATCATGAGTTTTTTGATTACCTCTGTACTTGGCTTATCCAATCTTTCAGCCAATTCTCCAACAGTTATTGAGTCAGGCACCAATATTGTCTGTGTCTCCTGTTTTTTCTCTTTTTTAACAATTTTTTCAAGGTCCTTGGGGTCCTGCTTTTCTTTCACAAGCTTGCTCTTTTTGTTGCCTGTTTTTATTTTCTGTTTGCCAGAACCTGTGTTCTTTATGTTTTCAGGTACAAGTTCCTCTAATTTTTCATTGTCAAGCCTATCAAGGTCAACAGCGTTTGCACGTGTGTCAACAACTCTTGTTTTGCGTGCAGGTGTCACATCAACTGGTGCAAAGCCGCCCTCACTCTCAATTGTTTCGACGGGTTTCTTTTCATCATTGATTCCTTCTGTTGCTGTCTTTTCAACTTTCTCTGCCCTTTTCTCCTGGGGTACTTCCGCAAAAAGTGCAGAAAAATCCTCAACCTGATTCTTCTGTGTTATATATTCAAAAATAACATCAAGTTCCCTCTCATCAAGAGCACTCATATGACTCTTTTCAGAAATACCGTAATCACTCAAAATTTTAACAATTTCTTTGCCAGGAATTCCTACAAATCCCTTTGAAAGTTCATATGCTTTAATCTTTGTCATAATATTTCCCCTTTCTTACTGCTTTCGCCATGTCAAAAGCATCAGATATTCCCAAGGCACCTTTTCAATTCTTCTGCAATCCCCTGGTTTGTCACCGCAAGTACCACAGCCATTTCGCGGCCTGTGGCATTGCCGAGTGTGAATCTGTCGCTGCATTCCACCATCTTTGCGGAATAAAACTCGCAACTGTTTCTAAACTTCTTTTTTGTATTATCCGATGCGTCATCTGCCAAAACAACCAATTTTGCCTCGCCACGTTTGATGCAATCCTTGACTGCACCCTCGCCAAAGACAACTCCTCGCATTCTGGCAGCCATTCCCAACATCCTGAAAAACTTGTCATTTATCATTTTCTGTCAAAGCCTCCAGTTTGCTGTAAACCACACCATCCACCTGGCAGGACAAACTTCTCTCAACGGCACGGGCTTTTCTTGCCCGCATAAGGCACTCTGATTTTTGGCAGATGTAAGCCCCTCTGCCATTTGCCTTACCTGTAACGTCCAAGGATACAATGCCGTTTTGCTTTACAATCCGCACAAAGTCCTCTTTGTTACCCACTTGCCTGCACACGGCACACATACGCTGTGATTTCATATTTAAAACCGGCCTCTCTTTATATTATAGGCTACAATTTAATCCTCCTGAGCAGCATCGTCAGGCTTGAGGTCAATCTTCCAGCCTGTAAGACGTGCCGCAAGGCGTGCATTCTGACCCTCTTTGCCTATAGCCAACGAAAGCTGGTCGGCAGGAACTATAACACTGCACATTTTTTTCTCTTCATCAACTGTGATGGAAACAACCTTGGCAGGACTGAGCGCCTGTGTTATATATTCTGCCGGATTGTCACTGTACTTGATAATATCAATCTTTTCACCGTGAAGTTCGTCAATAACAGCCTGAACTCTCATACCCTTGGGACCTATACATGTACCAACCGGGTCAACTCCCTCCATTGTGGAGCTTACCGCGATTTTGCTTCTTGAACCAGGTTCGCGTGTCAAACCTTTAATCTCAATGATTCCTTTTTTGATTTCAGGAACCTCAAGCTCAAACAATCTGCGCACCAAACCAGGATGTGAACGTGATACCACAAGGTGTACACCCTTAACAGAGTTTGCAACCTCAACCACAAACACCTTATACTTTGCACCGGGTTTGTAGTTGTCGTTCTTTACCTGTTCGTTTGGCATAAGTACTGATTCTGTATCACCAATTTCCAGCATAATGTTTCTTCTGTCAATCTTTCTTACAGTTGCAGTCATTATATCGTTAGCTCTGTCAGAAAATTCGTCAAAAGCCTTTTCACGTTCTGCCTCACGAATTCTCTGCAGAACAACTTGACGTGCTGTCTGTGCCGCAATTCTGCCGAATGCACTTGGTGTCACCTCTGTCTCAAGAACATCCCCTGCTTCATATCTTGCATCTACTTTTTTTGCATCCTCAACAGATATTTCGCATTCTCTATCCTCTACTTCTTCAACGATGTTCTTTCTTGCATAAACCTTGATGTCCCCTGTCTCTTCATCAATAATAACCTTGGCGTCCTGAACAGCACCAAAATTCTTTTTGTAAGCACTGAGGAGCGCCCCGCTTAATGCATCAAGGACCACGTCACGGCTTATACCTTTTTCTTTCTCGATTTCATCCAACAACAAAAATAATTCTGAACTCATTTTTCTAAATCTCTCCTAACTCTTTATACTTGAAATATTAAAAATCAAAATGTAATTTTACAAATGTTGTGTCGCTGATTGGCAGACTTTTTTCCTCTCCATCCACCTCAATGGTGATGCAATCATCCCCAAACTTTTTGAGCGTTGCTGTAATCGTTTTGCTGCCGTTTATAGCCTTGTAAAGACCTATGTCCACCAGACAGTCCTGATATTTTTCAAAATGCCATTGTGTTTTGAGCTTGCGTTCAATTCCCGGTGATGACACTTCAAGGATATAATTTTCTTTTATAGGATCTGCCTCGTCAAGAGCTGTGCTCATACTGCGATTTATGTTTTCGCATTCATTAAGGGATATCCCGCCATCCTCTTTGTCAGCGTATATCCTCAGGTACTTGGCTCCGCCCTCTTTCACATATTCAACGTCATATATATAGCATCCGTTTTCCTCAGCAATGGGCGTTGACATGTCAATAATCATTTTTTCAAGTTTTGAATAAGCCATATTTCCTCCATTTTTAATGCAAAAGAGTGAGGCTTGCCTCACTCTTCCGAATATCATATTACGTTGTACATATAATACCACAAAACCCGCCGGATGTCAAGCCTTTTTTATTATTTTGGCAAGCTCGTCCATAAATGAGTTTATGTCCTTGAACTGACGATATACCGATGCAAATCTTACATAAGCAATATCGTCCAAATCCTTGAGTCTTTCCATAACCATTTCGCCTATGCGTTCAGAGGTAACTTCACGTTCCAGCATATTGTAAAGTTTTGACTCAATATCATCAATAAGCTTTTCGATATCACTCAATGTGACAGGACGTTTTTCGCACGCACGCAAAATTCCGTTGAGAACCTTTTCACGGTCAAAAGTCTCACGCAGCCCATCCTTTTTTACAACAATCATGGGAATAGTTTCAATTTTTTCGTATGTAGTAAACCTCTTTCCGCATTCCAAACATTCTCTACGGCGACGTATGGTTGTACCTTCTTCGGTTGAACGTGAATCTATTACCTTGCTTTCAAGATGTCCGCAAAATAAACAACGCATTTTCATCAACTCCAAATTTAAAATGTATATACAATATATTGTGTATATTTTAACACACAAAACATAATTTGTCAAATTTCTCTGTTTTCAGCCACAAGATACAAAAATCTCTTCCTCAAAATGCGCCGTTTGACTTTGGCATCAAGATAGAAACTTAGTTCAATAACCTTGTCTGCCCATTCAGTCCCCGCCTCTATTCTATATGTTTTACTATCAGGAAAAAATTTTTTCAATATATTTTCCCCTTGCATACAAATTTCTTCACGATTAGCATTGTCAAAAACAGAAACCCCTGCAATTACATATCCATCAAGGCTCAATACCGCTGTCTCTCTGACATCTGTGAGCTTTGCAATATCTCTTGCTGCCTCAATGCTTTTTTTGTTGTTTCCACGTTCACCAAACCCGCCCGATGCCGCATGCGGCCCATACCAAGCCCCCGACAACACGGCTACCAGTATAAATATAGCAAAAAATTTTTTCATAAATTTTCCTCTGTTTTCTCTTTACCTTTTTATGTATATTATTTGCAACATAGATGCAATTATACAAAATAATACATGCATATTTAAGCTCTGAGTGCAGCAAAATATATGTGAACAAATCAACCAATTAAAAAAGGAGCGACTGAGTGACATGAATGTTATTGCTTTAATTCTTGTCATAATCGGTGCCATAAACTGGGGAAGTATCGGTCTTTTTGGAATAGATATTGTTGCCTCGCTTTTCGGGGGACAACTTTCTGTAATGAGCCGTATAATTTTCACCCTGGTAGGTCTTGCAGGCTTATGGTCAATTTCTTTCTTCTTCAAAGATTCACCGATTATTGACAAAATGGACTAATCACCGTAAAAACGGTATTAGCATAGGATTTGTTATTGGATAAATCAGCAATGCTTTATCCTCCATATCCCTTGGGAATATGGACATAAAAAAAGGGTATCACTGGATACCCTTTTTTATTTTGTTATTAAAAAACTGTTCTACAAGTTCAGCGTTGTTGTGCTGTGCCACCTTTTCCTCGTCACCCTCGGAACGTTCAAAAAATTCTTTTGTCACACAATACAACTTTTCGCCGTCTCTTAACCCAAACAATTCTCTTATTTCAGAAATACTACTTATCTCAGTAACACTTTGTACAGTATCCCCATATACCCGATTGAACCATTCCAAAAAACTTTGGTCAAGAAGATATATCTGAATATCATCAGCCGCAATCTCCATGCTGATTTTCTGGTACATTGCCTGTGCCATCTGATCAACAACTTTCCCTGTGATATCCGCTGAATAAGGTGCAATGTACACATCAACAGAATCATTGTGATTGATATCCTGCACAACACCCTCGAGAAGTTTTTCAAATTTTTCAATTTTTTCTTCGTCTATGAAATTTTGGGTATAACATGAAATATTCAGGTCATAATCCACCTGCATTGAACACTGAACACATGAATACACAACGACAACTATCGCAAGCAAACACGCAATGGTGTGCCATTTGTAATAATACCAGAAATGCTTAATTTTTTCTCTTGGAGACAAGTCTTTGATAAGCCTCTTGGCTTCACGTCTATCTCTATCCATAACCGTATATATTATTTATCAAGAGGCTTCATTGTGGGGAACAGCAATACGTCACGGATTGATGCACTGTCAGTAAGGAGCATCACAAGTCTGTCCACACCAATGCCCAAACCACCTGTTGGGGGCATACCATATTCAAGTGCTGTAAGGAAATCATCATCCATCATGCTGGCTTCATCGTCTCCTGCCTCACGGAGTGCAACCTGTTTTTCAAAACGGGCACGCTGATCAATGGGGTCATTAAGCTCCGAAAATGCGTTTCCGAACTCACGTCCTGTGATAAACACTTCAAATCTTTCGGTCAGTTCAGGCTGTGAGGCCTTTCTTTTTGCCAATGGCGAAATCTCAACAGGATAGTCTGTTATAAATGTGGGCTGAACCAGGTTGTCCTCAACATACTCATCAAAGAAAAGTGCAATAATATCGCCTCTTGTATTTTTGATGGGATCAACCTCAAGGCCTTTTTCTTTTGCAATCTTTTGAGCTTTTTCGTCTGTCTTGATTTCGTTGAAGTCAACACCTGAGTATTTTTTAACAGAATCAATCATGGTAATACGTTCAAAGTGTGAAAGGTCAATCTCTGTACCCTGGTATGTAACCTTGGTAGTTCCGCAAGCCTGCTCGGCACAATGACGGATGAGATTTTCGGTCAAATCCATCATGTCATTGTAATCACCATATGCCTGATAAACCTCCATAGACGTATATTCAGGGTTGTGCTTTACATCCATGCCCTCGTTGCGGAAACATCTGCCGATTTCATATACACGTTCAAACCCGCCCACGATAAGCCTCTTCAAATGCAGTTCTGTGGCAATTCGCATATACATATCTATGTCCAATGCATTATGATGAGTAATAAATGGGCGTGCAGCAGCACCACCGGGAATAGTATTAAGCATGGGGGTTTCAACCTCCATGAAATTCTTTGAATCAAGGTAGTTGCGCATTGCTGTTATTACCTTTGTTCTGATTTCAAAGGTTCGTTTTACCTCAGGATTAACAATCAAATCTACATAACGCTGACGATATCTTAGGTCTGTATCACGAAGCCCATGGAATTTTTCTGGCAAAGGAAGCAAAGACTTACTAAGGAGTGTATAGCCGTTTGTACGAACAGAAATTTCGCCTTTTTGTGTTCTGAACACCTCACCTGTAACTCCAACCAAATCGCCGATATCCAGTTTTTTGAACTTTTTATATACATCTTCGCCCATATCATCACGGGTAACATAAAGCTGAATTTTGCCTTCTCTGTCACGAAGGTCAAAGAAAGATGCCTTACCCATGACACGCTTTGACATAAGACGGCCGGCAATAGACACCTGCTGACCTTCCATTTTGTCAAAGTTATCTATGATTTCTGCTGTATGATACTCTTGATTATAGGTAGTAACATCAAAGGGATTTTCGCCATCCTGCTGCAGTTGAGCCAACTTCTCGCGTCTTACTTTCATAAGCTCGCCGATATCCTGCTGCTGTACCTGCTCATTTTGTCTGTTGTTTTCGCTCATTTTTATTCTCCTATTCTATTTGCTTATGCTTAAAATCTTAAACTTAATAACACCGCCGGGGGTTTCAACATCAACGATATCACCAATATTTCTGCCGATAAGGGCTCTGCCAACAGGTGATTCGTCTGATATTCTGAACATGTCCGGGTCAGCTTCGGTAGAACCCACAATGCTGTATTCCAATTCTTCTTCAAACTCTTCATCATAAACCTTGACACGGGTTCCGATGCTTACCACATTAAGGTCTATGTCATCATGGTCAATTACCTTTGCATTTTTAAGCATGTTTTCCAACTGAACAATCCTCGCCTCAACCTGAGCCTGCTCTTCCTTGGCAGCATCGTACTCAGAGTTTTCAGACAAGTCACCAAAGCCACGTGCGACTTTAATCTTCTCAGCTACTTCCTTACGTTTTTTTGTTCTTAAATTCTCCAGCTCCTGCTCGAGTTTCAAAAGTCCTTCATCAGTAAGCATAATCTGTTTGTTATCCATTTTACTTCTTGGCCTTCCTGCTCACAAACTAATCTGTCCGGCCTTACCGTGAGCCCGTAAAGCATCCCTGACGTCAGTACTGTAAACATACAAATTGTATACGCAATTAGTATATTATATATCATCTTGTTCATAAAGTCAACTTTTTTTATTTGAAAAGTATTCTGCCACCTTACCAACAGGATTAAACCCCTTGATGTATGATGATATTTCAAGGGAATCTGCCCTAAATCCACCTAAATCAAAATCCAGTTTTATGCCATCAACAACTATATCTCTGCCAATTCTGACAAAACCGTTATCAACATCTATAAACACATCAACAGCTCCGTATGAAATATTCCTGCAAATCTTTATAGGCATACCTGTTTCATCACAAAACTGTTCACACAAATCTGCCCCATTCTTTTCATTTTGAGTACAAATAATCAGATTTCTTATGTCATAACATAATTCCCGCATAAGATACTCACTTATTCTATCCATTTTGCTGTCCCTTATGCAGACCTTTGCCTCCATCAAATCAACCCCGCACTCTGGCGCAAATCGTCTGATGGCGTGCGGAACTGTATGCAAAAATATATCTCTTTTCTGTTGAATGTTTTTCTCAAAATTCCCCCAGTCCACAAGTGAACCCTTTATGTTGTCGGACAAAACAATGGCCTCTGTGCCACTTTTTTTTAGCAGTTTTTCTGCTTTTTTTGCATACCTCATCAATACTTTTTCTTTCATTGATGACATCCGTTCTTTGCTAAAAGGTATTTCTGCAACAATCAATTCGAATGGATTTTTGTCACTGTATATTACCTTCTTCTTACATCCTTCAAAAATACATTTTCGTTCTTTTGTCAGCCGTTCTGTAATAAGACCTATGCTAACCACATTAAAACTTCTCCATTTTTAAAGTATTAATCCGCCTCTAAAATCTCAATCGCTTTCTTTAGCTGTTCATCTTCATCAAGAGAAAGTTCAGAAATCCGTGCAGCTTTATCCACACTCATCTTCACTTCTACATCGGGTTCAATACCCTCTTTATCTATACAAATACCGCTGGGGGTATAGTATCTTGAGTCCGTAATCTTCATAATACTTCCATCCCAGAACTCATAGGGTATCTGTGTTACGCCCTTTCCAAAGGTTTTCTCACCCACAATGGTGGCAAGATTATAATCACGCAGTGCTCCTACCAGAACTTCGCTGGCACTTGCTGTCCCGCCATTCGTGAGAATAACCATATCCACTTTTGTTTTCCCTTCTGTTGCCATATAATCACGCTTGTCGCCGTCCTTATTCAGGGTATAGACAATCTCACCTTTATCAACAAAAGCATCCGCTATCTCAACTGCAATTTCCATATATCCCCCTGGATTGTTCCTTAAGTCAATCACAAGTTGCTGCATCTTCTGTTCAACAAGAGAATTGAAATGCTCACAGAACTCACTATAGGTATTTATTCCAAACTGGGTTATCTGCATATATCCGGTTTTATCATCTGCCATTTTGGACACAACGGTTTCTCTTTGTATTATTGCACGGGTTATGGTCATCTCTACAGTTTTCCCTGATATTGCCTTTAGGATTTTAAGTTTGACCTTTGTGCCCTCTTTTCCCTTCATATCAGCCGCTATCTGATCAATGCTCCGACCTTCTGTTGTTTCACCGTCAACCTCCAGAATCTGGTCTCCGGAAACAATTCCTGCATCCTCTGCAGGAGAACCTGAAAGCGGCGATATAACCGTTATATTCCCCGTTTCATCATCACTTGCTATATAGAGTCCTACGCCAGCATAGTCGTCCGACTCGATGTTTTCCAGAAAGCTTTCTGCCTCTTCTTTATTCATATACAAAGTATAGGGATCCTCGGTACTGTATGCAGCGCCAAGGAGTGCACCATCAACCAATTCTTCTGATTTCAAATCTTCATAATAGTAATTTTTTAAAGCATTGACGCCTGCTCCGAACTTCACAAAATCCAAAAAGTTAAATGCCCCAAAGGGGTTAACCAGCATAACAGTGCCCACGGCAGTTGCCACAACCAATAATATTGAAATCAAAACTAAAACCGATTTTTTAATATACATAAAACGCAGACCTTTCCGTCAGATTTCTGCCACAAAACGTGTCCATCCCTTCACAATACGGAAGGGATGGAACTTTATACATATACTATGCAGATAAAAAGAATTTAATTACTAAAGTTAGTTAAAGTATTGCATGGGATCAACAGCTGTACCGTTTATCAGCACTTCAAAATGCAGATGGGGCCCGGTAGAATTTCCCGTTGAACCAACACAGCCTATCTGTTGACCTTTCTGTACCGACTGACCCTTTGACACACTGTATGAACTCATATGAGCATAAAGCGTAGCTTTGCCACCGCCATGGTCAATGATTACACAGTTTCCGTACCCTGAATTCCATCCGGCAAGAGTTACTGTGCCGGAATTTGCTGCAACAATAGCAGCACCATAAGATGCACCGATATCTGTGCCCGTATGACGTTTGTATACTCCTGTCACAGGATTCTTTCGTCTGGGTGAGAAATGGGATGTTATGTAATGACAGCTTGGTGTTGGCCATGTAAACTCGCCACCAACATAAGCTCTGCCGCTTGAGGATGTGCTCAGCGACCCTGAAACCTGCCTTCTCAAACTTTCCATTGCCCGGTCAGCATCATCAATAATCTTTTGATAAGCAGCAGCATCTTTTTCAAGTTCCTGCATATATTCTTTTTGTTCTTTTTGTTTGTTTGCAAGCGCTTGTTTTTGACTGTTCAGGTTGTCTTTTGCAGTTTCCTGATTCTTTTTTAGTGTTGCAATCTCGTCACGGGCTTTTTCGATTTCCAGACGGGTTGCTTCCATTACATCAAAGATTTCCTTATCATATTCCGAAATCTCTTTTACTATTTCTGCCTTATCAACAAAATCACTGAAACTTTTTGCAGAGAGGAGCATCTCGATATAACTAACATCTCCCTGCTCGCACATAACCCTGAAACGTTCTTTAAAGAGGTCATACTTTTCCTCAGCTTTAGCTGTTGCCACATCAAGTTTTGCCTGTTCTTCATTAAGACGTTTGTCCGTCTCGGCAATCTCAGCATCTATATCGTTTATCTGTGCCTGAATGTCACCAGATTCTTTTTCCAGTTTTTCCATTTCCGCAAGAGTTTTGGCTCTTTTCGTCTTGTTGCTGTTCAGCTTTTCCTGAGCCTCATTTTTCTTTTGTTGCTGACTGTTAATTTTCTGCTGTGTTGTATCCGCATAAACAAACTCAATAGCCAAAGATGCCACTATGCCAAAAATAAAAATAGATGCTATAATTATTGAAACCCATTTCACTGTTTTTCTGCTCATTCAACCACACCTCTTTAAACATGCAAATGTTTTCTTATGGACATTGCACTGCCCGCCATTCCGATTCCGATACCCATAACCAAAAATGTCACTATCACTACATTCAAAACTTCGGTTCCTGACAAAAGCTCAATGTTGCCCATAAACTCCTGAACAGTAGGCAAAACCGAACCATAACCCAACATTACAATAAATGTTGCAACTGCCGCACCTACAGCACCAAGCAGCATCCCCTCAATAATGAAAGGCCATCTTATGAACCAGTTTGTGGCACCCACAAATTTCATAATGTTTATCTCTTTGCGTCTTGAGAACATTCCAAGCTTTATGGTATTTGATATGATAAATACCGATATTGCCGCAAGTATCAATATCAGCCATACACTTACGTGCTGAATGGTATTGGTAATAGAAAGAATCTGTTGTATCAAATCCTGACGATTTACAACTTCTTCAACACCGGGAATCTTTGCAGCAGCCTCTGCCACCTGGTTTGCCATTGTAACATCCTCAAGAACAAGAACGTATGCATCACGCAGAGGGTTGTCCTCTTCCAATGTATCAATAACCTCGGCTCTATCCTGATAAACACCGTCTTTATAGTTTTGCAGACGCTCTTCCTTGGTATAAAGCTGAGCCTCTTTTACATACTCAATTTCGCTCAAAGAACTGCCTATAGCACGCACATCATCACGGCTCATTTCGTTGGGCATATACACATTGATTTCGCACTGTTCTTTTATCTGGTCGCCAATGGAATTCAGGTTCATGCTGAAAAGGGTAAAAAATCCAAAGAGCACCAGACTCGCAATAACAATACCTATTGACGCCAATGTCATGAGGCTGTTGGAAACCAGTCCCTTAAACCCTTGGGTCAGAAAATATTTAATATTCCTAAATATCATAGCCATAAACCCCTTCTTCTTCGTCTCTTACCAGCTTTCCGTCTTCTATCGCAAGAACCCTCATGTGCATCTCATCAACAAAGTTCTTTGCATGGGTGGCAACTATCATTGTTGTTCCACGTTTGTTTATGTCAGTAAGAAGTTGCATGATTTCACAAGCAGTATCCGGGTCAAGGTTTCCTGTAGGCTCGTCCGCAATGATTACCGGAGGCTTGTTGACCAGTGCACGTGCCAACGAAACTCTTTGCTGTTCACCGCCGGAAAGCTGTCCCGGTTTCATCCTTGCCTTATGAGAAAGTCCAACCAAGGACAAAACATTTGGCACATTACGTCGGATTTCGCTCCTTGATGCCCCTATAACCTGCATTGCAAAAGCCACATTTTCATACACAGTTTTGTTGGGGAGCAATCTGAAGTCCTGAAAAACCATTCCTATATTTCTTCTCAAATATGGAATTTTGTTTTTGGGAAGTTCATCAAGTTTGAGTCCGTTGACAATAATTTCGCCGGAATTTGCTGTTTCCTCTTTGATTATCAGCTTTGTCAAAGTGGATTTGCCTGCACCCGATGGGCCAACTAAAAACACAAACTCCCCCTTATCAATAAAAAACGAAACGTCATCAAGGGCTCTCACCCCTGTATCCTCATAGGTTTTAGACACGTTTTTAAATTCAATCATAATTCACTCAGCCTTTCCCCCTGCAATTTTTTGCAAGGCACCGAGCATACCTGAAACTTATATTCTGGTAGGCTCTGAAGTCAGATATTTGTTAACCATCATAGCCACCTTGAATATGATAGCATCATCAAACTCTCTCAGGTCAAGACCTGTAAGCTTTTTGATTTTGTCCAGTCTGTAAACAAGAGTGTTTCTGTGGACAAACAGTTTCCTTGATGTTTCAGAAACGTTAAGGTTGTTCTCAAAAAACTTTTGAATTGTATAAATTGTTTCATTGTCCAAAACAGAAATAGACTCTTTTTTAAATACTTCATTCAAGAACAATTCGCAAAGAGTGGTAGGCAACTGATAAATAAGTCTTCCTATACCCAGATTATCATAGCTTATTATATTCTTTTCGGTATCAAACACTTTTCCTACTTCCAAAGCAATTCTTGCTTCACGGTATGCACGTGCAAGCTCCTGAATGGTATCAACCACTGTTGAAATACCCACTGAAATTTTCACCATTGCCTCAGAATTTATTGTGTCATGCATTTCCTGAGCCTGTTTCATGATATCCTTCATGTCTGAACTGCTTTTCAGTGCACGCACAACGGCAACATCCCTGTCATCAATTCGTATAACAAAGTCCTTTGCCTTGTCGGGAAAAATATTCTGCAAAATATCAACCAATGAAACTTCAACATTCTTGTGTGTTCTTACAAGGAAAACAACCCTTGCCTCATCAACAGCCAACTTAAGTTCACGGCTTCTGTATATTATATCGTTTGAGAGAACATTGTCGAGAATAACATTCTTCATAAAGCTGTTTCGGTCATACTTCTCGTCATAATGTTGCTTTATTGTAGAAAAATGTGCACCCAAAAATACAGCAAAGCCCTTTGCAATCTCATCTGTTCCCTCACAGAAAACAACATACATATTTTTGTTAGCAGTTTCAATCTTGCGGAAAACATAACCTCCGCCAATATACTCTTCATTATTTGTTTCAAAATGGGCAATAACAGCTTCGTTCTGATGCCCCACCTTTGTCTCATCACTGCAGGCAATTATGTAGCCGTTGTCATCCATAATACCTATTCTTCTGTGGATATCTTTTTTAAGCTGATTACATGTATTCTGAAAAATTCTGTTTTGCATGTAAATACCTCCATACTATACTCTTTTTAAGGCACGGTATTTTACCGCCTGCCAAAAAAACATTACTTTCCACTCTATCATTTTAATATTATACCGCTTTTTTTTGCAAAATGCAAGATTTTTGTGCATTTTTTACAAAAATTTCATAAAATCCACTTTAAACGTCCAGTATATGCGGTTTTGAGCAAACAAAAAGCTCCGGCAAAATTGCCGGAGCTTTGATTTTTATTTCTTTTTTGTTTTTGCAGGGATTTCTTCATATTTGCAACCTTCATTAAAGCAAACATATTTGATAGGTCCTCTGCCTCTGAAAGGTCTCTTTTTCATAAGCATTCCGCCACAATCCGGACACTTCATATTTGTCGGTTCGTCCCACGAAAGCAAACAATCTGTTCCCTTTTCACAAGTATAGTACTTGGCACCTTTTTTGGACTTTTTGACCTGGACTTTGCCTCCGCACTTAGGGCATACCGCATTGATTTCCTCAACGATTGATTTTGTGTTTTTGCATTCAGGATATCCGGGACATGCAAGGAATTTGCCAAATCTGCCTTGTTTGTAAACCATCATCCGTCCGCATTTTTCACAAGGAACGTCAGAAACCTCGTCCTGAACATCAATTTTCCCTATTGTTTCCTCGGCATCCGAAAGAGTCTTTGCAAAAGGTGTGTAGAACTCGCCTATAACATCTTTCCAATTTTTATTTCCGTCCTCAACGCTGTCAAGTTTTTCTTCCATGTTGGCAGTAAACTCAACGTCTACTATATTTGTAAAATGTTCTTCCATCAAAGTGGTAACAATCTTGCCGAGTTCGGTTGGATAAAGAGACTTGCCCTCACGGGCCACATATCCGCGACTGCTTGTTATTGTGGAAATTGTAGGGGCATAAGTACTGGGGCGTCCAATACCATCCTCTTCCATCTTTTTAACCAATGATGCCTCAGTATATCTGGCAGGGGGCTGGGTAAAATGTTGTTTGGGTTCAACTTCCTTCGCCAACAAACTCTGTCCCTCTTCAATCTGGGGGATTTTGCCCTCCTTTTCCTCAATGAAATCCTGACCTTCAACATAAACTGCCATGAATCCATCAAATTTCACATTGGCTCCGCTCGCTTTCAAAACAAAAGACTCTGTCTTGATATCTGCCTGTACTGTGTCAAGCACAGCATCAGCCATCTGACTGGCAAGAAATCTGTTCCATATCAGCTTATAGAGTTTGTACTGATCCGCCTTGAGAGAATCCTTTATTTTTTCAGGGTCAAAAGCCATAGACGTGGGTCTGATTGCTTCATGTGCATCCTGAGCATTTCTCTTTGACCGGTAGAATTTCGGCTTTTGTGGCACATATCCGGCTCCGTACTTCTCGCCTATATACTTTCTGCACTCACTTTGTGCGTCAACAGAGATACGCAAGGAATCCGTTCTCATATATGTGATAAGACCCACACTGCCGCTGCCCTTTATATCAATACCTTCATAAAGTTGCTGTGCTGTTGCCATGGTTCTTTTTGTGGTAAAATTCAATTTTCTCGCTGCCTCTTGTTGCATGGTACTTGTTGTAAATGGCGGCGCAGAATACCTCTTCTTCTCACTTCTAACTACTTTGTCAACAACAAAAGTTCCCTTTTTCAGTTCTTTAACTACCTCATTGGCTTTATCTTCACTTACCAATTTCATTTTTGCTTTATCTGTTTTGCCATGGAACTTTGCAATAAAGGGCTTTTTGCCCTTATCATCCGTAAGTTTGACATCTATAGTCCAGTATTCTTCCTCTTCAAAGGCATCTATCTCACGTTCACGGTCAACAATCAATTTTGTAGCCACAGACTGAACTCTGCCGGCACTCAATCCTCTTTTCACTTTTTTCCACAGCAACGGACTGAGCTGATAGCCAACAATTCTGTCAAGTACTCGTCTTGCTTGCTGTGCATCAACCAAATCCCCGTCTATTGCCCTGGGATTTTCTACAGCATCTTTTACCGCCGTCTTTGTTATTTCATTAAACGTAATGCGGCAATCCGACTGGGGGTCTATATCCAGAAGGTTTGCCAAATGCCAAGAAATCGCCTCACCCTCACGATCAGGGTCAGTTGCAAGAAAAACTTTAGCAGAATTTTTTGCGTCTTTTTTAAGTTTCGAAATAAGGTCGCCCTTACCACGAATCGTAATATACTTTGGTTCAAAATCATTGTCCAAATCAACGCCCAGTTGGCTTTTGGGGAGGTCTCTCAGATGTCCCATTGATGCCGTAACCTCAAATTTTGAACCCAAATATTTCTTTATAGTCTTAGCCTTTGCAGGTGACTCAACAATAACAAGATTCTTTTTTTTGCTTTTTGTTGCGTTTTCAACTGTTTTTGCCATCTGTAAGCCTCCGTTTTTTAATTTAGTATGTATCGGTTTCCGCTCTCCTGCCTCAAAATACCTCTTATGCATAATATGGTGAGTTTGCTTGCCAATACATTGGGAGCAAAACCACAAATTTCAGCCAAATCCTCAATGCAGGCAATACCGCCCTTCATTTCAATGGCTTTCACTATTTTCTCGTCATCAGGAGAGAGTCCGTTGATTTTGATTTTTTCTTCATTTTGGGTAGGTTTGGTCTTAAAAAACTCCGGTCTGGTATCCTTATAATACTCAACAGGCACATCAACACTGTCTACAATCATGGCACCTTCACTTATAAGCCAATTTGGAAGTGCCGACTGCTTTGCCAATGGATTGCCCGGCACTGCAAAAATGTCTCTGTTATTATCCAATGCAAGGCGTGCCGTTATTGAAGTTCCGCTTTTCCTTTCGCCCTCAACAATAACTGTACCCTGTGACAATCCCACCACAATCCGATTTCGTTGCTGATAAAAATACCTTTTTACGTCTGTCCCTGGTGGCCTTTCAGAAAGAACCATTCCATTCTTCAGTATTTCATAATACAAGTTGCTGTTTGCTTTGGGATAAATTGCATCCACACTTCCCGCCAGCACAGCAATTGTTTTTCCTCCTGCCTCCAAGGCGCCTTTGTGTGCTTCGCCGTCAATTCCATCTGCCATACCGCTTACCACAATGATTCCTTCTTTGGCCAGACTTCTTCCAATCCGTCTCGCCACTTCCCTGCCCCTATCTGTAGGAGTACGGGAGCCCACAACAGAAACCATTAGTCTATTATTTAAATTTATTCTTTCACCTTTTGCAAATAAAATTCGCGGCGGTGTATTTGTATGCTTTAGATATTCAGGATATTCTTCAGAATCCTGTGTTATTATCCTTATCCCGTTTTTATTGCAGTAATTAAGTATATCCTTTGCTTCACGAAAATATGTCGAATCTGAAATCTTGTCTGCAAACTCTTCTTCAAGCCCAGCTTTATGCAATTTGTATCTGTCCAATTCCCCTGATGAAAACGTATTTTTGCCACCCTCAAAAAGAGAAACCATCTTTTCAGCCTTTTCAGGCTCAAAATTACAAATACTGTGCAACCACAGCTCATACAAATCTTCCATAAATTCCCTCAAATACCCTCTGACAAGGGTTCTCAAACCTTTTAGTATTCCCTATTGCAATTTTTTATCCAGTGCAGAGCTATACCTGCAGCAACAGCAGCGTTTAGAGATTCAGCCAACCCGTCCATAGTTATTTTTACGCGTATATCCGAAATTCCAAGCGCCTCATCGCTTACTCCATGTGCCTCGTTTCCGATTATTACCGCACAGCGTTCCGGAACCCTGAGCTGTTCCAACGATATTTCACCCTCAGGAGTTGTTGAAATGAGGGTAAATCCGTTTTTCTTGAGTTCCTCAAGGTCTCCGATTTCACAACCCGATCTAAATCTCATGCGAAAAACTGACCCCATGGTAGACCTCACCGTCTTAGGGCTATAGATATCCGCACAACCTTTCATAAGGTATATCCCGTCAAAGCCAAAAGCCTCTGCCGTCCTTATCACCGTGCCAAGATTTCCCGGTTCAGAAACACCATCCAGAACAACAACACTCTGCATCCCGCCAACAGGCTTAAACTCTTGGCCAGACATATTAACTACTGTCAGTATGCCTTGCGGCGTCTCTGTATCCGAAATTTCGTCAAACACGTGGGTTGCAACAACAAATACCTTGCCACAAACATGCTCCGCTTTTTTGACAACATCTGGTTCCTTTTCAATAAAATCTTCGCTCACAACAACACAATAGATGTCTTTAGCAGCATATTCAAACGCCTCAAGGGAAAGTTTTCTGCCCTCGGCAACAAACTTCCCCTGTTCCATACGATTGTTTTTCTTTTTCAAAGATTTTATAAACTTGACAGTCTTATTGTCTTTTCCGGTTATCCTGCAAATCATTTATTCACCAAGCCCCCAGGAAACTTCTGCAATAATCTCTCTTATTTTCCTCAAAATAATAAGTGCTACAAAAATAGCCAATGCCTGAACCGGTGCCAAAATAATATTGTTCACGATGTTCTGAGTTATTGAATCTACAAGCTGTTCGCTCATAACATCCCCTGTAACAAAAGGAACCAGCATGACGTTGCAGACTACATTCACCGTCAGTTTTGACCACAAACATCTTAAATAGCTCGTCTTACGCATATAGATAAACCAACCATAAATTATACCACTTATCGCGGCAACAAGCATAGCACTCAGATTAAAAGCTTCTCCCGTATGCATAACGAAAGATGTGGCATATTGCAAAATCCCAAACGCCCCACCAAGAACAGGTCCAAAGATTTTTGCAGCCATGGGCATGATAACCAAGCCAAAATTAAGGCTCATTCCCGACCCTAGTTTAAGGGGAGCCTCTGCAAGGATGGCATATATCAGAAGCAATGCACCTGCAGCAAAATAATTTCTTGGATTTGTCAGTTTGTTCAAAACAGTATGCTTTCTTACGAAAAGCATATATATCAGAAGACCTATAAGGATAGCACTAACTATGTATATATTCAAAATGCTAATCATACGAAGCAAAGGGTGTGAAGATAAAACTATAGGGCTAACAAAAGCTTCTATGTCTTCTATCATTCTGTTTATCCCCGTAATAGGATTATAAATCTGTTCATTGTTCATGTAACTTTCTCCTGACTAAAATTTTTTCTTGATGTCAAGAAATGTTTACCAAAATGGTTTTATTGGACGAAAAAGTTATATCGCAAATACGATATAACTTTCCCAAACCAAAATTATTTAACCTTTTCAACAAGCTGTGTGAAAGCTGCAGGATCTGAAACTGCAATTTCAGCAAGCATCTTTCTGTTGATTTCGATACCATTGTTCTTGAGACCATTCATGAACTTGCTGTAGCTTATGCCGTTAGCACGAGCTGCTGCATTTATACGTGCAATCCAGAGCTGTCTGAAGTTTCTCTTCTTTTGCTTTCTGTCGCGATAAGCATATGTGAGAGACTTCATAACTGCCTGATTGGCTGTTTTGAAGAGTTTGCTCTTCGCTCCTCTGTAACCTTTAGCTAATTTTAATATTTTCTTACGTCTTTTTCTTGTGTGCATAGCACCTTTAACTCTTGCCATGTCTAAAGACTCCTTTCCATTTTAATCAGAATTGCGATTTAAATCGCCAAATCAATTTTGTCCTTGCGGACATACGAAACCTATCCCTATATTATTTGTAGGGCATCATGCTCTTGATTGTAGCAGCATTTGCCTTTGCAAGATAACCTGCTCTTCTGAGCTTTCTTTTTCTCTTTGTTGTCTTTTTGTTAAGAATGTGACTTCTGAAAGCCTTACCTCTCTTAACCTTTCCGTTCTTTGTAACGCCGAAACGTTTTGCAGCGCCTTTGTGTGTCTTAATTTTAGGCATCTTTTATTCTCCTTCCATAATACATTTGAAAGCTTTTGTCCTGTAGGAACTCAAAGCTTTATGCTTTCTTGGGTGATACAAACATAGCCATGCTTCTTCCCTCAAGTTTGATATCCTTTTCAACAACGCCGTACTCTGCCATTTGCTCTTTAACCCTAAGCAGCAACTCTTTTCCGCTGGCACTGTGAGTTATCTCACGTCCGCGAAAACGCACAGAAACTTTAACCTTGTCGCCGGATTTTAAAAACTTAATTCCCTGATTAACTTTTGTATTGAAATCATGCTCGTCAATATTAGGGCTGAGACGAACCTCTTTGATGTCAATTACCTTTTGGTTCTTTCTCTGTTCCTTTTCCCTTTTGGCAAGCTCAAATTTGTACTTTCCATAATCCATAATCCTGCACACAGGCGGTTTTGCCTGAGGGGCAATCTTTACCAAATCAAGATTATGTTCGTCAGCCATCGCCAACGCTTCCTTGCTGGAAACCACACCAAGCTGAGCACCATCAGGACCGATGAGACGTACTTCTTTGTCTTTGATTTCTTCGTTAATCATCAACTCTTGCTTAGCTATACCTAAACACCTCCAAAAATTTTTGCACTTATTTTCAAAAAACAAAAAGTGCGGAAAGCATAAAACTCCGCACTCAAAAAACAAACTCAAAACCCTGTTGCCATAAGCTAAGGGGAGAAGCGGACCTTCTGCTTTACTGTGTAATGTTATCACATTCTTTCAGGTTTGTCAATAATTTTTTTGAAAATTTTAGAATTTATATTTTCCCTCTTGAACATTGGTCAAATATATGCTAAAATGCTTATGTTTATGTAAATCTTTTTAGAGAGGTTTTTCCCAATGTATTTTCTCACAATATCTATTGTTGAAACGATAAAAATGTTCTGTATGTCAATACTTTGTTCTGTCCCGTTTTCCCTTATGATATATCGGGGCACGGTGGTCTTCTACGTATTTGTGTGCTTTGTTCTTAACCTTACCGCATTTATTCTGTTCATGTTTTTTTACTACAGAAACTGGTCATACAGATTCAAGAAAGCATATTCATTTTCTGAATATACAATTCCGGCAACGGTGTCATATTCAATTTATTTTATTGTTTCATCTATTCTTTATATAAATAAAGTAGGCGTAGTATACAGATGGCTTTTCCAACACACAAGATTTTTAGAACCTGTGCTTAATCCCGAATATGGATTTATCTCATTTTTAATAGCCCAGGCCATAGTCCTTGCCGTACTGTTTATTGTACCTTATCGCAATACTCCCAAAAAATAGCCTCACATCTGTATATCGGCTGTCCTTTTTCGGAAAATAATTTTTCATACTCGGTCATTACATTACCTTCAAAATTGCTGTTGTGCAAATCGAGGGTAATGTTTTTTAATTTAAGTCCAAAATCCGCAAAGGAGTTAAGGGAAAATTCAAAAAGCTGTCTGTTGTCTGTTTTGAAATGTACCTCCCCGTCCTTTGCAATAATGCTCTTGTATATTTCAAGAAACCGTTCATGGGTAAGTCTTCTTTTTTTGTACCCACTCTTTGGCCATGGGTCGCAGAAGTTTATGTAGATACAGTCAACTTTGGTTTTCGTTTCCATTTCTCCCAAAATTTCTGCATTTCCGGGGGCAAACCTGACATTTGCAAGTCCCAGTTCCCGGACTTTCTCCATTGCAAGAACAAGTACGTCAAGATTCTTCTCAAAAGCAATATAGTTTATGTCGGGATTTCTTCTTGCAGTCTCGCTTATAAAACCTCCCTTGCCACAGCCTATTTCAATATGCAAGGGCTTGTCCTCGCCAAAAACACTTTTTATATCATTTTTATATTCAAGAATATCCTTAATCATTATCTGTGAGCAATTCTCCAACCGCTCCTCACGATGTTTTTTCCTTCTCATTCTCATAAATAAAAATCCTCCGCAAAATTTGTGCCGTATACCGGGGCAATGACACATTCCTTTGCCCCGGAGAGATATTTTAACAAACAACCGTCGAAAAGTCAACATAATCTATTCTCAATCATTATATGTAAATCCACTGTAAATATCAGCAAAAAGATTCCACAATTCTCTGTCAACACCATTTTTTGAATCTTTGTTATACCGTTTGGCAAGGTCATCAACGGCACGTTTTGTATCCTCATCATACACGCCGGTAATCTTTGCCGTATGAACATTTCCAAAAATTCTCCCTAATCGCCTGAGTATAACCTGAAGTACATAAATTTCATCAAGCCTGTCGCCCTCTTTAAAGCTGGGAATGTCTGTGGGATAAACAAA
>JAZSFF010000042.1:0-4357 GCA_045532055.1 Clostridia bacterium
TTTCCCCTTTCCCGACAAAGGATTAAGAACAAACAACAATTCCTTGCCCATAAAACTACCTTCTTTACTATAGACTGAATATTTTCTCAAGTGCTGAGGCAACACCTGCACTGTTTACATCTTCTGTTATCATGTCAGCAATATCTTTTATCTCAGGAACTGCATTTCCCATAGCGACGCCAATCCCCGCTTTTTCAATCATATCAAAGTCATTCATGCTGTCACCCATAGCAATGCTCCGTTTTTGCGGAATGCCCAAAAACTCCATAGCATAATGCATAGCACGGGACTTGCTACATCCACCCACAATTATCTCCGCATAGCTTGAATGCTGCAACAAAACACAGTCCCCACCAAGCCTGTCAGTAACATCTGTGGGCACCTGACCCAAAACAGTAAACTTTTCTACCAAAGCATCATCTGCGACAATCTCGTCAAGGTTTTCTGTATCAAAACGCACCCAATCAGCCTCTTCAGGCTGATACTCGCCATAATACTCCCCTGTATAGAACATCTTTTCAACGCCCTCAAGGATACCAAAAATACCTTTTTCAATACTGTATTTACAAAACTCTTTCGCCAAAGGTACGGGTATAAGCTGACTGAATATCTCGTTGTCATCAATGATTATACGTGCCCCTGCACCAGATATAATGCCATCAAAATTTGCTTTCAAATCTATCTTTTTGGGCATATAAGCCGTGGATCTGCCTGTATTGACAAAAACCTTATGACCAAGTGAACGTACTTTCTTTATAACATCAAGATTTTTTTGAAGTGCATCATCTGAAGTTCCCATCAGAGTTCCGTCAATATCAAGAAAAACTGCATATTTTTTACTGTCTGTATTCATTCTTAATCTCTCCGTTTCCAATTACTTTAAATTTATCATATTAAGCAAGTTTTGTCAATGAAAAGCAAGCTCGCATATCCATATTTTTCACATTATAAAAGTGTTTTATAACAAAATAAAACTCTGCTTATGCAGAGCTTTATTTTATATCTTCAGTGTGAAATCCTCAAAACCTATCTCTTTGGCAATTCTCTCATATTCCCCAAACTTAAAGCACAAGGTCTCCGCCGAATGACTGTCGCTTGACAGAACAACCTTTCCGCCTTTTTTGAATATGTACTCAAGGATAGGCACATCGGGGTAAGGCGTTGTTCTGTAGCCACGGGAAATTGCACCTGTATTTATTTCAAAGGGTTTGTTATACAGCAAGAGTTGGTCTATAGCCCTTTTTGCAGCTTCAACATATCGAGGGTTTTGGGCATCGAAGAGTTTGTTGCCCTCATTGAACTTGGAAATCAAATCAAAATGTCCTATAATATCAGCATTGGTCTTTCTTACAACATCACCAACAGCATCAAAATATGATTCTGCCAGTGCATACATATCACCGCCAAAAAGTTCTTCTGCCGCAAATTTAAACCGTTCTTCACTCATATCAACAGGAAGATACCGATTTGCCTTTTTAACATAATGAACAGAGCCAATGATATAATCCGCATCAAACAAAGACTCCTCTGTATAGTAGTCCATCTCCACTCCGCAGAAAATTTGTATTTTTCCTTTATACTTTTCCTTGAGAGCAGTTATTTCTTCAACATATCTCAATGTATTTTCACGGCTCATGCAATATTCCTCATCAAATGCTGTATATCCATGACCTGAGAACCCAAGCCTTTTCATTTTTAAATCAATGGCTGCACGCACCATTTCTTCGGCGGAATTATTGCCGTCGCAAAAGTTGGTGTGTACATGAAAATCCTCAAAAATCATTGTGTCATTTTCTCCTGTTTAACCTTTTTGTCAATGACATGCCTTGATGCAAGTTCCTTGTGTATATCCTCAACAGAAATACCCATTTCAACCATCAGCACCATTACGTGATAGCAAAGGTCTGCTATTTCATAAATAGTTTCTTTTTTGTCATCAGCTTTTGCCGCAATGATTACCTCAGTGTTTTCCTCGCCTACTTTTTTAAGAATCTTGTCAATACCCTTTTCAACAAGATATGTGGTATATGAACCCTCTTTTTTCTCAATCTTTCTGCCTTTGAGCAGGTCCATAAGCCCCTCAAGTGAGAATTCATTCTTATCATCACTCTGCCAGATTTCGTTGTTAAAGCATGAGTCAGTACCCAAATGACAAGCAGGGCCGTCCTTTTCAACCACTACCACCAAAGCATCATTATCACAGTCTGCTGTTATGGAAACAATGTGCTGATAATTGCCACTGGTCTCACCTTTAAGCCAGAGTTCCTGTCTGGAACGGCTCCAGAAACATGTCAAGCCTTTTTCCATTGAGATTTTAAGGCTTTCCTTATTCATATACGCCAAAGTCAGCACTCTTTTAGAAACAGAATCCACCACTATAGCAGGAATAAGCCCTTTCTCATCAAATTTAAGTTCCTCTATGTTTATCATAATTCAAAACTCCTTTGTTAAATTCTCATATCAATACCGTTTTCACGGAGTTCTTTCTTTAAGTCGCTGATTTTTACTTCACCAAAGTGGAATATTGACGCAGCAAGTCCTGCATCAACCTTGGGTACAGATTTGAAAAGCTCTACAAAATCAGAGATTCCCCCTGCACCACCCGATGCAATCACAGGTACCGAAACCGCATTGCATACAGCGTCCAGCATTTCAAGGTCAAAACCCTGCTTCACGCCGTCTGTGTCTATTGAGTTGAGCACAACCTCGCCTGCACCCATATCAACACAGCGTTTTATCCATGACACTGCTTCCATTCCTGTATCCTCGCGTCCGCCTTTTGCAAACACCTTGAATACCCCATCAACTCTTTTAACATCTGCAGAAATTACGACACACTGGTCACCGTAGCGTTTTGCGGCATCATAAATTAACTGGGGATTTTTGATTGCACCTGAATTCACGCTTACCTTATCCGCTCCACATTTCAAAACCCTGTCAAAATCATCAAGGGTATTTATTCCTCCACCTACTGTAAGGGGAATAAATATAGTTCTTGCTACTTCGGTTAAAATATCGGTAAACAAGGCTCTGCCCTCTACCGATGCTGTTATATCATAAAAAACCAATTCGTCCGCGCCGCTGTCGCTGTAAAGTTTGGCAAGTTCCACCGGCGATGAAACATCAGATATACCCTGAAAGTTCACGCCCTTTACCACTCTGCCGTCCCTTACATCAAGGCACGGAATTATTCTTTTTGTTATCATTTTGCCACCTCTATTGCCTCTTTAAGAGAAATTGCTTTTGTATAATACGCCTTGCCTATTATTGCACCATAAAGATTCATTTCTGCCAACGCTTTTACGTCGCTTATGTCAGAAACGCCCCCCGATGCCACAATCTGCATATTGAATTTTTGTGAAAGTTCCTTGTACAGTTCACGGTTGGTACCCTGCATTGCGCCGTCTTTTGATACATCTGTGCAAATAAGGGTCCTGACACCCAAAGACTGCATAAGTTCACAAAATTCAAAGCAGGTATACTCGGATTTTTCTGTCCAACCTTTGATTGCAACAAACCCGTCTTTTATATCCGCACCTACCGCAATCTTTTCGCCGTATTTCTCCACGGCAGTCTTTACAAAATCCTTGTTTTCCACAGCCGCAGTCCCCAAAATAACACGGTCAATCCCAGCACCAATATACGCATCAATAACTTCCATACTGCGGATGCCGCCGCCGATTTCAACAAAAAGGCCGGTCTTTTCAGCAACCTGACGCACAATCTCAAGGTTGGGAGTTCCCCCATTCTTTGCTCCCTCAAGGTCAACCATATGGATGTGTGTTGCCCCCTGATTTTCAAAGTCATAGGCAATCTCAATGGGATTTTCGCTATATACCGTCATTTGGTCATATTCGCCTCTTAAGAGACGTACCGCTTTGCCTTCATAAATATCTATCGCAGGAAATATATACATATCCGTTACGCCTCCATTTCACAAAATGCACGCAGAATTTTAAGTCCCACATCACCGCTTTTTTCGGGATGAAACTGACATCCGCATACATTTTTGTCTGCTACTGCTGCAGTTAGCTCTGCTCCGTATTCCGCCGTCGCAATCACGTTTTTGTCGCACTTTGTTCCGTAATATGAGTGAACAAAATAGACAAACTCGCCCTCATTTATGTACTTGAATATGGGATGCTTGTCCTCTGAAAAATGCAGGGCATTCCAGCCGATATGGGGAACTTTTAAGTCCTTTGGTATAACCTCATCAATGGGCCTTACTACACCGGGGATAAGCCCCAATCCCTCATACTCGCCATATTCGAAGCTCTTTTCAAGGAGCATCTGCATACCAAGGCATATAAAGTCGGAGGCCAAGCGGTCTTAGGAAGACAACACCCACAGCCAACTC
>JAZSFF010000029.1:0-30808 GCA_045532055.1 Clostridia bacterium
GTAAGAAATATAGCGGATTTAGAGAAGGTTTCGGAATGGGCAAAGGAGGCCTATGATTTGATAGGCCAAAATTACGCATCTGATTATGATGATACAGACCCCGAAAATCCGGTGCGTGTAATTAATCCGCAAAAGGCGGCCACTAGGTATGATGTGGCATACACATTGAGAAATACAGCCAACTCCTGCCAGTTCTATCCATCGGATTTGGCAATACAATATGGCTTTGACAAAGAAATGCCGGTTATAGATGGTTCAACATCCACCTATCCCTTTACACAATCGGTTTATATCCAACTCTTTTATAATGGGTCTACACACAAACAGTTCCCAACTTCGCATAGCAAGAGCCATGCATCATATCAGAGACTTATAAACGGCGAGGTGGATATGCTGTTTGCATCAGTATATCCGGCAAGTGATATATTGGCTATGGCAGAGGAAAAGGGTGTGGAACTTGAACTTATACCCATTGCATATGACGCCATGATTTTCTTCACAAATGCAGAAAACCCCGCAACAGGGCTTACCAAAGAGCAGATAAGCAACATATACGTAAATGATGCTTACGAGAACTGGTCTGAGATTGATGGCCCTGACGCTTTGTTGTATCCTTATTGCAGAAATAATGACAGCGGCAGTCATGCACAGATGGAAAAGCATTTCTTAGGCGGAAAGGAGATCCATCCGGAAGTTCAAAAGGAAACATCAATGACTATGTCAAATGTTCTTACAGATGTAATGAATGCTAAAACAGATGAACCCTTGGGATATGGCCTTGGATACAGCATTTATTATTATTTCCACAACATGGATTTGTTCTATAATACAAGCACTGAACTTAAACTCCTGGCGATAGACGGTGTACAGCCAACAGATGAGACCATTGCTGACGGCAGTTATCCACTTTCAAACAATACATATATTGTTTTAAGAAAGGATACTCCCGAGAAAGCACCTGCACGAAAAATGGCTGAATTTATGCTTACTGAGGCAGGTCAGTATTGTGTTGAACTTGCAGGCTTTGGAAAATTGAAATAAGTAGCACAAAGCAGAAAAATAAGATCAGCATGGAGTTTATATGACTACAAAACATGATATTTTAGAACAATTAGAAAAATTTGATATTGCAAAAGGTAAAATAGTCACGGTGCACACATCCCTGAAAGCCATAGGTGAAATCGATGGCGGCGGGGAGACATTGTTGTCAGTCTTAATTGAATATTTCACCCAAGATGGCGGGGTATTGTGTATTCCCACTCACACCTGGGATAGTACGGTTTATGACAGGAGAAAGGCTGAAAGTTGTATAGGAGTGCTGCCAAGGATTGCGGCAGGTCATCCGGATGGAGTGAGGACAATTCATCCAACACACTCAATGGCTGTGTTTGGCGAAAAAAAGAAGGTTATGGATTTTGTCAAGGATGAGGGTGTGGTGGATACTCCTACAAATCCCAGAGGATGTTACGGCAAAATTTATGATAAGGACGGATATGTTCTCCTGATTGGTGTGGGGCATGACAAAAACACTTTTTTGCATTGCGTGGAAGAGATGCTTGATGTTCCCAAACGTCTGACCAAGGAAATGGTGGAGCGGACGCTTATCCACAAAGATGGAAGAGAAGAACAGAGGTTTTTGCATTGGTTTGATATGGATGAAATCCCGGATGTGTCGGTGAATTTTGGCAAGTTTGAGCCGGCATTCAGATATCACCGGTGCATTGTTGATGGGCAAATTGGCAACGCAAAGGTTCAGCTTTGCAGTGCAAGAAAAATGAAAGATGTTGTTGAACTTATATACAAAAATAATAATGGGAAGGAACTGCTTGACAACAACCTTCCCATTGATGAGAAATTATACAAAGACTAAGACAACTAAAAAAACGCTGATTTCACAGAAATCAGCGTTTTTGATTATACAGTAGCGAATTCTTTTTCGGTTTTTCTTTCTGCCTGTTGGGCCTCTTCCTCAAGCTGACGATAAGCAACTTTGCCAACCAAAGTTTTGGGGAGTTCCGCTCTGAATTCAATTTCCTTTGGCATTGCATATTTTGCAATATGCTTTGCACAGAATGACATAATTTGTTCTTTGGTTTCATCTGTTGCAGGGACATCGGGTTTAAGCATGACAAAAGCTTTTACTTTCTGCATACGATAGTCATCTTTTACACCGATAACACAGCTCATATGGACTAAATCACAGGAGTCAATGATGTTTTCAATCTGGTTGGGATATACATTATATCCTGATGTAATAATCATTCGCTTTGCACGGCCCTTGAAGAAAACAAATCCTTCAGAATCCATACAGCCCAAGTCTCCGGTATAAACCCAGGTAAGACCATCGGAATGTGTGCGCAATGTTTTGGCTGTTTCATCAGGATGATTGAGGTATTCTTGCATCACTGTAGGACCAGCAAGAAGAATTTCACCCTCTTCACCATAGGGGAGTTCCTTATCTGTATCGGGTTCAACAATCTTTATATATGTATCAGGGAAAGGAAGACCGATGCTTCCCTCTTTTGCCATATGCGGGGGTGTAAGACAGCAAGCAGTTACTGTTTCTGTTGTGCCGTATCCCTCACGAACCTGAATGACAGATTTGTGGTCATAGAGGAATTTGTCAAGCTTCTTCTTCAGTTCAATGGACAGTGAATCACCGCCTGAAAAAACACCTTTAAGGAATGAAAGGTCGGCTTTTTCCAACGTGGGAATACGCAAAAGTGCTTCATAAAGTGTGGGAACGCCGGCTATGAAATTACATTTGTATTTCTTGATAAGTTTTGCATAGCTGGTTGGTGTAAAACGTGGTACAAGAATGCAACGTCCACCGCTGATAAGCATTGTATGTATGCATACCCCCAAACCAAAGCCGTGGAAAATTGGCATAGCTGCTAGCATCTTGTCACCAGGACGGAACATTTGGTTGGTTGCAATAACCTGTCTGCCCAGTGCGTTGAAGTTGCCGTTTGTAAGGACAATACCTTTTGTCTTGCCTGTTGTACCTCCGGAATACAGAATAACAGCAGGGTCATCGGCTGTGCGATTTACCCTGTGATTCCAGAAACATGCCTTTCCAAGACGCAAAAACTCGTTCCAGCGAATTACCGGTGCATCATCTGGAATTTTTTTGATTTTATGACCCTCGGCCAGCATATATCCCGCACGGACGGGCTTTGAAAGTTCGTCCTTTATGGATGCAATTATCAC
This sequence comes from Clostridia bacterium, assembly GCA_045532055.1. GTDB lineage: Bacteria > Bacillota > Clostridia > Monoglobales > Monoglobaceae > SIG440. The sequence continues at coordinate 3,211 of JAZSFF010000029.1, forward strand.
ATTTACCAGCTTTGTGTTCTGGCGGATAGCCTCTATCTTGTGATAGAACTGGTCCAGGGTTATGATGGTAACACTTTCAGATTCGTTTATGTAGAACTCAATTTCTTTTTCTGCAGATAAGGGGTGAATCATATTGCAAATGCCACCCACCAGATTTACTGCATAAAAGAGGCAAATTGACTGAGGACAGTTTGGCATTGCAATGGTAACACGGTCGTTCTGGCGTATGCCGATTGTTCGCAGACTCTTTGCACAGGCTTCTACTTTCTCAACCAGGGTTTTATAGGTTGTGGACTTGCCCATAAAGTCAAAGGCAACATAGCTTGGATACTTTTTTGCAACTTCTTTTAAAGCGTCAAACATTGAACCAGTGGGATATTCAATGCTCAGAGGAATGTCCCCTGTATGACCTGCCCACGGTGTTTTTGCTGTAATAACTGTATTTTCCATGATTGTTCTCCTTTAATATTCAACAGGCTCTGAGGCAGGTTGTTCCAAAAGTTCGGGATTTTCCAGAAGTTTTTTCAGCAAACGGACCGTTTTTGAAAAATAGTATCCATCGGCAATTCGCTCATCAACGGTAAGACCTAAGTCAAGGGTTTCACGCATCTCAAAACTGCCATCCTCGTTGTAAACAGGACGCTTTTTTGCTTCGCCAATAATAACAAACATCGAGGTAGTTCCCCAATTGGCGAGGTGATGATAACCGCTTTTCAGTTTTATGGAACCAAGATTTGAGAGTATAACGGATGCATGATATGGGTCTGTTGCAATCAAGGGATTAGGAACCTTGCCATATTGGTCCAAAAGTCTTACAAATTTAACAATACTCTTTGCAAGGAATCTGGGCATTTTGAGAAAGAAATCCATTGCGTTCGATGATGCATCACCCTTGCCCTTGCGGCAGACCATAACCTGATGTCGTATGTCTTCGTGAATGCTTTCAAGGTTTGAGTCAGGTTTTCCGTGAATAAATGCAAGACCCTCGCCGGATTCATCGGCAAATTGTTTTTTGATTGTAAAGGCTGCCGAAATCTCATTTTTTTCATAAAGTGTGTTGTTTGCAATAAAACGGTTGAGATAGGGCCTTTGGGTTATACATCTGATAACGGCAGTTACGATAATATGGAACATGGTGTATTTAAATTCTGGGTTATCGGCGTTGAGCTTTTCAAGATATGCTTTCATTGCAGTTATATCTATTCGTTCTGATATAAACGCTTCGTTGTCGCACCGATTGGGGTGGATAATTGGAACGATAAAATGCATTCCGTCAATATCACGTACAATTTTTGCATCTTTTCTGTCGCCCCAACGGCGACGTGACTGTGTTGGCATAACTTACCCTCCGAAAAAATGATCAATAATTATATACATTTTATTATATTTGTAGAAAAAAGTCAAGTTACAGGGATACACTTATCAGCATAAACAAATTCAAACTTTCATAACTAAAATACAGAAAAAGGTTGGTTTTACAACAATTACATTTGAATTATGTAAACCAATATGCTATCATGGGTAAGTGTCAGTCAGACACATAAAAAATTTTTAGGAGGATAAGAAAATGAAAAAGTTTTTGACTATGTTAGTTATTACAACTATGGCTACAATGATGCCTTCCGCAAGTGCGGCAGGAATCAAGACCCAGACACTAGCAGCAGGTAATGGAATATATGCATTTGTTATTAATTGTGGAACAGAGGGGGATAATGTATGCGATGATATACAGACTTCAATCCCTGGTATTAACTGTCCCCAACAGAAACCGGATGTACCGTCTGAGACACCGGATATAAATATTCCAGAACAGGACAACGATACACCAACACAGAAACCGGATATCAACGTGCCAGAACAGGATACGGATATTCCATCCGATACACCGGATGTTAATGAACCTGAAAACGATAACAATACCCCTCCGGTGGAGTCAGGGCTTCACGAATACGAGCGTGAAGTTATAAGACTGGTGAATGAAATAAGAGTGGGAAACGGCTTGAAAGCACTTACCACAGATGCGGAACTCAGCCGTGTTGCACGAATTAAGTCACAGGATATGAAAGATAACAATTATTTTTCTCACACAAGTCCTGTGTACGGCTCGCCGTTTGATATGATGAAAAACTTTGGTATTTCTTACAAAACTGCAGGAGAGAACATTGCCAGAGGTCAGAGGACACCTCAGCAGGTTGTTGACGGCTGGATGAACTCATCTGGACATCGTGCCAATATTCTTAATTCATCATATACTCATATTGGTATGGGATATGTTGCAGACGGAAATTATTGGACACAGATGTTTGTGGGCAGATAGTGACTATTAACCTAAAAAGGTTGTACAAAGCGTACAGCCTTTTTGTTTTACACACAAAAAATTTACATTAGGGTATTGCATTGACGAAAAAAAAGTGATAAAATTAGTCTTGTATTTTTGTTTTAGGGAGATGATTTGATGTCATACGTAGAAAGAGTTATTGAAGAAGTAAAGAAAAAGAACGCATCACAGCCGGAATTTATACAGACTGTAACAGAGGTTCTCTCAAGTCTTAAACCAGTTGTTGACAAGCATCCCGAATATGAAAAGGTTGCTCTTTTGGAAAGAATGGTAGAACCTGAGAGACAGATTATGTTTAGAGTTGCCTGGGTTGATGATAACGGTCAGACTCAGGTTAACACAGGTTACCGTGTTCAGTTTAACAGTGCTATAGGTCCTTACAAGGGCGGACTTAGATTCCATCCTTCTGTTTATCTTGGAATTATCAAGTTTCTTGGATTTGAACAGACGTTCAAAAACAGTCTTACAGGCTTGCCTATTGGTGGAGGTAAAGGCGGCAGTGACTTTGACCCCAGAGGCAAGAGTGATGACGAAATTATGAGATTCTGTCAGGCGTTTATGACAGAACTTTACAGACATATCGGTCCTGATGTTGACGTTCCTGCCGGTGATATTGGCGTTGGTGGAAGAGAAATTGGGTACCTTTATGGTCAGTATAAAAGAATTAAAGCTTGCTGGGAAAATGGTGTTCTCACAGGCAAAGGTTTGGAATATGGCGGTTCTCTCATTAGACCAGAAGCAACGGGTTTTGGTGCTACATATTACACAGATGAAGTACTCAAACATTGTGGCGATACTTTCAACGGCAAGACTGTTGCAGTATCAGGTTTTGGCAATGTTGCATGGGGTGTATGTCAGAAAGTTGCAGAGTTGGGTGGCAAGGTTGTCACGATTTCAGGTCCTGATGGTTATGTTTATGATCCTGATGGCATTGCAACAAAGGAGAAATTCGATTACTTGCTCGAAATGAGAGCATCTGGTCGCGACCGTGCTCAGGATTATGCTGATAAGTTCGGTTGCCAGTTCTTCGCCGGCAAAAAGCCTTGGGAGGTTAAGGTTGATATCTGTATGCCTTGTGCGACACAGAATGAAATTAATATAGAAGAAGCAAAGAAGATTATTGCAAACGGCACAAAGTATTACATCGAAGTTGCAAATATGCCAACAACAGATGATGCAATGGAATACATAAGAGAAAATGGTGCTATTGTTGGTCCTTCAAAAGCTGTTAATGCCGGTGGTGTTGCAGTATCATCCCTTGAAATGGCACAGAACTCAATGAGATATAGCTGGTCTCAGGAAGAAGTTGACGAAAAGCTTAAAGGCATCATGAAAAACATCCACAAGTGCTCTATGGAGGCAGCTGAAGAATATGGCCTTGGCTATGACCTTGTTGCAGGTGCAAATATTGCAGGGTTTATGAAAGTTGCAAAAGCTATGATGGCACAGGGTATTTATTAATATTCGGTATAAAAATTGCAGGATGCGGACGAAAGTCCGCATCTTTTTTATATGTTAGCAGAAACAAAGAATAACACAACATAGTGTGTTTTCAATATACAAATTCCACAAATAATGGTATATTTTGTTATCTAAAACGACAAAATATCGAAAAATTCTTAAATCTGTTGAAATTTGAACAAAAATATTATAAAATATACATATCAAATTTTATATGAGGAGTGAAATCTCATGGAAAAACTTTTCAAGCTCAAAGAGCACGGAACAAATGTTAAAACTGAGATTATCGCAGGTATTACAACATTCCTTGCAATGTCATATATCCTTGCGGTAAACCCCAGTTATCTCGGCAATATTCCCGGTGCAACACCTGCAGGAATATTCATGGCAACAGCAATCTCTGCTGCAATCGCTACCCTTTGTATGGCTTTCTTTGCCAACTATCCTGTAGCACTTGCTTCAGGTATGGGTCTTAATGCATTTTTTGCATTTACAGTTTGCGGTGCTATGGGTTATTCTTACGAAGTTGCGCTTACGGCAATTTTGATTGAAGGTATTATCTTTATGCTTCTTTCAATATTCAAATTCCGTGAAGCACTTGTTAACAAAATTCCTGCAAACCTCAAGTTTGGTATTACAGCGGGTATTGGTTTGTTCATCACAATCATTGCTTTGCTCAATGCAAAAATCGTTGTTGCTGACCCTGCAACTACAGTTGCTATGGGTGATTTGGCATCTCCCGGTGTTGCTTTGGCAATAATTGGATTGCTTGCAATCGGCGTTCTTCAGCACTTCAAGGTTCCGGGCGGAATTCTTCTTGGTATCATTATCACATGGGTTCTTGGTATTATCGCTGAACTTATCGGTTGGTATGTTCCTGACCCTGCAAATGGCGTTTATTCTGTAATCCCCAGTCTTTCATGGGAATCAATAAAAGCAAACTTTGCAGCACCTGCAATGTTCAAATTTGATTTTGGCTTTATTGCTAACAATTTTGCAGGATTCCTTTTGGTTGTATTTACATTCCTCTACACAGATATCTTTGATACAGTTGGTACACTCATCGGCGTTGCTGAAAAGGGTGATCTCCTTGACAAGGATGGCAAACTTCCTAAAGCTGGCGGTGCTTTGATGGCTGACGCTGTTGGTACAGTTGTTGGTGCATGCCTTGGCACATCAACAGTTACAAGCTATGTTGAATCAAGTGCTGGCGTTGCAGCAGGCGGAAGAACAGGTCTTACAGCTGTTACTACAGCAGTTATGTTTATTATTGCAATTATTTTTGCACCTGTATTCCTTGCAATCCCCGGATTTGCAACAACACCTGCTATGCTCTACGTTGGTTTGTTGATGCTTTCATCAATTAAGAAAGTTGAGTTCAACGGCGATGTTGCTGACATGATTGGTGCATTCCTTGCTATCATTATGATGCCTTTCACATACTCAATTGCAAACGGCATTATGTTTGGTATGATGGCATGGGTTATCCTCAAACTTGTTACAGGCAAGGCTAAGGATATCAGCGGTGTTATGTGGGTTTCAGTTGCTTTGTTTGCAATTTATATTGTACTCAAGGTTATGGGTCTTGCATAATAATATATTGAGTTGAAGACAAGATATCCCTCGTCTTCACAGGCGGGGGATACTTCATGTAAAAAAGGAGCTTTTGTTAAAATGGACAAATTCTATAAAATGGATATTGCAGGGGTAACTCGTGAACTTCCACTTTGCAAAGTATCAGATGATTTTTATATCGCCGCATTTATCATGTTTGGAGATGTAGAAATCACGGTAAACAGTGCCAGGGAATTGCTAAAAAAGGCGCCTGAATGTGATGTAATGATTACAGCAGAATCTAAAGGAATTCCACTTCTTTACGAAATGGCACGACAGGCAGGGCACAATTATTATATTGTTGCAAGAAAGGGACCAAAACTTTACATGAAAGATGTAATCACTACAGAAGTTGATTCCATTACGACGGCTCACAAGCAGACTTTGTGTATCGGTGCAGAGGAAGCGGAGGCAATGAAGGATAAGCGTGTATTGATTGTGGATGATGTAATCAGTACAGGTGAATCACTGGCTGCACTTGAGACTCTAATAGAGCAGGTTGGCGGAAAGATAGTGGGCAGAATGGCTGTCCTTGCAGAAGGTGATGCTATTGGAAGAGAAGATATCACTTATCTTGCACCCCTCCCTGTATTCCATGCGGATGGTACAGCGATAGAATAAAATAGTCATAGAAAGCACCCGACCGAGGGTGCTTTTTTGTAAAAAAACATTGACAATTAAACAAAATCATAGTATAATAGCAAAGGTTAATTTGAGGAATCAACTAGAGTTGATTAAAATTTAATATCGGGATGTGGCCCAGCTTGGTAGGGCACTTCGTTCGGGACGAAGGAGCCGCAGGTTCAAATCCTGTCATCCCGACCAAAACAAAAATCCTGTCGAGAGATAGGATTTTTTGTTTTGTATTATTCATTTTTCATTATTCAATATTCATCATCCATTATGTTCGACGCGATTTTTTAATGAGTAATGAATAATGAATAATGAATAATGAATAATGAAGTCACATGGCTAATGAATAATTAATAATTATTGTATCTTTGTTTACGCAAAGTTTATTTTTATATGTAATCTAAATTACTCGGATCTTTCAAAAGAACTTAGTATTTAGGTGGAAATTTCTGGGCAAAAGGAAGTGGGTGACGCCGTTGTGGAAGAAAGACTCTTTTCATTGATTTGGAGGACATTTGTTTGATTAATAATAGGACTTTTTGCATAGATGTCGCAAAGTGGTAAGAGTTTTTCAAAAAATCTCTTGACTTTTTATAACAAAAAACTTAAAATTAAAAAGAGGTGAATGCTTTGAAAATGCGAAGAATTGCGGGAAACATTTCAGGAGAATGCAAGGAGTATATTTTTAATATCGAAGATGTCAGAATTTTAATGTTGTCCGATTATGACATGCAAAACAATGTTGTGCATCTTTCGGATTTTGCAAACAATATGCATGTACACACTCACTATGAAATTTTTTATGTGACAAGTGGTGTTGTAACAGTAAAATTTGATACAGGAACTGAAGAATTTGTTAAGGGTGACGTTCTTATTATTCCGCCCCGGGTGAGACATATGATGTTAATGGTAGAACAGAGTTCCACCCGTTATGGCATAAGTGTCGATTTTCAGAGAAATTCCCTTAAAGGGGCTGCTTCTTTATATGATATGCTAGAAAAATTCATGGTGAGGGATACGTTTGTGGCTGTAAAGCATGTCCCTTTTATGGAAGAAATTTTTAAGAAAATTGCTTTTGATGAGATAAAGAACGACGAACTGGCCATGAGCCTACATATTCATGAAATGTTTACGGAACTTTTGCGTAACAGTGGGGAGGAGAACGGATATCCTGTTTTGGAAGCCAAACTTTCTGACAGCAACATGATGCGGTTGTATAAACTCCAGCAAATGATTTTTGGCACACACGCACGGACTTACTCGCTTAACGATATTGCAGAGGAACTGTTTTTGAGCACACGCCAGGTCAGTCGCATTATTCAAAAGTATTATGGTTGTACGTATAGAGAACTTACTGCCAACATGAGAATTGAAGTTGCTGCAGGACTTCTTGAGGATACTGATATCAATATACTGGAGGTTGCTTCAAAAGCCGGATATAATTCAATAAAAGGGTTCTATACGAATTTTAAGGATAGATTTGGATGTCTCCCATCTGAATATAGAAGAAAGAAGAAACTTGAAAAGGGAGAGCAGAAATTACTGGATGAAGATTTTGAAAACGATGATTATATTGAGAGAGAGGAATAGTTTTTAAATGACTAATATTAAGACAGGATTTGCAAGACTTTGTATCACACCTCCTTTGGGTACGCCTGTTTCTGGTTATTATGAGGTGCGTTTTACCAAAGGTGTACTGGATGACCTTTATACTACTGCTGTAGCCTTTGACGATGGTGAAAACTGTGCTGTTGTTATGGGCATAGATATAATTATGGTCAGTCAGAAACAATGCGACGAATACCGAAGTATAATTTCAGAGTATTGCAACATCCCTAAAGAAGCAATTTTTATAAATTGCTCGCATACCCACACCGGTCCCATGATTGGAAAGGATTTTGCCTCTGATTTGTGCGGGTTGCCTGAATATGAAAATTATCTTAAACTGCAACTCAGGGATGCAGCAAAGTTAGCACTTGAGGATTTGTGCTCATCTAAATTATATACAGCATCAGGTGAGGCAAAGGGTATTTCATTTGTACGTAGATTTAGAATGAAGGATGGTTCTGTACAGACAAATCCAGGGGTAAATAATCCTGATATCGACCATGCTCTTGGCGAACCTAACGAAACGGTTAAACTTCTTAAGATTATAAGGGAAAATGCGGAGGATATATTTATTGTAAATTTTGGTGTTCATCCTGATACAGTTGGCGGAGAATACATAAGTGCTGATTATCCCGGCGTTGTTTGTGCTGCGATTGAAGACGCGTTGCCTGATACCAAGTGTTTATTCTTGCAGGCGCCCCAGGGTGATGTAAACCATATCAATCCCAGACCTACCAAGGGACAGGCGTTGGGCAAAACTGATTTTGACGGATGCCCCCGTGGTTATGAAATTGCTGAGCATATGGGACGTGTTATTGCAGGTGCGGTACTCCAAATTTGTGGCATAGCAGAAGAAGTTGAGTGTGGCAAAATTCAGTTTGCAAACAAGACTGTTACCGTTCCATCAAATCAGGAAAATGACAAGCTTGAGGAGGCAAGAAAGATTGTAGAACTTCACAAGAGTGGACGTGATGCGGAAATTCCCTTTGCGGCTATGGAGTTGACAACTGTTGTGGCTGAGGCGAACAGAATTGTAGAACTTGAAAATGGTCCGGATTCATATTCTTTCACCTTGTCAGCAATAAAAATCGGGGACATTGCATTTGCTGGTATTCCGGGTGAACCATTTACTGAATTGAGGAACAGAATTTGTGATGGATCGCCATTTGAAGAAACATTCCTTTGCTGCCTGACCAATGGCGGAGATTCTTACTTCCCAACAAGCCGTGCCTATGAAGAGGGTGGCTATGAAGCAAGAACTTCACGTCTCAAAAAAGGTGCGGATGATATAATAGTAGAGGGTACAACAGAATTACTTTATAGTATAAAATAAGAGGGAGTAAAAATGATTTCTTGTACAGAATTTATACCGGTTTACAGTGAACTTTTTAAATATCTTGAAGAAAAAGGCGGATATGAAGAGGTTTTGAAATATTGGAACTATGTTTCTGATACCTATGTGGCAGACCTTTTGGGTCAAGAGGTAGAGGCAAAGGGACTTCGTGGATGTTGGGATTATTGGTCTAAATCTCTCAATGAAGAAGCTTGCGATTTTGTTATGGAACTTGATGAAAAAAAGGGCACATTTAGGATTGATATGAAAGCCTGCCCATCAAGAGGAAGGCTTAATTCACTTGCACATATGGATCCATATTATGACTATTGTGGACATTGTGCAGTTCTTTATGCAAGACAGCTTAAGAAGTATGGGATAGAAGCGGATATTGTTGATTTATCGCAGACTGATAAGGCAAAGTGTGTGCTTTCATACAAATGTGATAAGAAAGATGTTCAAAATGGCGAGAAACTGATTATGGAAAGAAAGGCATCTGACAACGAGTATTTTCATAGGGATTTTCATATCACCGGTGATCGTGGTGTGAGGTATATGGGTGAAAATTATGGAAAATCCGATGTTTGTGAATATCTTGTGAGATTTGCAAAAACATATTACAGACCTCTTATTGACGAAATCAGAAAAGACGGGCTTGGGGTACTCAAATCACATATAGAGGAAATCTATAAAATTGAAAAAGCACCTGAAAATGTAAAATGTACTCTGACGGATGATGAATTAAGAGTGGTTGTTTCAGAGTGTCCGGCGGTTAAATATATGAAAGAAAGCGGATACGAGCCGTCTGAATGGTATGTTGAAGAGACTCGCACAGTAACAGATACTATTGCAAAAGAAAGCGGATATGATTTTGAGATGATTTCGTATAATCCGGAAAATGGTGCAACAGAGTATAGAATTTTTAAGAAATAATTTGTTGTGATATTGAAAAAAATAGCAGTATGTGTTATACTAAATATTGCAAAAATATTCTTCGGGGCAGGGTGAAATTCCCTACCGGCGGTGACAGTCCGCGAACCATTTGGTTGATTTGGTGAAATTCCAAAACCGACAGTATAGTCTGGATGAGAGAAGAGTCTTTCAAAAGGCGTGTTCTGTCCCGACGTTCTTGTCGGGACTTTTTATATATCCGAAGTATCCTAAGGAGTTGTCTGTATGAAAAAACAAAAAACTGTCTGGATGGTAAAGGTTGCAATGCTTGCTGCAGTGGCTACAGTGTTGATGCTTTTTGAATTTCCTTTGCCCTTTATTGCACCACCATTTTATGAACTGGACTTCAGCGAGGTTCCTGTGCTGCTGGGAGGATTTGCGTTAGGTCCGGTTGCCGGAATTGCTGTTGAGGGGCTTAAAATATTGCTTAACTTGCTTATAAACGGAACTGTAACAGCGGGGGTAGGAGAGTTTGCCAACTTTGTTACGGGGATAGTTTTTGTTGTTCCTGCGGTGTTGATTTACAGAAAAAATAAAACAAAAAAGACTGCTGTTCTGGGACTTGTTGCAGGTGGTGCTACAATGGTGATTTTGGGGTGCTTTATTAATGCCTTTGTTATGTTGCCTGTATACGGAAAGGCGTTTGGTATGCCGATAGATGCAATTGTTGGCATGGCAGCATCAATTTGGCATGGCATAGATACCTTGTTTGAATTTGTGCTTTTATGTGTAGCACCATTTAATATTATTAAGGTTATTCTGGTTTCGGTTATTGCTATTGTTCTTTACAAACCACTGAGGCCAATTCTTAAGAAATAATATAAAAACATATTGACAAAGTATAATATATCAAGTATAATATTGGCTAGATAGAGGTGCGTTGTGTCATCATTAGGCAGATTTGTTATGCTTGCCAAAGCAGAATTTGTTGAAAGGGGCAGACGCCGAAGACGGTCTGTGGCAAAAGACCGATCTGGCGACCGGGAATAATATTTTGGTCGTTGTCGCACAAGTGCGGAGAGCTATCATATCTGAATGTTGATATTTGTGATACGTTTGTGTATGATAGTTGTTTACAGCTATCATTATTTTTATGTTGGACAGAGTTCCAACGGTTTTGCCAAATAATAAAAAGGGAGTTTTGTTAAAATGAAAAACACAGTATTCACCGGTGCAGCAACAGCAATTGTTACACCTCTTAATGAAAACGGAGTTGACTATGAGGCATTTGAAAGACTGATTGAGTGGCAGATTCAGGAGGGTATAAACGCCATAGTTGTTGCGGGAACAACAGGCGAGGGCTCAACCTTGACAGATGACGAGCATAAGGCTGTTCTCAAGTTTGCTGTTGACAAAATTGCAGGAAGAGTTCCGGTGATTGCAGGCACAGGTTCAAATGATACAGCATACGCAATCGAGCTTACAAAGTACGCATGTGAGATTGGTGCTGATGCAATGTTGGTTGTTACACCATACTACAACAAAGCAACGCAGAAAGGTCTTATACAGTCTTTTACAGCAATCGCTGATGCAAGCACAAAACCAATTATTCTCTACAATGTTCCGTCGCGAACAGGTTGCAACATTGAACCCGCCACATGTTTGGCTTTGGCTGAGCATCCCAATATCGTGGGTATCAAAGAAGCAAGCGGCAATATCTCGCAGATTGCAAAGATTGCATCACTTGTAGGGGATAAGATGGATATTTATTCAGGAAACGACGATCAGATTGTTCCTATACTTTCACTTGGTGGCAAAGGTGTTATTTCGGTTCTTTCAAACATATTGCCCAAAGATACAGTAAAAATTTGCGACAGCTATTTTGAGGGAAATGTTGCAGAGAGTGCTAAGCTTCAGCTCAAGTATATTGAACTCATTGATGCACTTTTCTGTGAGGTTAATCCAATTCCTGTAAAGGCTGCAACTGCTGCTATGGGATATGGGGAGAACTATCTCAGATTGCCTCTCACGCCTATGGACGAGGCTAAAAAGAAAAATATGTTCAGAATTATGAAAGAGTGTGGAATTGAGATATAATACAGAGGAGAAAAGTTATGATTTGTGAAAATCTGTGTGTGAATTCAAATGGGCATCTTACCTTTGCAGGCAGAGATACCGTTGATATGGCATCAAAGTACGGTACGCCATTATACCTCATGGATGAGGAAAGAATTCGTTATAACTGTCGTGTATATCTTGATGCTATGAAAAAGCATTTTGGTGATGCTTCATTACCTCTTTATGCCAGCAAAGCAGCCTCCTTTAAGAGAATATATGAAATCGCAAAGGAAGAGGGAATGGGCGTTGATGTGGTGTCAGGCGGAGAAATTTATACCGCTAAAAGTGCCGGATTTCCAATGGACAAGGTTTATTTCCATGGCAATAACAAGACAGATTTTGATATTGAGTATGCAATAGAAAATGGCATTGGATATTTTGTGGCTGACAGCATGGAAGAGGTTGATGCCATAGACAGAATTTCAGGGGAAAAGGGTATATCCTCAAAAATTCTAATCAGAATTACCCCCGGAATTGACCCCCATACCTATGACGAGGTGGCAACTGGTAAGGTGGATTCAAAGTTTGGCTCTGCCATTGAGACTGATGCTGCCGGCGAAATCACAAGATACGCCCTTGAGAAGAAAAATATCAATTTAGTAGGATTTCATTGTCATGTAGGGTCTCAGGTTTTTGATTCAGATGTATTCTTTAAGTCATCGGATGTTATGCTAAGGTTTATTGCCAAGGTGGAAAAAGATACAGGATTTAAAACACAGGAACTCAATCTGGGTGGTGGTTATGGTGTGCGTTATGTTGAATCTGACCCTGTTATTGATATTGCGGAGAACATTGCACTTGTGGCAAAGACTGTCAAAGAAAAATGTGCAGAACTTGGCATTGATGTGCCTGCAATCAGAATGGAGCCGGGCAGAAGCATTGTGGCGGACGCCGGAATCACACTTTATAAGGCAGGAAGTGTCAAGGTTATTCCCGAATACAGAAACTATGTCTCTGTTGACGGCGGTATGACGGATAACCCCAGATTTGCACTTTACAAGTCAGAGTATACTGTCCTGCTTGCCAACAAGATGAATGAAGAATGTGATTTTAATTGCTCGGTTGTGGGCAGATGCTGTGAATGCGGCGATATAATTCAGGAGAATGTAAAGTTGCCCTCAAGTGTAAAACGTGGTGATACTGTGGCGGTTCTTACGACCGGTGCATACAACTATTCAATGGCGTCAAACTACAACAAAATTCCAAGACCACCAATTGTTATGCTTAGCAAGGATAAAGAATATATAGCGGTAAAACGTGAATCTTTTGAAGATTTGGCTAGAAACGATATGTAAGTATAAAAGGACTTCCGCCAGGGAAGTCCTTTTGTTTTGAATAAATACTTTACAAAAAGGAAAAAATATGGTAAGATAATATTGCGACTTAGATTAATATTGTTTGGTACTGATAGTAGCATTTTTATTTTTGATAAAAATGCATGCTTTATTTTGTCTACTGTCAGTGGAAACAAAATCTGAGTCGCATCAGAGTCATGCATTTTTTGTGCATGGTTCTGCCATGCACTTTTTTTATTGAAAAGTGCGACCTGGGTTGTTGCCACACAAACAAAGAAAACCTCACCCAATGGGTGAGGTTTTCGCCTTTAAAGGCTATTTATTTGATTTCTCCATATCCTTGTTACGGATTTCAACACGGCGAACCTTACCGCTGATTGTTTTTGGCAGTTCGTCAACAAAGTCAACGATTCTGGGATATTTGTAAGGTGCGGTGTGTGTCTTAACGTATTCCTGGATTTCCTTTTTCAGTGCATCTGTGCCAACAGTTCCTTTGGTGAGAACTATTGTAGCCTTTACAATCTGGCCGCGAACCTCATCAGGGACAGCGGTGATTGCGCATTCCAGAACGTAGGGGAGTTCCATGATAACACTTTCAATCTCAAAAGGCCCGATGCGGTAACCTGATGACTTGATAACATCATCAATACGTCCAACGTACCACAGATATCCGTCTTCGTCCATGGTTGCCTGGTCACCTGTATGATAATATCCGTCATACCATACATCCTTGGTTTTTTCATCATCAAGATAGTAGCCAATAAATAGGCCACAGGGTACATTTTCTGTTGTACGAATACAGATTTCACCGGTATCACCCGTCTTGCAGGGGTTTCCGTCAGGATCAAGGATAACCACATCATAAAGAGGACTGGGTCGGCCCATTGAACCGATTTTTGGTTTTGTTCCTACAAAGTTTGCGATTGAAAGGGTTGTTTCGGTCTGACCAAAGCCTTCCATGATTTTCAGACCCGTTGCTTTGTAAAACTGATTATAAACTTCCGGATTTAATGCCTCGCCTGCTGTTGTTGCATACTGGATGGAGGAGAGGTCATACTTTGAAAGGTCTTCCTTGATGAAGAATCTGTACATCGTAGGGGGAGCACAGAAAGTAGTTATATTATACTTTTTAAAGAGGGGCAGGATGTCATCCGGATGGAATCTGTCAAAGTCGTAAGTGAACACCCCTGCCTCGCAGAGCCATTGTCCATACAGTTTGCCCCAAAGTGCTTTGCCCCAGCCTGTGTCCGAAATTGTGAAATGCAGACCATTGGGGTTTACATTATGCCAGAACTTTGCTGTTGGGTAGTGACCCAGAGCATATTTGTAGGAGTGTGTTGCAATTCGGGGATAGCCTGTAGTTCCTGATGTAAAGAGCATCAGCATGGGGTCATTGCCACATGGTGAATCTTCCTTGCGTTTGTAGGAACTGCTGAAACGTTCCATTTCCTCGTTGAAGTCATACCAACCATCTTTTTTGCCGCCAACAAGGATTTTCAGCATATCGGGGAATGCAGCAGCAGCCTTTTCGGCTTCGGTGGAAACATCACCGTCATTGGTGCAGACAATGGCTTTTACACCTGCCGCTTTATATCTGTATTCAAAGTCGTGTTCAACAAGCTGATTTGTGGCAGGGATAGCAATTGCACCGATTTTATGAAGTGCCAGCATACAGAACCAGAATTGGTAGTGGCGTTTGAGCACAAGCATAACTGTATCACCACGTTTTATACCCAAAGATTCAAAGTAATTGGCGGTCTTTGCGGAATACTTCTTCATATCTTTGAATGTGAAAGCACGGTCCTTTTTGTCGTTGCTGACCCACATCATAGCTGTTTTGTCAGGGGTCTTTTTTGCGATAGCATCAACACAGTCAAAGGCAAAATTGAATTTGTCATCATTCTTGAATTTTATACCACTGAAAACCCCTTTTTCATCAAGTGTAACATCAATAAAGTTGTCAGCAACGGTTGATGCGTTTTGGTGTGTAATGGGAGTATCAGCAACAGCAATCTCGTTGTTGTCGTTGAAAAAGTCTTCGCCTGATGGGTTAAGAACGATTGCGTTGAAAATACAGCCGTCTTTACTTGTTGCAATCATTCCGTGGGGTGTTGCACTGTCATAGAAAATGGAGTCGCCCTCGTTAAGAACTTCTATATGCGAACCAACCTGTACTTTAAGAGTGCCCTTTACTATGATATCAATTTCCTGTCCTTTGTGTGAGCTGAGCTTGATAGGTGCATTTTGTTCTTCTTCAAAATAGGGTGCCTCAACAAGAAAAGGCTCAGCCAGTTTGTTTTTGAACTTGGGAGCAAGGTTGTTGTAAACAAAGCCCTGTTTGCGAACAATCTTAAGACCCTCGCCTTTGCGTGTTACGGCGTAGGATGTAAGGGTTGAACTCGTACCCTCAAGGATATCAACAACTTCAACATTACATGCCTTGGCACATTTGTAAATGAAAGTAAAGCTGAAGTCGGTCTCGCCCATTTCAAGGGTTTTGTAGTCTTCAACAGAAACCCCGGTGAGCTTGGCAAGTTCTCCTTGGGTGTAGCCTTTTGCCTCACGTAAGTCTTTGATACGTTCAGCCACGTCTTTTAATTTGTAATCCATTTTTTATATCCCCTTTCGGAAAATTTAAAGGAATGTCACAAAAAAAACAAACCCGTCTCAATTTTTGAGACGGGTTATAAAACTCGCGGTACCACTCAAATTGCGGAACAATTTCCGCCGCTCTGCAGGCTCTAACAAGCCCTTTGCCTTAACGTAGCAATTCACGGGAGATATCTACTTGCAAAATAAGCTTTCGGACCTCCAACTCGGAAGTGATGGGTCATTGGTGAACTCCGTCATTGGCTCGCAGCAACCGCCAACTCTCTCAAGACTTTGTAAACCGACCGTCTTCGTCATAGTTTTTCTGTGATATTCAAATTACAATGTATTATATACCGGTATTTTCTATTTGTCAATACTTTTTTCAAAATTTATTTAATCAATCTCGTAACAGTCTTCAATGGAAGCATAATAAAATGTATGCAAATCACCATTTTTGTACCACTTATCCAATACATCGGTGGAGGTGGAGTCAGAATTCATTTCAGCTTTTGCAATCACTTTGCATTCAAAAACCAGACCTTTGCAGGCAACAACGGGTGTGTTTATTGATTTTGCATTGATTAGATTGAGGTTACATTCTGCAATTTTGTCTGTATCCCTGCCGGAATGGCTGCCACAAAAAGCCAGAGCTTGTTTCATACTTTCGCCATATGGGAAGGTAAGAGTAAATTCAAGATTCTTATCCATAGCATCTTTTGAGAAACGACTTTCACGAACCATAACTTCTGCCACAGGAATTCCCCATTCAAAGCCAAAATTTCCCCAACCAATGGTCATTGTATTTGTTTTTTCGTTGTCATGTGTGGTCAGGAAAGCGCCCTTCGGTAAGAGTTCGGTTGCTTTTTTGAAGTAAGAGGATAAGGAGTTAATGTCCATTTTGATTCATACCTTTCTGTTAAATAATTCCTTATATAATATTCAGAAATTCAGTTTCCGATTCTTGTTTTTTGTTGCGTTTCATAAGACTTGATATTGCATCAGATGCCTTTTTGCCATTGAACAAAACATCATATGCCTCAGAAATAATGGGCATTTCAACTGACTTTTTATCAGCAAGTTCTTTGGCGGCTTTGCAACTGCGAACACCTTCTACAACCATATTAACTTCTTTCTGTGCGTCCTCAGGGGACATACCTTTGCCAATCAGAATTCCGGCACGACGGTTTCTTGAGTGCATACTGGTACAGGTCACAATCAAATCACCGATGCCTGAAAGGCCTGAAAATGTTTCGGCTTTTGCACCCATGGCAATCCCAAGACGGGTCATTTCCACAAGACCGCGGGTCATAAGAGCGGCTTTCGTATTGTCACCGCAACCAAGACCGTCCAAGATTCCGCAACACAATGCAATAACATTTTTAAGTGAGCCACCAAGTTCTACACCGGTTATATCAGTGCTTGTGTAAACCCTGAAAGTATCACTCATAAAAATTTCTTGTATATAAGTCGAGATTTCCATATCATCAGATGCCACAACATTGGTTGTGGGAATGTTTCGCGAAACCTCTTCTGCATGACTGGGTCCTGACATAACTGCAATTTTGCATTGAGGGAGTTCCTCTTTTAAAACCTGAGATATGGTGAGGTAGGTGCCCTCCTCAATGCCTTTTGAGATGTTAAGGATAACCTGACCTTTGGGAACAAAATCTTTGATTTTAGATGCCACACTGCGGATACCGTGTGAGGGAGTAGCAATGACAATTAAATCTTTATTGCAACAACATTCAAGATTTGAGTCAAAAGTAATGCCTCTTGGAATGAAAACTCCAGGGAGAAAAGGCTTGTTTTCTCTGAACTTTTCCAGGTCTTCACTTTCGGTTTTTAAATATGACCACAAGGTAACCTTGTGCCCGTTGTTGTGAAGCAATATAGCAATGGCTGTACCCCAGCCACCGCTGCCTAAAACACAAATATCAGCCATGATTTCAGCCTCCTAATTTTTTTTACTGAAGTTAAGTTTATTTTCCTGTCCTGCAAGAAGACGGGCAATATTGCTCCGATGCATATAAATTGCAAGTAAAGCAAGTATGGTTGCAAAGACCACAAAGTCTGGATTGTTGTTTCTGAAAATTAGAGCAAGGACAACAAACAAAACCGCACCGCTTATACTTCCAAGGGATACATATTTTGAAATTGCCATAATAAGTATTGCAATAATTGCTGTAATAAGTCCCAGAATGGGGTCTGCAAACAAAATGGCAACAGTCGAAACGATAATTCCTTTGCCACCCTTAAATTTGAAGTAGAGTGGGAAGTTATGTCCCAACACTGCACCTATGCCTGCAATGTATGTTGCAGTGGAAGAATCTCTGGTAATAAATTTTGCCAGCATAATTGCAATTATTGCCTTCAAAACATCACCAAGGACAACCAGAACAGCACCCTTTTTGCCCACGGTACGCAATGTGTTTGTTGCACCTGCATTTCCGCTGCCGTGGTTACGTATGTCGTCACCAATCAAGATTTTTGAAACAATAATTGACGTATTTATACTGCCAAGCAGATATGCAACAACAAGAATAATAAAATTATAAGCTATATCCATAATGAAATCTCCTCTTTAAACCTTGTCACCTTTCTCTCGGATTATAAACTTGATTGGCGTACCTTTGAATCCAAAGGCGGCACGTATTTTGTTTTCAAGATATCTGATATATGAATAATGTGCCAAGTCTGCATCATTTACAAACAAAACAAAGGTTGGCGGCTTTATGCTTGCCTGGGTTCCGTAGTAGATTTTCAAACGTTTGCCCTTGTCTGATGGAGGCTGAACCATTGCTATTGCATCATTAATTACATCGTTGAGTAGTCCTGTTGAAATACGCTTTTTGTTTTCATCTACAGCAAGGTCAACCATCTCAAAAAGGTCGTTTACACGCTGACCTGTCTTTGCGGATATAAAGATTGATTCCGCATACATCATAAAGTTGAATCCTTCAAGAAGACGGTCCTTAAAGTTCTTCATGGTGTTTGTTTCTTTTTCAATCAAATCCCATTTGTTAACGGCAAAAACAGCGGCTTTGCCTTGTTCGTGGACATAACCTGCAATTTTTGTGTCCTGCTCGGTTACCCCTTCGGTTGCATCAATCATAATAACGCACACATCTGCCCGCTCGATAGAGGTGAGTGCACGAACAACACTGTAGCGTTCAACATTTTCGTCAATCTTGCCGCGCTTTCGCATACCTGCAGTATCAATTAGAACATATTTTTTGCCATTTCTCACAAGCTGGCTGTCAATTGCATCACGGGTTGTACCAGCAATATCGCTTACAATAACACGGTCTTCACCCAGAAGACGATTAACCAAAGAGGATTTTCCTGCGTTTGGTTTGCCCACAATAGCAATATGAGTGATTTCTCCATCGTCAGGAGTCTCATCACTTTCTGGGAAGTGCTCAAGGACAGCATCCAGCAAATCTCCAACTCCCAGACCGTGTATTGAAGACACCATCATTGGGTCGCCAAGACCGAGGTTATAAAATTCGTAAACTTCCATGGGCGGCTGACCTGGGTTGTCAACCTTGTTACACACGAGTATAACTGGCTTGCCACATTTTTGAAGCATTGCGGCAATATCCTTGTCGGCGGCGGTCATACCATCGCGAACATTGACAACCAAGAGAATAACATCTGCAGTGTCAATGGCAAGGTTAGCCTGCTGTCTCATCTGTGAAAGAATGATATCTTTGCTATAAGGTTCAATACCGCCGGTATCAATCAATGTAAAATCACGGCCCAGCCACTCAGCATCAGCATAAATACGGTCACGGGTGATGCCAGGGGTGTCCTCCACGATGGCAATACGCTTGCCTGAAATTTTATTGAATAAAGTAGACTTTCCCACATTAGGTCTGCCTACAATGGCTACTATGGGTTTCATAAAGCAATTCTCCAATCATCAGTATAAATAGATTTTAACACAAAACACACAAAAATACAACTGTTTTTGGAATTTATTGTATGGGTAAAAAAATTTTCGAAAAAACTTGTAAAAAAGGTCGGTTTGTGCTATAATTTTTGTGATTTGATGACAGAAAGGTTTTGATAAAATGAGTATAAGGATTGGAATTTATGGTTACGGAAACCTTGGACGGGGTATTGAATGTGCCATACGCCAGAATCCTGATATGGAGCTTGTGGCGGTATTTACACGCCGTGACCCGTCAACCATAGAAATAAAAACTGATGGAGTCAGGGTGTGTCATGTTGATGAAGCGCAGAAAATGACAGACAAGATTGATGTTATGATTCTTTGTGGGGGAAGCGCCAAAGACCTGCCGGAGCAAACACCCATGCTTGCAAAGTTATACAATGTAATTGATAGTTTTGATACTCATGCCAAGATTCCTCAGCACTTTGAGAATGTTGATAAGGCAGCAAAAGATGCAGGGAATGTGGCGATAATTTCGGTAGGTTGGGACCCAGGAATGTTTTCTCTCAACAGAATGTATGCAGGTGCTGTTTTGCCTGATGGAAAGGATTATACGTTTTGGGGCAAGGGCGTAAGTCAGGGTCATTCTGATGCAATCCGCAGAATTGACGGAGTCCTTGATGCAAAGCAATATACAATCCCTGTTGAGAAAGCACTGGATGCAGTTAGAAGCGGAGAAAACCCCGAACTTACCACAAGAGAAAAACATATACGTGAGTGTTTTGTGGTAGTTGAAGAAGGTGCGGATAAAGTCAGAATAGAGAATGAAATTAAAACCATGCCCAACTACTTTGCAGATTATGATACAATTGTTCATTTTATCTCCCAGGAGGAACTTGACCGTGACCATAGTGGCATTCCTCATGGAGGGCTTGTTATCCGAAGTGGAAGAACGGGTGAAAAGCTTGAAAACAACCATATAATTGAATACAGTCTTAAACTTGATTCCAATCCTGACTTTACAGCATCAGTTATCACAGCATACGCACGTGCGGCATATAAACTCAGTCAGTTAGGGGACAGTGGTTGCAAGACAGTATTTGATATTGCACCGGGGCTCTTGAGCCCTAAATCAGCAGATGAACTTCGCCGTGAACTACTTTAAATTAAATATAAAAAGCCCGGAAAACCGGGCTTTTTTGTTGCCCGTAACCAAAAACGAGAGAATGAATATAATAAAACAAAAGGGTTGGTGGTATAAATGTTGAGGAAGAAAAGATGCTGTCAAGCACGTCCCTGTGGATTGGGTTTTTTTATGATAGCTATAGGCTTGGGATTATTTATGGCGTATGTTATACCCAGATATCTTTTGATAACCCTTTTGGGTTTGGTATTCATTGGGACGGGAATTTGTATGTTGGTAAAAAGGTGATAGAAAGGGGAGATTTTTTTGAAAATAGTTGTTGTAAAAGCCCCAAAATTTTTGCGGGGTATTTTGAAGAGCATTTTCAAAATAAAAAATGACGTAAATTAGATTGAAAAGTACATAAACGAAAGCAAATTAAAAGAGACATAGATGCATCTTCATCTATGTCTCTTAATTTTTGTTTGAATATTAAACAGCTCTCTGAACTTTACCAGATCTCAGACATCTTGAGCAAGCGTAAACCCTCTTGGGAGTACCATCAACAACTGCTCTAACCCTTCTGATATTAGGCTTCCATGTTCTGTTTGAACGACGGTGTGAGTGAGAAACCTTGATTCCAAACTTCAATTCTTTTCCGCAAATTTCGCACTTTGCCATTATATATACACCTCCTAAGTACAAGCATAATCAATCAACTTAAAGTATTATAACAGAAACTTTTGACTTTTGCAAGAGCTTTTTATAAAAATTTTCAAAAAAATACCCTATGCTTGTATAAAAACCAAATAGAAAAAACAATAGTATAAAAAAAACATATTTTTGTATAAATATTTTCAAACATATTTATTATATAATAAAATCGAAGTGAATTTTATTGAAAGGAGAAACAGCATGAAGTGTATTGTAAATGGAAAAGTTATTTTGAAATATGCTGTAGTTGAAAACTCAGCCATTATATTCGATGAAAAAATCAGAGAAATAACAGATATAAAAAATATAGACCTTTCACGGTATGAAGTTATTGATGCCCAGGGTAATTATGTATCCCCCGGACTTGTTGATATGCACATTCACGGATATCTTGGGGCAGATGTGTCAGATGGTGATGTTGATGGGATAAAGGTTATGTCAGAAGGCATTGCTAAAAACGGTGTTACTGCATGGTGCCCCACAACAATGACCGTTTCAAAAGCGGATATTGAAAAGGCCTTTGATGCTGTGAGAGAGGTTAAGAACAGTACCGAAGTTTATGGTGCAAGAATACTTGGTGTAAACAGCGAAGGACCTTTTATAAATGCGGCAAAAAAAGGTGCTCAGGCGGAGGAACATATTTTAACACCAGATGCAGACTTTATCCTTGAAAACAAAGATATTATAAAGTTGTTTACTGTTGCTCCTGAAGTTGATGGTGCAAAGGAATGCATAGAAAAGGTTTCGGAAAAAAGCGATATTTTGATTTCAATGGGACATACAGATGCAAATTTTGAAGAAGCTATGGCCGGAGTTGAAAGCGGTGTAAGACACACCACCCATCTCTTCAATGCCATGACGGCACTCACCCACCGCAGTCCCGGTGTTGTAGGCGCAGCACTTTCATCGAACAAGGTGAGCACAGAGCTTATAGCAGATACTTTTCATGTAAATAAAGGTGTATTCAACCTGGTTGCAAAACTTAAAGAGGAAAAGCTGTGCCTGATTACCGACTGTATAAGGGCAGGTGGTATGCCTGATGGTGATTATACGTTAGGTGGACAGCCGTTACATAAAGAAGGAATTAAATGTCTGATGCCTGACGGAACAATTGCGGGCAGTGTTTTGAAACTTAATGAGGCGGTATATAATCTCTATGAAAATACAGACCTTGAAATTTATCAAGCAGTTGCTTGTGCATCACTTAATCCGGCAGTTGCATTGAACGAAGACAAAGAGATTGGTTCTTTGGAAACAGGAAAACGTGCCGATATTATAATAGCTGATGAAAAATTCAATATACTCACAACAATATTGGGTGGAGAAATAATATATAAAGGAGAATAATTATGATTGCAAAACTTGAACCTGAATTTATGCCTATGGTAAAGGTTATACGCGACTTTAAAGACGCAGTAGCCAAGACGGAATCGCAAAAAATTATTATTGCGGTAGAAAGAAACGGTGGACTTATTGCTACATATGACCTTGATGTTTATAAGGAGAACACAGGTCATGACGAAGAAAATTACGGCATAGCAGAAAGAATTATAAAGACACTTCTTTGGGCAAAAGGCGGATATAAGGTTTATATTGCTGGTTCAAAGTATATTTATGAACGGATTGCTGATGATTACAGAGTTGGCGGTGCAAGAGAGTTTGACTTCAATTTTATGGCACGTGTTTACGAAAAGCCATTTGAGGTTATTTATGTTGAAGATATAGCAAATGCACCGGCTGAGAACGATGTATCATCTCCTGTTGGTCGTCATCTTGACGGTTGCCGTATCGGTTTTGATGCAGGTGGCAGTGACAGAAAGGTTTCTGCTGTTGTTGATGGAGAAACTGTATATTCTGAAGAAGTAGTTTGGTTCCCCAAAACAGAGAGCGACCCCAAGTATCATTATGATGGCATATTAAATGCAATGAAGACAGCCGCATCACATATGCCCAGAGTTGATGCTATTGGTGTTTCTTCTGCGGGTGTTTATATTGACAACAAGATTATGGTGGCATCATTGTTTATAAAGGTGTCAGACGAAGATTTTGAAAAACATGTAAAAAATATGTATTTGGATGTTGCAAAAGAGATTGGTGATGTGCCTATTGAAGTTGCAAACGATGGTGATGTAACAGCTCTTGCAGGTGCCATGAGCCTTGAAGATAACAATGTTTTAGGTGTTGCCATGGGTACAAGTGAGGCAGCAGGTTATGTGGACAAGGACGGAAACATTACAGGCTGGCTCAATGAACTTGCCTTTGTTCCTGTTGATTTTAACAAAGGGGCTATGGTTGATGAATGGAGCGGTGATTATGGCTGCGGAGTTAAGTATTTCTCTCAGGATGCAGTTATAAAACTGGCTCCCAAAGCGGGAATTGAACTTGATGAAAAACTTTCACCTGCTGAAAAGCTGAAAGTAGTACAAAACCTTATGGAACAGAATGACTGCCGTGCAGAGGCGATTTATGAAACCATGGGTGTATATTTTGGTTATAGCATTGCTTATTATTCAATGTTCTATGATATAAAGCATGTGCTTATAATGGGCAGAGTTACAAGTGGTAACGGCGGAACAATTATTCTTGACAAAGCCAATGAAGTGCTTAAAACAGAATTCCCTGAACTCTTTGCAAAAATGGAACTTCATATTCCTGACGAAAAGGCAAGAAGAGTGGGTCAGTCTGTTGCGGCAGCAAGCTTGCCCCAAATAAAATAAAAGTATATTAATTAATATTTGGCATAAAGGGACACCCGAAAAATTTCGAATGTCCCTTTTCTGTTATAATTAAAAACAAAAAATCCTGTCATAGGACAGGATTTTTTTTCTGGTGCCGGTGATCGGGGTCGAACCGATACGGTATTGCTACCACAGGATTTTGAGTCCAGCGCGTCTGCCAATTCCACCACACCGGCATTTAACACGAAATTGATTATAACATACTCAAAAGAGTTTTGCAAGGGTTTTTCTAAAATTTTTCAAATTATTTACTGCTTTATATGTTGGGACTTGATTGTTGGAGAAATATATGTTAGAATAACTGAAAAAGAATATAAGAATTGTTTTATGTTCCCACGTCGGTTTTAATCAGCGTGGGCTAAGATGGAATCGTGTGAAATTCACGAGCGGTGCCGCCACCGTAAGCACGGAGTGCCTATTTCGTTGCAAAATTTTTGCAGTCACTGACCGGCAGGGTTGGGAAGACAGAAGTGGGATGTGATGATGTGCAAGTCGGGAGACATGCTTAAAACAAAAATACTACTACGGTATATATGGTGTGTATTTTAGTTGTGCAAGGAATGTTTTCGTTGTTTGCATACTCCAATTACAGAAAATCGGCTGTAACACCTTTGTGTTGCAGCCTTTTTGTTTTTTTAAATTAATGAAAGGAGGAGATAATGTGAAAAAAAACAGTGAATTTATAAACTATCATCCAGTTGTAAGTTTTATATACTTTGTTGCTGTAATCGGTTTTTCCATGTTTTTGATGAATCCCATATGCCTTGTTATATCATTGATATCGGCATTTGTTTATTCATTAGTTATTAATGGAAAGGGTACATTAAAATTAGGAGTATATGGTATTTTGCCTATGATGATTGTTGCGGCTCTTGCAAATTCATTTTTCAATCATCAGGGCATGACGATTATTGCGTATTTTCCAAACGGCAATCCTTTGACACTGGAAGCGATAATCTACGGAATATTGGCAGCAACTATGATAGGAGCGGTTATATTTTGGTTTTCTTGCTACAACACCATTGTTACAGAGGACAAACTGATATATTTGTTTGGCAAGGTTATACCGGCAATGTCTTTGGTGATTTCCATGACTATGAGATTTGTGCCTCGGTTTAAAACCCATCTAAAACAAGTTGTGGACGCGCAAAAAGGCATAGGACGGGACGTGTCAAAAGGAAAGGCTTTAAAGAGAATAAAAATGGTAATGTCGGTTCTTTCCATAATGACAAGCTGGATAATGGAAAATTCCCTGGAAACGGCAGCCAGCATGAAAGCCAGAGGCTATGGAATCCGGGGGAGGACAGCATTTTCGCTGTTCAAATTTACCAGACGTGATATGGGTATGTTGATTTTTATTATCGGTGTATCAGCATATGTTTTGTTGGGAATTTTTGATGGAGGACTTAAATTCATATGTTTTCCCGGGTTTGAAATGGCGGAGATTTCAGTTTTTTCAGCAAGTGTTTATGCTGCATATTTTATGTTGTGTACCACACCAATTTTTATAGAAGTTAGGATGAAATACAAATGGAATGTTATAGAATCGAAAATTTAACCTTTACATATCCGGACAGCAGCAATGTGGTGTTGGTTGACATTTGCCTTTCTATTGAAAAAGGTGAATTTGTTACCATATGCGGTAGGTCAGGATGTGGCAAGACTACGTTGTTGAGACAGCTTAAACCATCATTGTCGCCCCATGGGGATATAAAGGGAAATGTTTTGTTTTTTGGAGAGGATATAAGGCATATATCCTTGCGTGATGAAAGTATGCGTATAGGATTTGTTCAGCAAAACCCTGACAACATGATTGTAACAGACAAGGCCTGGCATGAACTTGCATTTGGGTTGGAAAGCCAGGGTGTTCCCCAAAATGAAATGCGTATAAAGGTTGCAGAAATAGCAACATTTTTTGGGATTGAGGATATTTTCAACAGCAACACCGCAGAGCTTTCAGGTGGACAAAAGCAGCTTTTAAATTTGGCATCTGTTATGGTCATGAACCCTGATGTACTTATCCTTGATGAACCCACAAGTCAGCTTGACCCCATTGGGGCAAGGGAATTTCTTGAGACACTTAAAAGAATAAACCATGAGTTTGGTACTACTATCATTATTTGTGAGCACCGAACAGAAGATGTTTTTGCTATATCTGATCGTGTTATAATAATGGATAAGGGCAAAATTGTGGCTGAGGGGACTCCGGCTGAATTAGGTGGCGAACTGAAAAATTGTGATGAGGGCATAAAACTTATGATGCCCACACCAATGCGTGTTTTTGATGCTGTGCCTAATAAATTTCAATGTCCTGTGACAGTAAACGAGGGCAAAAAATGGCTAGGTGAAATGGCTGAAAACATTGATATAAAGAAAAAAGAGAAAAAACAAAAAGATTTCATAAAAGAGAGAGCTGCAGTAACCATCAATGAAGTATTCTTCAAGTATGGACGTGAGTTGCCAGATGTATTGAAAGGTATTTCTGCTAAAATTTATTCCGGTGAGGTTTGCGGAATTGTGGGTGGAAACGGAGTAGGCAAGTCAACACTTCTGTCGGTAATAAGCGGTATCAAAAGACCATATAGGGGTAGGGTTATGATTGGTCAGGGAGAAACTATGGCAGTTATGCCGCAAAACCCGCAGGTTTTGTTCCTAAAGAAGACTGTAGCTCTTGATTTGATGGATATGCTGCCTGACGGCATTGCGGAGGAGGAAGCTTGCTTTGAGGTTGAGAGAGTGGCAAAACTTTGTGAGATTGAGAATATCCTTGAAAGACATCCTTATGACCTTTCTGGCGGAGAACAGCAAAGGGTTGCTCTGGCAAAGATTTTGTTGCTCAAACCCTCGGTTATTCTTATGGATGAGCCAACAAAGGGAATGGATGCGTTTTTTAAAAGGAAATTTGGAACAATTTTAAAAAGATTAAAAGAACTTGGTTGTGCTGTGGTAATTGTTTCTCACGATATTGAGTTTTGTGCCGAAAATACAGACCGTTGTATGATGCTCTTTGACGGAGACATTGTAAGTGAGGGGGAGCCAAGAGTCTTTTTTGCAGACAAACAATTCTATACAACTGCGGCAAATCGTATGGCGCGGGGTATTATACCGGATGCGGTTTTGGCAAAGGACATAATAGAGGCATTGGGCGGAGAGATAAATGCCAACGAAAAAGCTTATGTCGATATCAAAGAAAGACCGATGGCAGAGATTAAAACGGCAAAGGAAAGGGAAAAATTAAAGAGCAA
>JAZSFF010000034.1:0-79082 GCA_045532055.1 Clostridia bacterium
CTTGACGTCATTGGTGCAAAGTGTTAGAATAACAAGTATGTGAGGTAATTGATTATGAAAGTTGTTTTACAAAGAGTTCTTGAGGCAAGTGTCACTGTTGACGGAAAAGTTTTAGGTGAAATCGGCAGGGGGTATGTGGTGCTCCTTGGTGTTGGCAACAATGATACCAGAGAAATTGCGGAGAAAATGACTGACAAGGTGAAAAAGCTGAGGCTGTTCCCTGATGATGAGGGCAAAACCAATCTGTCCATTGACGATATTGGCGGTGAAGTGCTGGTTATTTCACAGTTCACCCTTTATGCAGATGCAAGAAAGGGGACTCGCCCCAGCTTTATTGAGGCAGGCGCTCCCGCTTTGGCGGAGGAACTTTATGAATATTTTATAACCCTTTGTGAGGAGCGGTTTTCAAAGACGGCACACGGCGAATTTGGTGCAGATATGAAGGTTAGTCTTGTTAATGACGGGCCATTTACTATTTGTCTGGAGTTGTAGGGGGGATTTTTATGAGCAAAGTACTTATTGTTGTGGATATGCAAAATGATTTTATTGACGGTGCGTTGGGAAGCCTTGAGGCACAAGGAATAGTCGGAAATGTAAAGAAAAAGATTGAAGATTTTGACGGAACGGTAATCTTTACACAAGATACTCACGATGAGAATTATATGTCAACTCAGGAGGGCAAAAAACTGCCCGTTTCTCATTGCATAGAGGGTACAAAGGGCTGGGAGATACACCCTGAATTGAAAGGCTTGGCTCAAAACTGTATAACAAAGCCAACATTTGGTTCAATTATATTGCCGGAGTATATCTGTGATTTGCTTGGCGAAGAACCTGATGAAGTTGAACTGGTAGGGCTTTGTACAGATATTTGTGTTATTTCAAATGCTATGATTTTAAAGGCGTCTTTCCCCGAGGCAAAAATCACAGTTGACGGAAGTTGCTGTGCCGGCGTGACACCTCGGTCACACAAAAATGCCCTTGATGCTATGGCAAGTGTTCAAATAGAGATATTATGATTTATAATAATGTAAAACCGGGCAGGTTTATATCCCGCCCAAATCGGTTTATAGCAAAGATTGAGATTGACGGAAGAGAAGAGATTTGCCATGTAAAAAATACAGGCAGATGCAAGGAGTTGCTTATGCCCGGTGTCAGGGTTGTGGTTCAACAATCGTCAAATCCTGACCGCAAGACAAAATATGACCTTATAGGTGTTTATAAAGGGGATAAGCTGTTTAATATCGATAGTCAAGCACCCAACAAAGTGGTTTTTGAATGGCTGAAAGAAAAACAACCTTTCGGTAAGATTACATTTCTGAAACCTGAAAGCACTTTTGGAAAATCCCGTTTTGACTTTTATTTTGAAATGGGGGCTAAAAAAGCGTTTGCGGAGGTCAAGGGAGTAACTCTGGAAAAAGACGGAGTTTTTCTGTTCCCTGATGCTCCTACCGAAAGAGGTGTGAGACATCTGCAGGAATTGCAACAATGCAAAAAGTCGGGATATGATGCCTATGTTATATTTGTTGTTCAGGCAGAGGAGGTAAAATATTTTACACCCAATGCTGAGACCCATCCGGAGTTTGCCCGTGAACTTGCAAAAGCAAAAAAGGCAGGGATTGAGGTTTTGTGCCTTTGTTGCAACGTGACGGAAAACAGCTTGGGTATAAAGGGCGGTGTTCCTGTCAGGGTTTAAAAGTGAGTAACTATTGACGTAAAAAGTTTTTTGAGATATAATAAATTGTTGAGCATTGCGATGGAGACTCGCAATAAATCTTTATAAAAAACAATAAGGTGATTTAAAATGGCTGATAAAATCTGGCTTTCTACGCCTACTATGCATGGCGAGGAACAAGTGTTTGTAAAAGAAGCTTTTGACACAAACTGGGTGGCACCTTTGGGAAAAAATGTTACAGAATTTGAAAATGAGATTGCACGATATGTTGGTTGCAAGGCTGCTGCGGCAATGACTGCGGGAACCCATGCACTTCATATGGCTGTTAAAATGGCAGGCATTGGAAGGGGCGATGTTGTCATATGCTCCGACCTGACCTTTGCAGCAACGGTCAATCCGGTTACATATGAGGGAGGAACCTTGGTCTTTGTGGATTCAGAGCGTGACACATGGAACATGGACCCCAAGGCTTTAAAAATTGCTCTCGAAAAATATAAGGACAAGGCTAAGGCTGTGATTGTTGCAAATCTTTACGGAACACCGGCGAAACTTCGGGAAATCTGTGATTTGTGCGAAAAATATAATGTTGTTCTGATTGAAGATGCGGCGGAATCTCTTGCCGCAACCTATCGTGGCAGACAGACAGGAACCTTTGGCAAATATAACGCCATAAGTTTTAACGGCAACAAGATTATTACATCTTCAGGCGGCGGAATGTTTTTGTCAGACGATGAGGCGGCGGTTCAGAAGGTAAGGTTTTATTCAACGCAGGCAAGAGACGCGGCTCCGTATTATCAGCATAGTGAGATTGGCTATAACTATCGTATGAGCAATATTGTTGCAGGTATTGGCAGGGGACAGCTTATTCATCTTGATGAGCATAAAGAGCTGAAGAAGAAGATATATGAGCTTTATAAAAAGGAATTTGAGGGCTTGCCAGTAAAAATGAATCCATATCTTCCCTATACTGAACCAAATTTCTGGTTGAGTTGTTTTGTCATTGATGAAGATGCAATGGACAAGGTAAATCCTGAAATGATAAGAGTTGCCCTTGAAAAAGAAAATATTGAAGCTCGTCCCATATGGAAGCCAATGCATATGCAGCCTGTGTTTGAGGGTTGTGACTTTATAACTGCAGGGGATAATGTGGGTGAGGATATATTCAGGCGTGGAATTTGTCTGCCCTCGGATATAAAAATGAACGAAGAACAGCAAATGAAAGTTATAAAAATAATAAAAGAGCTTTTTTAAAAAACAAAAAGCAACCCCCGTGACAAACAGTCACGGGGGTTTTGATATATAAGTGCTATTTTTTCTTTGTGGTAAGAGCCATTTCACCGTTTAAATACATTGCAACAAGGCCCAGGAGAACAAGGATTGATGTTGCATAAACAATTACGGGAATAATTTGTTTATATATAACAGAGCAAATAACTGTCGCTGTGTTGCCGCCGATTATCAGGGCTGCAACATAGCCAAAAAAGGTCATTCCGCCGGCAAAAAGGCAAATCATAATTCCGTATCCAAAAATGGTTTTTAAAACTGCAGAGATTTTTTTAAGAAAACCTTTCATTTGACATACCTCCTTAAAGTCCTATTATGGGCAGAACACCCATAAGGCAAAGAATCTGCATAATAAACTGTGCAGCCACCCACCATAGATTGTTTTTAAAGGTTTTGCCGAAGTCGGATTCTGCCAGGGACATACCTGCGTACATACCCAGACCCAAAGGAGGAGTAATTCCGCACATAACTCCGCAGATACAGGGCAGCATAGCGGCCGCAAGAAGGGGAGAAACCCCAACTGTTGCCAAAGTAGAAATAAACATAGGACCAAAGATTACAACCAGAGATGAGCCTGGGATGACCATGCCCAAAACACAGGTAAAGGCACAGATAAACAGGACCATTCCCAACTTGTTGAATGACATGGAAACAATAAAGGTCTCCATTTCTTCCGCAACATTCATATCCTTAAAAAGGCTTCCAATCATATAACCGATTATACATACACCGATGGCGGGGGAAATTGTTTTCACTCCAGTTGCAAACATTTTTGCTATATTGTTTATGGAAACTGTTTTTTTGTCTTTGCATATCAGGCAGGTGTATAAAGCTGAGATTCCTGCAATAAACAGCAAAAGAGAACTTGATAAATACTTTGCTCCGTCTTTTCCAAGTCGTGCTGTGAAGAAGGTGTCCTTGAAAAGATAATCAAGAGCGAAAGGAAGAAGGATAATAATAGGGATAAAGAGACCCTGCCAGCCGGTTTTGAAAACTTCTTTAAGATTTGGAAGTTCTTCCTTTGTCATTGGTTTCACTTTATAGTATTTGCAAAAACCCCAAACCATAACAATACGCTGAAGTATAAACCAAAGGGAAATTCCCCACAAAACAATCCAGAATCGTCCCGTTGTCATATTTTCATTTGGAAAAAGGGCCATATAAGCACCCATTGCCGCAACGATGTTTGATGACGGGGGAATCATATTGCCCATGTAACTGGCGTTGCTTTCTATATTTGCAGCCAGTTCTCTGGGGAAGCCTGATTTAATCATCGCAGGGATGGTCAATGCACCTGTAGCCATTACATTTCCGGGACCGCTGCCGGAAAGTGCTCCCATAAAAGCACTTGCGATAACAGACACATAGCCTGCCCCGCCTGTAACCCTACCCAAAAGTGAAAGAATAATTGCGACGCAGGAATCAATTACTTTGGTTTTTGTCAGAATAATTGACATGGCAACAAAAGCCGTCATTGAGTAAATAAGTGAAGTAGAAAGTCCGTCGTTTATGTATTCCCGGATATTTCCCCACGTGCCTGTAATGGAAAGCAAAATAATAAAACTGATTAACACTGCTTCATATACAGGTCTTTTAAAAAGCATAAACCATATGCTGATTACAACAAGCATAACGGCAAGATAAATAAATGCAGATGGCATAAACACCCTCCCCTATTCTGTTTTTGTTATAACATTAATTCAAATATAGTTATAATATAACACGTAACAGGGGATATGTCAAGGGGATAAAAATTTTTCATATAACTCTTGCATAATAAAAAATTAAATAGTATACTTAAATCCAGGGGGAAAGGAGAGGATAAAGTGAATTCAAGACAGCTAAAATATGTTATTGCTCTTGCAGAAGAACGGAATTTTTCTCAGGCGGCTCAAAAATTCGAGATATCTCAGCCGGCTTTCAGCAAGCAAATTATCAGTCTGGAAAACGAGCTGGGAATAAAACTTTTTGACCGTGGAGTTGTGCCCCTTGTCCTTACACCGGCTGGAGAGTTTTTTGTGAATAAAGCAAAAAAACTTTTGCTGGAGGAAGAAGCACTGCTTAAGGGCGTGGAAGAATATAAAAATGACGAAAGAGGAAGGCTTACCATAGGTATTGCGCCGTTTCGCAGTCTTTACGTGATGCCAGAAATTGTTCTGGAAATTAAGGAAAAGTTTCCTCGGATACAATTGGTGTTGGAAGAACACGGACTGGAACAGCTTAAAAAAGGGTTGTTTGAGGGGGCATATGATTTTGCGATTATGAATCTTCCTGTCGATGAAGCGGGTTTTGATGTAATTCCTCTTTTGCCCGATGAACTTGTTTTGGCGGTTCCGAACAGGCTGTTGCATTTGATAGATGGAAACCAGAGCGAGAGAAAAATTGATTTGAAAGCGTGCAATAAACTGCCCTTTGTGGCTGTTGGCAAAAATCAGGAAATGCGAAAGTTGTTTGAAAGAATTTTTGCAAAAGAAGAAGTTGAACCCCAAATTTTTGTTGAGGTTACAGGAATTACAACCGCCAGAGAAATGGTAAGAAAAGGTGTTGCAGCAACACTTCTGCCAAGACAGTTTTTGCAAAGAGAGGCAGAAAACGAGAACATAACTCTTTTTGAACTCGGGCAAACAGAATACAGTCGGCAGCCGGCGATTGTTCTTCGTCGGGGACAGTATGTTTCAAAATATACGGAGTTCGCTGTTGAAGAGCTTATCAAACAAAATAAAAAAACGGTATGATTTTTCACACCGTTTTTTTGTAAATAGAGATGAATTACAGCATGACACGGAGCACACTAAATTGTTGGCCATGCATCTTCAATCATTTTCATAACGGAATCGTATTCAAGCTTTTGGAGCTGCATATCGTTGCCGTTTTCATCAAAAATTTTGATGGTGTCGCTGATTTTGCAAAGTGTATTTGCAAAAGCCTCTTTTGTGTCATCCATAACATGAAGTCTAAAAATTACTCTGTCAAGAGAGCTTGTAGAGGAAATTTCATCATCAACAAATTTGAACTGACGATTCTGGAGGAGTTGTGGCATAGCGTTGATTTCTTCAACACCCTCAATTTTGCTGATGCGACCGGGTTTTAGCGGAATATAGTAATTGCAACAATATTTGCTGAATTTGTAATTGTCCTGTGTTTTAACATCATAGCGTGTCATCTTTCCTGTCAGAGCAAATTCTATCATCAACTCAAGAGAACTGATGCCGTTGAGCTTTTCAGCAAAGACATAAAACTGCTCTCCGCCCATTCGGAGGCCTGATTCATGGAAGTATAGTTTGCCGTTTTCTTCAAAGCCCTGGAACATAATATTTCCATATTTTATACCTAAATCCTGAATGAGTTTTATGACAGCAGGCTCGGTTGTTTTTTTGTATTCGTCAAGAAATTTGGGAGAAAACATATGGAACAGGCAGGAAGCTGCTGTTGATTTTTCCTCTTCTGTTTTGTACTTAAGGAAAGAAGATGAAAGACTGCAGTAGCCATCCTGAACGGTATAGTGGATAAAGATTTCGTTTTCGCTCTGCATATATCTTTCACAGACAATTTTTTTGCTTTCGGATTCCTCATACAACTGCTTGTAATAGCTGATAAGTTCGGCTTCGTTGTTGCATCTCATAATTCCCCGTCCGCCACTGCCGTCTGCAGGTTTTACCATTACGGGGTATATAATTTTGTCCAAGTCCTCTCGCTTGAAATTGATGTCAATGTTATAAACATCGGGGGTGGGAATGCCGTACTTGAGGCACAACTCTTTGAACTTTCTCTTATCGTTTGAAACAATGTCAAACTGTTCAACAGTACCGCAACAGGGTAGCCCCGCTTTTTCACAAATTTCGGCATAATATGGCAGATGTGAATCTGTCCATCCCACAAAAATACCATCGATATGGTTTTTCTTTATAAGCTCGACCATTTCATCAATCTGAGAAAAATCAACCATCCATTGTTCATCCGCAATCAATTTCGCAGGTGATTTTTCTGCCGGATAGAAGTTGGCAACAATGGTTTTTATGCCCATCTCCTTTGCTCTGATTACTGCACAAGCAGCAAGAGATGAGCCGTCCAGAAACAAGAGCTTTTTTCCGCTTAAATCCATGATTATCCTCTCCAATTCACTAAATCAATATTTTTTTCCAAGTTTTTTTAGTATACTGTTAATTTCATCCCGGAAACCAATTTGTGAAGGTATTTGCCACAAAAACTGTCCTCGTCTATTTGCTTCTACCAAAATCCAGCCACTATCCGTCAATGCAAGATCCCAGCCCGTATATCTGTTGTCCGGAACAACATTTGCCAACTGTTTAACAAGTTTTTTTGCCTCATCCCAACGGGGAAGCTGAAAGTCAATAAGTGGCTCATTTGTTTGAGGGTGAGAATCAAAGGTATTGCCGTGTTCATCAGCAGCGGCAAATACACGCCCGGTTTCTGCGTTTACATCACATATTATACCCCCTGCCCCTGCGTTATCTACGTTTTTGCCGTTTTGACCAACTCTGAAAAATGGATGTATAATAAGGGTTTCATCATCCAGTAGGATTGTAGGAACACGCACTGTATTTACCGAAGCGGGGTGTGGTTTGGCAAGGTCTTCTACCTGAACAATTAATTCTTCCATTATAAGTTTACCGTTGTATTCGGTGAGCATTGAAACAAATCTTTCTTTTGTCCAATCATAATCTTCGGATTTTATAATCTGGATGCCCCGACCACAGGACAAAGCCAAGGGCTTAATAATGAATTTGGAATGAGATGAGACAAATTGTTTAAATTGTTCAAATTGACTTTCGTCTTCAATAAAAACAACTTCACGACCATAAAATTCTTTGAATTTTTCATATGTCTTCCATTTATTATCAAAAAACTCATCGTTTTTGTGATTGTTTAATATACAAGCATAACCCAAATGCTCCCAATCTGCAACAAATTGCAAGCGTTCCTTTTTGCTTTTTTCAGCAAAACGCAAGCACAAATATTCAGCAAAGCCAAAACCGTAGTGTGCATAAGTGTTTACCATATCATTTATGTATTTTTCTTTGGCCTTTTCGTTTTCAAAAGAAACGCCAAAATCACATAACGTTTTAGCGGCAACCTTTTTCAGCGTATTTCTTTTCAGTACACCGCCGACAGCCATATAATAAAAATATCGAACAGCTCTATTGTTTTTAATCGTTTCTTTGTTCACTGTAACACCTTCTCGCTTTCATTTTGAGGGTTTAATTGCATATGGGCTCTTTCTATATGAAGACTAACCGGTTGTTGTTCCCCCTGACCAATTCCCTCTCGTTTTAAGACTTTCGCAACAGTCAAAAATATAATTTTTATGTCAAGCCACAGGGAAACACTGTCTACATATTCCACATCGTATGAAAACTTTTCCTCCCAGGAAAGGTTGTTTCGTCCTTTACATTGTGCAAGACCCGTGAGTCCGGGACGAACTTCGTGACGACGGCGTTCGCCGGGGAGATAGTAATCCAGATACTTCACCGTCAGAGGTCTTGGCCCAACGATAGAAATATCGCCAACAATAATATTTATCAGCGACGGCAATTCGTCTATGGAAAGGGCACGGATAATCCGGCCGTATTTGTTCAGCCGTTCTTTGTTAGGAAGCAGTTTCCCGTCTTTATCCCTGACGTTTGTCATTGAGCGAAATTTGATTAAGCTGATTATTCTTTCCTGTCCGGTTTTGATGTCAATTTTGCCCGGTCGCTTTTGAATATAAAAGGGGTTTCCTTTCATTGCGATAGCTCCTGTAATTGTGAATAAAAGCAAAAAAGGCGAGAGAACAATCAGGGCAAACATTGCCAGAATAAAATCTAACGGTCTTTTGATAAATCTGGTATACATTTTGTATGTAATAGCTCCTTTCAAAACTTGTTATGAACGATATAACGGGAAAAAGCCTGCATCATTATTGAAACCGCTTTCTTTTCTTCGGATATCAGTCAGTTTTTCATAAACCTCTTTGTTAAAAATCTTTTTGCCGATACAAAATGCCGAATCTTGATTGCGGTTAAAAGCCTTTTTAAACTTATAGAGACTGTCTTGGGCTGCACCTACGCCCCCGCCTAAGTGAAGGGTTTTGTAGCCATTTTCAGATGCCCACGCGGCCGCCTCGTATAAAAGCAAGTTTGTGGGAGCAAGGGAAGAAAACTTTCTTCTTGAACCGGAAAGGTGATAGTGCATACGGCCGTTGCAAAACAAAAATATAGAAATAGCGGCTATTTCGCCGTCCTTTGCGGAATAAAACCACAGGGCGTTGTCGGACAAATCCTCAGAAATGGAATCATAAAAAGCTTTGTCAAAATAATAATAACTGTCGGCAGAGTCTTTATCCATGGTTTCGTTGTATATTTGAATAAACTGTTGAATTATTTCAGGGTCCCGACTGTGGGAAACAACAAGTCCTTCTTTCTGGGCTTTTCTTATCATATTACGGTTTTTGCTGGTCAGGTTTTGCCAGATGATTTCCTGGTCAGAAGTATCCATAAACACGGTATCGCCTAACCTAATGATGTCATAAACTGTTTCAAGCCCGCTCCAGTTCTGGAGCATGGGATGAAATCGCACAAATTCAGAAACAATGCCCTGCTCATTGCAGAAGTTTTCATATTCTTTTTTTAATTGGGAAATGTCCGTGCCCTCAACAATAAAACCACCATATCCGTATGGTGTAACGATATCGAAAAATTCGTTCTTTGGGAGGTGGGTTGAAAAGGGTGCAAAATCACTGATATCCCGCCTCATAACAACATTTAATGCCCGTGTTTTTTCGGGGGAATCGTTTTCGAAATATATGAGCATTGCCCGACCGTCGCCGTTAAGCTCAAAGGCCTTTACATATCCTGAAAGGTAATATGCATCGTGATTCGCAAAAGAACGGACAATTTGGTCCCATTTTTCACTTTCGTCAAGAAAATATGTTTTTATCATAAACTATACCTCAAAAAAAGTTCTTATACACTCAGCCAGACGCTTCATATCGTCGGTGTCATATCTCTGGTCACAGACGAGGGACAGCTGGGAATTGTAAATTTCGGTTGCCTTTTCGCTTATGGATTCATGAAGTGATGACAATGGCCAATGTACAGGACAGTATATCTGATGGGAGATAAGGTGATTTCGCAGGGCGTCACGGCGTGAGTTGTCAACCCAAACAGGAACACACAGGGGAACATCGTTATCTCCAAGAATTTTAAAGAGGGGAACGATATGAGTGATATCCGAAATTTCGCCCAACAAAACCCTGGCGTTTTCACGGCGCTTTCGTATTATTTCTGCCTTGTCGAGACAGAAAAGAGCAGACAGACTTTCGAGAGATGGCATATAGCCGGCATAATCCCGGTCAAGCAAGTTCTCTGCGTCGGCAAACTTGTCTAAAAAACATTGCTTGGAACCATTCAGGGTTTCCATGTACAGTTGTTTTTCGATTTGTGCGGTTTTTCTCAGGGCTTCATATTCTTCGTGGAAAATAGTTTTTTGAGAAACTGAGAACTTTCCACGGACCTTTTCTGCCGATGCAATACCTACAAGTCCTGTCCATTTTCTGAAACTTGTAAAGGAATAATCGGCAAAATCATATTTGACGGGCATTTGGTCATACATAAGCCAGGAATGCGTGGTGTCCTCTATAATGGTACAACCGCTGTTTTTAATGCGAGAAAGATCACCCGTTGCCTGATTTTCATAACCGAAAAACTTAATGTGAAAAAAAACATCGGTTTTTTGGAGCCGGGGAACAGAAATTTTTAAAATTCCGTCTTCAAAGAAGACATCATAAAAAATGACAGGAATATTATTTTTTAAGAAAGGCTCAACCATTGAATGACAACAAAGAGAAGGCATATGAACCGCACTGATACTGCTTTCGGTCAAAATGTCGCCAACAATAAAATCCAATGCCGTCCTTCCAGAAAGGAAGAAGCGGATGTCCCGTTTTTGAGTTTCTGTTGTCCAGAATTCGCTACCTATTTCCCGCATAAAAAGGCTCTCCTAACAAACTGATATCTAAGTATAGATTAACATAAATAGATGAGATAGTAAAGCGGAATTTTTAAAAATAATTACCAAAAATAAGATGAAATTTTCGTGTTGACTGAAAAAAATATATATAGTATAATGTAAAATATGAAAGAATGTTCTTGTGTAAAAAGACAGCAATAGAAGACGCTTAATTAAGAGAATATATAGGTTTCCCGAAACATGTGATAAGGGGAGGAAATATGTCAAAAATAGTTGTTTTAACAAATGCCATTGGCGGGCTTTGGGTGTTCCGGGCGGAGCTGATGGAAAGGCTAATAAGCAAAGGTCTTGAAGTAAGTATTTATGCTCCACCGGGGGACAGGGCCGACGATTTTAGGGCAATGGGTTGCAACGTTACGGCAACAAAAAACCTGAACCGCAGGGGGATAAGCCCGGCGGAGGATTTAAAGCTGTTCTTTGAATATAGAAAAATTTTGAAAAAAGAGAAGCCTGATTTGGTGTTAACCTACACAATAAAACCTAATATTTACGGTGGGCTTGCTTGTCAGGTCGGCAAGATACCATACATATCAAATGTAACAGGGATAGGAACTGCAATTACGGGCGGTGGAATTCTTGCAAAGATTTGCATGATTCTTTACAAGAGTGGAGCAAAAAAAGTCAGCACACTATTTTTCCAGAACAAGTCAAACGAAGAGCTGTTTGACAAGAGAAAGGTGGCGACGGGCAGGCATAGGCTTATCCCGGGGTCGGGCGTAAACCTTGAGAAGCACTCTTTAAAGGAATATCCGCCAGATGAAAAGATAAACTTTCTATTTGTGGGCAGGGTTATGAAAGCAAAGGGAATAGAGGAGTTTTTGTTTGCGGTAGAAAAATTGTGTGAAAAGTACGACAATCTTTCCTTTGGCATATGCGGGATTTGCGAAGATGAACGCTATCTGGAGCAGATGCAGGAGTTGTCGGAAAAATACGATTTCAGGTATTATGGGAAGGTAAGGAATATCGACGACTATTATAAAGTTGCGCACTGTGTAGTATTGCCGTCCTATCACGAGGGTATGGCAAATGTGCTTCTTGAAGGTCAGGCGACGGGCAGACCGGTGATTTCCACTCGGGTTCCGGGCTGTCAGGAAGCTTTTAAAGATGGTGTTTCGGGCTTTGCTTGTGATGCAGGGGATAAAGAAAGTTTGCTTCTTGCTATGGAAAAAATGCTGAACCTTTCAAATAGAGAAAGGGCAGAGATTGGCCGGCGAGGCAGAGAATTTGTAGAAAATAATTTTGACAGACAAATTGTTATAGATGCATACGTGGAAGAAATCCAAAAAATACTGGAGGAGAAGAAAAAATGAGTTTGTATGAAAAGATAGTAAAAGGTGAAGAGAAAATCTCACTGGTTGGTCTTGGTTACGTAGGTATGCCTATTGCGGTTGCTTTTGCAAAGAAGGTTGGGGTTATTGGATTTGACCTCAACAAAGCAAAGATTGACCTTTACAAACAGGGCATTGACCCGACAAATGAGGTTGGCGATGATGCAATAAAGGCAACAACTGTTGAATTCACAGCGGACGAAAGCCGTCTTAAAGACGCCAAGTTCCATATCGTTGCGGTTCCTACCCCTGTAAATGATGACCATACTCCTGACCTTTCTCCGGTTGAGGGCGCGTCAGAGATTTTGGGCAGAAACCTGACAAAAGGCTCAATCGTTGTATATGAGTCAACGGTTTATCCGGGGGTTACCGAGGACGTATGTATTCCTATCCTTGAGAGAGAATCTGGACTTAAATGCGGCGTTGATTTCAAGATTGGTTATTCTCCCGAAAGAATTAACCCCGGTGACAAAGTTCACCGCCTTGAAACTATCGTAAAGATTGTTTCCGGTATGGATGAAGAAACCCTTCATGAAGTTGCAAAGGTTTATGAACTTGTGGTTGAGGCGGGTGTTCACAGAGCGGAGTCAATCAAGGTGGCGGAGGCTGCGAAAGTAATCGAAAACAGCCAGAGGGATATAAATATTGCTTTCATGAACGAGCTTTCAATCATATTCAACAAAATGGGTATTGATACAAAGGCTGTTTTAGAGGCGGCAGGAACAAAGTGGAACTTCCTTAAGTTCTTCCCCGGTCTTGTGGGCGGACACTGTATAGGTGTTGACCCTTATTATCTTACATATAAGGCGGAGATGTTGGGATATCATTCACAGGTTATCCTTGCCGGCAGAAGAATAAATGACGACATGGGCAAATATGTGGCGGAGAATGTGGTTAAAAAGCTGATTGCTGCAGAAAAGCCTATCAAAAATGCAAAGGTTGTAATTCTTGGACTTACATTTAAAGAAGATTGTCCTGACACAAGAAATACCAAGGTTGTGGACATTATAAACGAGCTTAGGGAATACGGCATAACGCCTATTGTTTGCGACCCTGTTGCTGATGCAGAAGAAGCAAAGAAACTCTATGGTATTGAGTTTGTGCCAATGGCAGAAGTAAAGGACATGGATGCGGTAATCGTTGCTGTTGCACACGAAGAGTTTAAAAAGCTTTCTCTTGCAGAGATTGACAAGTTGTTTAAGGCAGGGGACAATGCCCAGAAAGTTCTTGTTGACGTAAAGGGAGTTCTGTGCCGCAAAACAGCAGAAAAAGAAAACTACAACTACTGGAGACTGTAGAAAATGGGATACAAAGATTTAAAATTTGAACAAAATTCAGTTTTTCTTGTAACAGGCGGAGCGGGGTTTATCGGCTCTAATCTTTGTGAGGCAATTCTTGATATGGGATACAAGGTGAGATGCCTTGATGATCTTTCTACCGGAAAGGAAAAAAACATACAGGGATTTTTGGGAAACCCTGACTTTCAGTTTATAAAGGGTGATATCAAGGACTTGGATACCTGCATGAAGGCCTGTGAGGGCGTGGATTATGTGCTCAATCAGGCGGCCTGGGGAAGTGTTCCCAGAAGTATTGAAATGCCCCTATTCTATTGTGCAAACAATATTACAGGAACTCTCAATATGCTTGAGGCGGCACGTCAATGCGGAGTTAAGAAGTTTGTCTACGCATCCAGCTCGTCGGTTTATGGCGATGAGCCTACCCTCCCTAAATGTGAGGGACGTGAGGGCAATCTTTTGTCGCCATATGCTGTCACAAAAAGGGCAGACGAGGAATGGGCAAAGCAATACACCAAGCATTATGGCCTTGACACATATGGACTTAGGTACTTTAATGTGTTTGGCAGACGGCAGGACCCGGACGGTGCATATGCTGCGGTTATTCCCAAGTTTATTAAACAGCTTTTAAACGGAGAAACGCCGGTTATAAATGGTGACGGCAAGCAGTCCCGTGATTTCACATATATTGAGAATGTAATCGAGGCAAATCTCAAGGCGTGCCTTGCTCCAAGCTCGGCCGCGGGGGAAGCCTTTAATGTTGCTTATGGCGGCAGGGAATATCTGATTGATATATATTACGGCTTGACGGAGGCTCTGGGAAAGAAGGTTGAACCTATATTCGGGCCTGACCGTGCCGGGGATATCAAACATTCAAATGCGGACATTTCAAAGGCAAAGGAATTGCTTGGGTATAATCCGGAGTACAGCTTTGATAAGGGAATAAAACTTGCCATAGATTGGTACAAGGAGAATTTGTGATGAATGAACCTATTCGTGTGCTTCAGGTTTTTGGCAGAATGAATCGTGGCGGTGCGGAAAACATGATAATGAACCTTTACAGGAATATTGACCGAACAAAGGTTCAGTTTGATTTTGTTGTTCATACCGATAAAGAATGTGCGTTTGACGAGGAAATAAGGACTTTGGGTGGGAAAATTTTTGCAGCACCTAAGTATAATGTAAAAAATCATTTTGCATATAAAAAGTGGTGGAAGAGGTTTTTTAAAAGTCATCCTGAATACAAAATCATCCATGGGCACATGTACAGTACAGCCTCTATTTATTTGAAAATTGCAAAAAAACATGGACTTGTGACAATTGCCCACAGTCATAGCACTTCGTTCAGAAAAAAGGAAGAAGCGTTGATAAGAACTGTACTGCAATTGCCGCTGAGGAATATCTCTGATTGGCTCTTTGCCTGCTCAGACAAAGCTGGTGTATGGCTTTATGGAAAGAATTGCAAAAACAGAAAAAACTATCTGCTGTTCAAAAATGCAATTAACCCCTTGAAGTTCGCCTATGACAAAAAAACGGCAGAGACTGTTCGAAAAGAATTAGGCCTTGAGGGAAAGTTTGTTGTAGGACATGTTGGTTCATTGAGTATTCCAAAGAACCATACTTTTTTGATCGATATATTTAAGGAAATTAAAAAAGAAATTCCCGAAGCACATTTGCTTTTGGTGGGTGATGGCCCGCAAAGGCAAAATATTCTCAATAAAGTGGAGCATTATGGTGTGGCTGACAGTATAACCTTGACAGGAGTGCGTACCGACGTTGAAATATTGCTCCAAGCCATGGATTGTTTTGTGTTTCCGTCGTTATATGAGGGACTTCCGGTTTCAGTTGTGGAGGCACAGGCGGCAGGGCTGCCTTGCTTTGTTTCTGCAAATGTGACGGATGAGGTTTGTGTCACCGACCTTGCGGTTCGGTTGCCACTTGAGTTGGGAGCGGAGGAATGGAGCAAGCGAATTGTTGAAAAGAAAGATTCCTTTGTCAAAACAAACATGCATGAACAAATAAAAAAATCAGGCTATGATATAAAATATACGGTTTCTTGGCTACAGGAGTTTTATATAAGAGAGTTTGACAAAAAGCAGAGGTGATATAATTATGGAGAAAAAACCGCTGGTTTCGGTTATAATCCCAACCCATTCTGGACATGAAAATATATGCCGGGCTGTTGACAGCGTGCTGAATCAATCCTATGACAATATTGAAGTTTTGGTGGTTGATGATAATGGTATGGGGTGCGAAGAACAGGTTTTAACCTCAGAAAAGATGGATACATACAGGGATAACCCCAAGGTCCGTTATCTGATTCATGAGGTGAACAAAAATGGGTCAGCAGCAAGAAATACCGGCATACGTGCGGCACAGGGTGATTATATTACTTTTTTGGATGATGATGATGTCTATACTCCAGAGAATATTCAAAAGCATCTCGAGGTGTGGGGAAAGCTCTCTGAAGAATATGGCATTACATATTGTGATATGTTGCAGATCCGCCCGGGAATGAAGGATTCGGTTATGAGTTCAGATAAATCGGGTGATTTGCTTTTTGAGTATTTTATGGGCAAAGTTTTCATTGGTTCATGCTTGATTATGGTGAATAGGGCTGCGATGAACCATGTAAAAGAATGGGATGAGACGTTTATAAGGCATCAAGACTGGGAATTCATAACAAGGATAATGAATAAATACAAAGCGGCACACGTTGACAATATTGGAGCAGTCAGATATGTGACAAATCGGCACAATGCCAAAAATCCCTATGATTTCATGAAAAACCGCCTTCATTTTATTGAGAAAATGAGGGGAATAATTGAAGAGTTCGAAAGCCCTCAACAGCAGGCTATTTATGACTCTCATTATAGGGCTATTGGGCTTGAGTTTTTCAAAAGCAGAAAGATAAGGGAATGTATAGCTTGGACAAATAAAACAACACATCCATGTAAAAATTATATATCCTACTTTGTTTCTGGGTATAGATATTTGAAGAAAAAAACAGGGAACAAGTGTGGATGATATTTTTCAAAAGAGTCAGTAAAGGGATATAGGGACAGATATTATGAATAGTTTGTTTAATGAAAGAGACAAAACCAGAATAAGTGTTATTTTTGCATTTTTAATAGCTAATGGTTTTATGAATTACATAGTGGGCGTCTTCTTTGGCATGGGCGGTATGTTAGTAAGCCTGTCAATTACTGGATTGGCAATGGTCTTCAGCTATAAAACCATGGTCAAGGTGAAGTTTCCCGCTACGGCTCTGGTTTTTGCCATAATTATAGGACTATATTATATCGTTACCAGACGAGTGTCACGGTCTACTCTTTTTGGGAGAGAGTTTGCCTTTTATTTTTGTGC
Organism: Clostridia bacterium; assembly: GCA_045532055.1. GTDB lineage: Bacteria > Bacillota > Clostridia > Monoglobales > Monoglobaceae > SIG440. The sequence goes on from JAZSFF010000034.1 coordinate 16,974, forward strand.
GGTTTCCGTGATGGCTATGTACAAATGTAACACGGAAAAACTTTTGAGATATTTGTCATACGGCTCTCTTGTAATATTGTTTTTCTATAATGATATTTTTGTTGAGATGACATCATCAAGATTTAACAATTATATCTCTATGGGCATTTCATATCCGCTTTTCCCGCTTCTTCTGGCACCATTTTTTCATTTTGCGTATTATCGTGAGCCAGGTAAAAACTATTTGATGTATCCTATTTATGTTCTGGCCGGGTTTTTGCTTTTGAAGCTTATGCTCAAAGGGACCAGAGGAATTATCCTCAGTATTGTGGTTGCAATGGGATTGATTTATATCAAAGGTATGGGAAGAAGGAATTTAACCAAGGCTCATATTGGAAGAGCAGTGGCGGTTCTAATATTGTCCATTTTAGGAATAGTATATTTTTATGAAATAATGGAATTTGTCAAAGAAATCTTTGATAGCTGGGGCATAGAGGCGCATTTTTTGAACAAGATATTAAGGTTATCACAGGAGGGTGACGTGTCCAATGGACGCACAGAACTTTTTGGGTATGCATGGCAGGAATTTTTGAAAAAACCCATTTTGGGACATGGAATTTCAACCATGTATTACAACTCACGTGGTCTGGATTCATATGCCCACAACTTTATCTTGCAGTTGTTATATGACGGCGGACTTGTCCTTGCGGTTCCGATTTTGTTTCTTGTTGTAAGAGCTTTTTATTATGTTTTTTGTGGAGATGACGGAGAGGAAGTAGTTTTTACACTTTTTATGATTTGTATAACAATACCCAGAGCGTTTTTCACAGGAGACGTGTGGGAGAACGCATCGTTTTGGTTGTTTATTATGCATTCGGCTGCGTATCATCCAATAAAAAGAAAAAAAAGAATCCGTCAGACGATTGGACCCGCAACATGGGAGAAAGAAAAGCCCGCGGCCGAAGGTGATAAAGCATGACAAGAGACTTTGAAAAAATGATATCGTTGCTACAGTATTCTGTTTTTGGAACAAAAACGGAATATGAAGCTACAAGTGATATTGAAACGGTTTTAAAGCTTGCACTCCAGCAGGGTGTGTTTCCCTTGGTTTACGGTGCGCTTGAACAAGAACAGAAGACGGCCCTTGATCCCAAATGGGAACAGAGCTTCTTTCGTGCAATGATGAGAAATGAGCAGAAAATGGTTTCTCTTGGGGGGATAATAAAGAAAGTAGAGGAAGCAAACATTCCGTATTGCATATTAAAGGGTTGCACGGTTGCAACCGATTATTATCTTTCAGAGTGCAGACTTTCTGGGGATATAGACCTTTATATAATGCCGGAGTTTGAACAGAAAATGTCTGAATTGTTAAAATCTTTGGGTTTTGAGGTTGAGCCCAGACCGGAGGGAAAGCAGGATTTTAAGGCAAGCAATCCCGCATCTGGCCTTATTGAAGTTCATGTGCAGTTGTATCATGAGGATTTCAGCAGAGTGGTTCTGAAGGACAAATTCGGCATAACAGAGAAATTTTCGGAAGTTAAGGTAAGTGAAAATTTGACAGTAAAAGCCCTTGGACCCAACGACACACTGGATTTTCTTACCACTCACTTTATAAAACATTTCGTAAGGGAAGGAAGCGGAATTCGCCAGATCACAGATTTGCTTGCCTTTGTGAACAAGCACAAGGACAGCATTGATTTTGAAAAGTACTTTGCGCGACTGGATGAAATTAACTTCAAAAAACTTATTCTGAATGTTTTTGGTATAGGCGTTAAGTTTTTTGGATTAGAGTTTAAGCAGTTCTCTACTGAAATGATTGATGAAATAATGAATGATGTGGAGGCGGGAGAAAATTTTGGCTTTGGGCAGGCAGAAAGAGACGGGTTTTATGAGCAGTTTTTGAAAAAACGTGCCCAGCAAAGACCGGAAGAAGCAAAGAAACTTGTGAAAAACAAAAGGAAATCTATTGTTAAATCTGTTTTTCTGCCGTCAAGTCGGCAACTGATAAACAAGGGATATCGTTATCTTGCAAGAACAAAGATTCTTTATCCCGTTGCGTATATTCACAGGCTTTGGGATGTTGCTGTTGCGATTGTTCTGAAAAAACGCAACATAAAAAGGGATATGGGGTATGCACAGAAAACAAACTCGGTGATATATGCCAGAATGGAAATGATGAAGAAACTGGATATTGTACAGTAGGAAAAGGTGATAAAATGAAGGTTTTATTTGATAGCTATTCCACGGTTATGCAAAATGCATCAGGTGGTGTCAGTGTAAGAATGAGAAAAACCGCACAAAACCTTGGAAAACATTTGGAGATTAAGTTTTTTGATAAATGGACAGATAAAATAGAAGACTATGATATCCTCCATATATTCAAAGCTTCAACAGACAATTATTCAGAGGTTTGTCATGCAAAGATGAAGGGAGTCAAGGTTGTTGTCTCCTCGGTCATTAACCCTGCCAACACGTTGAAATTAAGGATAAACAGATTTGTTTTTAGGGTTTTTAAGCAAAGCAACAGCTATGCAATGCTGAAAAGATGTTTTGATTTGGCGGATGCTGTCATGTGCCAAACAGAAAAAGAAAAGTGCTTCGTGGTTAAGAACTTTTTCATTGACAAAAACAAGGTTTTTGTTGTTCCCAGTGCTATTGATAAAGCAAAGGAGGACGCAACTGAGGAATATTTCCGCGAAAAAACAGGGATCCGCGGCAAATTTATTCTTCAGGTAGGTAGATTTGACCCAAATAAAAATCAACTGAGCACAATAAAGGCAGTTAAAGGGACGGATATGCAGTTGGTTCTCATTGGCGGACCGGATAAAGATTTTGCTGAATATTATGAGAAGTGCAAAGAAGAAGCAGGGTCTAATGTACATTTTCTGGGATGGGTAGACCATAAAGACCCGTTGTTGGCATCTGCCTATGCAGCGGCACATACCTTTGTATTGCCATCCCATCATGAGATTTTTGGAAACACCTTGTTTGAAAGTGGAATGTACGGTTGCAATATTGTTTCAACAAGAGCGTTGCCGCTCAAGAGCTGGGGTATTGATAAAATTTGTTGGCAGATAAATCCGTTAAGCGTTGATGACATCAGAGAAAAGCTTTCCATGTCTTTGGAACATAAACGAAGTGGAGAGATAACCCATATCGTAGAACGGGATTTTTCATGGGAGAGCGTAATAAAGAAATATTTAGATGTTTATAATTTCGTACTTAGCAAGGATGATGTAAGGTGAAAAAAATTCTTTGGCACATCTATCGGGCGTATAGGGAATGCAGAAATGTTTGCAAGTGGAAAAGACAGAGCGAGAAAAGAATTATAAGGCTTGACCAAGCCAAAGCTATACAGGATGAGATTAAGTTGTCCGCAGATGAAAAAATTCTGATTGTGGTGCCACACCCCGATGATGAATTGATAGCTTGTGACGGTATAATAAGAAGATTTAAAGATAATGTTGTAGTTTTTTATTCAGGAATGTTGGGTGGAAACAACAGCGAAGAAAATAAAAGGACAAGGACTGCTGAATTCATAAAATATTGCGAAAGTGTGGGAGCGGAATATATTGTCAGCAACGATGATGTATATAATGGACTGGAATGTGTTATAGCAAAGGATAAATTCAAATTTATTTTTGCTCCGGCTGTGGTAGACTGGCATGAGGAACACAGAAAGCTTTTTGCGTATACAGTGGAGATAAATGAAAAACAAAAACAAAAAGCAAAGGTTTTTTGTTATCAGGTTACTGTTCCAATTCCGCAAGAATATGTTACTCATTATTTGCAAATGACAAAGAAGGAACAAAAACGAAAGTGGCAAAATTTTAGGAAAATATACTTGTCTCAGTGCCATATGCCTGTCTGGCGGTTTAAAATTGCCGAACGGTCTTTCGTAAGACGGAAAGAAAGGGTTTTTTGTGAAGTCTTTATGAGCTTTGACAAGGAAAGTTTTAATGGGGAGTATAGGTGCTCCATTGAGCAAGGAGAAATAGCTGATTTGTCGGCCGTTTTGAAATCTTCTGAGAGTCAGTACAGAAAGGCCTTTAAAAACACGGCGAAAGGAAAAAATGAAAATGTATAAAGAAAAGGACCAAGGGAGCACCCCGCAAGTTGATTTTGGAGTAGTTACCTTTTTTGCCAGCAATAATTTTGGGGCTGTTTTGCAGGCTTATGCTTTGCAACAAAAAATAATAGGTCTGGGATATTCCGCGGAAATACTGAACTATGATGAAAACAATAAAAATCCACTCCAGGCAAAGAAAAAAGTGTGGAAAACATATGTTGATTTATTAAAAATGGCAGGACTTGATGTAAAACTTTTGTTGAGAGCACGCAAAGCAAGTTCCAGTATTGCAAGCAAATTTGATGTATTCAGAAAAAATAATATGAATATCAGCAGAGAAAGACTGTATGATATGGAGGATCTTGCTGAGATTGAGGGTCGCTATAAAGGGATTATTGCCGGCAGTGATATGGTCTGGACCGAAAAGGGGCAGAATTTGGAAGCTTTTTTCCTGAGGTTTACAGAAAAAAACAAGCGATTGTCATATGCGGCAAGTCTTACAGGCACAGATGCCTTGTCGGTTGAGCAGCGAGCAAAAATGGGCAAATACATAAGCGAGGTGGAGTTTGTTTCGTGTCGTGAAGATGAGGGAGTTGATTTTGCCAGGGAATTTGGGAAAGAGGCTTTTTTGGCGCTGGATCCTACTTTGTTGTTGACAAAAGATGAATGGTCAGAAAAGTTTTCATTGAAGGAATCTCGTGAAGATTATATTTTATGTTATTGTTTTGATAAAACCCCCAAGAACTTCTTTAAGAAGGTAAACAAATTGGCAAAAAAAATGAATACAGGGGTAAGATATATTGCCTTGTCTCTTGACAAACGCATTGAGGAAATGAAAAACGGCCATTCTGCAGTATATGGACCCAAAGAGTTTATTGAGCTTTTTTTCAATGCAAAATTTGTTATTACCAATTCTTTTCATGGCCTGCTTTTTTCTATCATAGGAAAGAAGCCTTTTGCTTTGCTGAGGCGGGAAGAGTCCTGCAAATGGAAGAAAAACGAGGAACGCATGCTGAATATGCTCCGGGTTATAGGCGAGGAGAGCAGAGCGGTATATTCAATAGACGAAGTTGATGAAAGCTTTTTTGATTTGGATTATTCTCATGCCCAGGCGGTTCTTTCACGAAAGAGAGAAGAATCTATAGAATATTTGGAAAACATGCTAAAGAGTGCCTGCCAGAACAAAACGGTGTATAAACGGACGGAAGCTGTTTGTAAAATTGAGGATGTTTCCAAGAAACTTTGTACAGGTTGTTCTGCTTGTGCAAACATATGTCCCCAAAATGCCATTGAAATGAAACCCGATGCCGAGGGGTTTCTGAGGCCTGTTGTTGATGGTGAAAAATGTATAAATTGCGATTTGTGCGTGAAAAAATGTCCTGCTGTTAACGACGTGGTTCAGCAGACTTTGCCGATGGTTGGATATGTGGCGTTTTCTGAGGATGCCGCCACCAAAAAAAGTGCATCCGGAGGAGTGTTTTTTGCCCTTGCTAAGCACGTAATCAACCAGATGAACGGTGTTGTGTATGGTTGTGTCATGGAAGAAAAATCCTTGAAGTGTGTTCATAAAAGAGCGGAAAAAATGGAAGACCTGTACCCAATGCAAAACTCTAAATATGTGCAAAGCGATGTATCCCGGTGCTTTGAATTGGTAAAGGAGGACTTAAAAAAGAACAAGGTTGTTTTGTTCAGCGGTACACCGTGCCAAATTGCAGGATTGAGGAGCTATCTGGGACAGGAGTATGAGAACTTAATTACTGCGGATATTATATGCCATGGTGTTCCAAGCCCGTGGTTGTGGGAACAAAAGGTTGCCTCTTTGCAGAAAAAGTTTGGAAATACTGTGAAATCCTATACATTCAGAAACAAAGACAACGAAGATATTCTGCGGTCAGCCTATGAAGGCACTGTGGTATGCGATAGGGGAAAGGTAAAGTACAAGTCTTGGGAAGACGGGTATTTTAAAACGTTTCTTGAGGGAAAGACATATAGAATGTCTTGTTATTATTGCAAATATGCAAATATTTACAGATGCGGAGACCTTACCTTGGGCGATTGCGACAGTTGGCGCGACTATCTTGATTTTTATCCCCAAAAGGCTAAATCATCTGTGTTGATAAACACCGAAAAAGGTAATGATTTTTGGGACAAGACGAAAGAATTGTTCGTGTTTGCTGAACTGGATGTTGAAAGGGAAAGAAAAATAAACAAACAGCTTTCCGGCCCCACGCCTATGCCTGCGTGCAGGAAGACAATATATCAGGAGGCATCCTCCATGGATTGGGAGAGTTTAGAGAGAAAATATTCCCGGAAAAGAAGTCGTGTTAAAAGTGCTTTTGCAAAAATTGCACACAAGGTAATTGACAGACGAAAGAATAGTTAAGTAGAACAAAAATCAAGAGAAAGAGAAAAAGAAAATGACTAGCCGAACAATGAATGCAAAGAGAAACAGTATATGGGGAATTATCAACAAAATGGTGATGCTTTTGTTGCCCTTTTTTGTCAAGTCAGCGATTATCCAGCTTGTAGGAGTGGAATATCTGGGAATATCAGGATTGTTTACATCAATTCTGAATGTTTTGAATATAACCGAGCTGGGTCTTGGCAATGCTATAGTTTATAGTATGTACAAACCCATTGCTGAGGACAACAAGGAACAGATATGTGCGCTTTTGAACTTCTATAAAAAGATATATAGAATAATCGGTTTGGTTATTCTTGTTGCCGGACTTCTTTGTTTGCCGTTTTTGCCCATTATGATTAAATCGGGTTTGCCAGAGGGAATGAATATGTACGTGCTCTATCTGATGTACTTGATAAATGCGTGTGTATCCTATTGGCTGTTTTCTTACAAAAGATGCTTGCTTCATGCACATCAGAGAGAGGATGTTTTGAGCAAGGTTTCGTCCATAACAAACATTTTATTGAACATTATTCAGTTATTGTTGCTGTTTTTGTTCAAGAACTATTATTTGTTTGTTGTTGCCATACCAATAATCACTATATGCCACAATTTGGTTGATGGTTATATTGTGGCAAAGATGTATCCTGAATATAGGGAAAAAGGAAACCTTGAAAAAGGAAAAATAAAGGATATAAGAAAACAAGTTGTGGGGTTGTCTGCAATGAGGATAGCTACCATAAGCAGAAACTCCCTTGACAGTATAGTTATTTCTGCTTTTTTGGGACTCAGTATGGTTGCTGTACACAACAACTATTTTTATATAATCAATGCCTTGGCGAGTATTATGTCGGTTCTGACCAACGCTATAGCCGCCGGAATAGGAAACAGTATTGCGTCGGAAAGCAAAGAAAAAAATCACCTTGATATGAGAAAAATAAATATGGCGTATATGTCCATCACTGGGGTTTTTGCAGCGTGTCTGATTTGTTTGTATCAACCATTTATGAAGCTTTGGGTAGGCGAGGAGCTTGTGCTGAAGAATGGAATTATGGGGCTTTATGTTTTGTATTTTTATGTAGCTCGTATTCCTAATATTGCAGGGAGATATTTTGATTCTGCGGGACTTTGGTGGCAAGGAAAGTGGAAGTGTTTTGTTGAAACAGGTGTGAATCTGGTGCTTAACATTGTTTTAGGCTACAAGTTTGGTATATCGGGTATTGTTGCCGCAACAGTTATATCTGCTTTGATTATAAATGTGCCTTTGACAGTGAATATTCTGTTTAAGAATTATTTTAAAACGAGCCGTAAAACATTCTACAAAGACCACGGGATTATGTTTGTTGGCAATGCCGTAGCCGTTGTTGCTGCATGGTTGATATGTAGTCTTTTGCCTGGTTTCCCGGGGCTTTGGGGTCAGTTGTTGGAGCTGGCAATTCGGGGAATTATTGCAGTGCTTGTATGGATTGTGGTTTTTGTGCCCGTTTATTGCAGGTGTGATGATTACAGAGCGTCGATGGATTGGCTGAAGGTTAGATTGTTGAAAAGATAAAAGAACCCGTCAAAGGATTCCTTTGACGGGTTTAATATTTGTATGTACCTTTTAATTCAGCTTATCATCAAGCAGGCAAAAGCGGTTATAACATTCGGTGTAGTCTGTGCCTTGGGGTTCATAAATTTTCTTTGGTTCAACAGCCATTTCGCATGCGGCCTCCACACTTTCAAAGATGCCTGTTGCGGTGCCTGCAAGTATTGCAGAACCAAGACATGCGGTTTCGTCATTTTTAAGGGTTACAATTCTCTTGCCTGTCATATCCGCCTTAATCTGATTCCACAGCGGACTGGAAGCTCCGCCACCCATGGTGCGGATTTCATTGCAGTCCAGGCCCAGATAGTCGAGATTGCTTTTCAGCATACATGAAACAGCTTCCAAAATGCTTCGTACAGCATGCCCCCTGCCGTGTTCCATGGTAAGTCCATAAAAAACGCCTCTGGCGTCTGGGTTATATTTGGGCATTGTCGAGCCACAAAGATAGGGAAGAAATGTGAGTCCGTTTGAGCCGGGTTCTACCTTTTCAGCCAGTTCGTCAAGCTGACGGAAGCTGAAGTTTTCACAAAAATTATTTTTGAACCATTTGAGGGCAATTCCTGCGGTAGGTGTCCAGGAAAGCAAACAGTATTTGCCGTCAAAGTTCACGTGACAAGGTATTTTTGAATCGGGTGTATATGCCGGAATATCCTCTGACGGGACAAAGATAACCATGGTTGTACCGGTCATTTCGCTGACAATACCTTTTTTCACGATGCCCGCACCGATTGCACCGGCAATTTGGTCAATTGCACCGGTTACAACTGTTATTCCATTGTATTCGCCAACAATTTTTCCACTGGGGAGAACTTCAGGAAAGACATCAGGCGAGATGCCAATGAAATCAAGCATGTCGCTCCACCATTTCCCTGAACGGATGTCGAAGTATATGGTTGAGGACTGGAGGGTTTGTTCGGTCACAAAGTTGCCGGTAAGTCTGTAAAGAAGATAATCCTCCAGAAGAAAAACTTTTTCAATTTTCTTAAAAAGCTCAGGTTCGTTTTTGCGGAGCCAAAGAAGTTTGCTTGCCGGCCATGTTGCGGTAATTTCTGGCTGTCCTGTAACTTCATATACGACCTTTTCGCCAAAGTGGTTTTTTATTAGGTCGGCCTCTTTGGATGCGCGGTTGTCAAGCCACACTATGGCTTTCCGGAGGGGAATTCCCGCTTTGTCTGCCACAATGATTGTCTCGCATTGGGTGTCAATGCTCATGGCGGAAATTGGATATTCGGCAGAGAGTTCGGAAAGTGCCTCAGAAAACAGTTCCCAGTACTTTTCAGCAGGGAATTCAACATAATCGTCCTTGACCTCCAAGGTATAGTCCTTGGTTACAGCTTTCATACATTCCGCCTTTTCGTTGAATACAGCGGCCTTAAGAGAAGTTGTTCCGATGTCTACGCCCAGCAAATATTTCATAAGAAGTTCCTCTTTTCTCTTTTATTCTTTAACAGTTATAATTTTTCTTATTTTTTTCTTCAAGACAACCAAATCATCATCTATGCAGGAACTATCATCGGTAATCAGATAGTCGGCACTTGATATATCCGAAATATTGACAAAGGCTGTTCTGCCAATTTTGGACGAATCCACTGTAATGATTTTGGTGGCAGATTGTGACAGCATCAAGCGGTCAAGCTCGGCCTCACGGTCATAGTAAGTGGTGAATCCGGCTGTGGGCGAGACCCCGTCAACTGACAAAAACAATTTGTCGGCGTGATAGTTTTTAAGTTGAGCCGCCGCATCATCGCCATAAATAAACTGGTATTTGGGGTTTACAAACCCGCCCAGAAGGACTACGTTGAAATTGGGATTGCCGCTTGCTTCAAGGGCGATAGAGATAGAGTTTGTTACAATATTGAGCTGCAACTGAGGGGGGATTGCCCTAAAAACAGACAATGTTGTTGTGCCTGAGTTGAACATAACTGTGTCGTGGGGTTTTATCATTTTAACTGCACGTTTTGCGATGAGTTGTTTAGCTTTCAGGTTTGTGCCCAGTCTTTGCTGCAAATCCATGTCGCAATAAGTTTTGTAGGAATTGATGGCACCACCGTGGACACGAAAAAGCAGTCCCTTTTCCTCCAGGTCTGCAAGGTCTGAACGTATGGTGATGCTTGAAATATTGAAATCACGGCTCAGGTCTGAAACTTTTACTTGGCCTTGTTCACTCAATATTTCTAAAATTCTCTCTTTTCTTTCGTTTATATCCATAATACTTTCTTTCTGGGGCAAAGAGATAAATTGATAGAAATGCCCTATTCATATTGTATTTCGCTATTTGAGATTTGTCAAGGGTATTTTGCAATGAAAAAAGCAAAAGAAAAAATAGTTTAGGTCATATTTCGAAGAGGTTTTTTTATGCTTACTTATTACCTTTTTTTGCTTATCTATTTTTTTCGCATTATTAACCAAATAATTATAAATTCCTTGACAAGGGTGGCGTCGGTAGTGTATAATTGTGGAAACAGAAAACATTTTTTGTTTATAAATCAAGAAGACATGCGAGATTTTGAATGAAAGAGAGTGAATCCGTGTGAAAGCAATTATAAATGCAACACTGGTCATGACCGACCATTATATCCCTGATGCCACCTTGGTAATTGAGGGCGACAGGATAAAGGATTTTGGCAGAAAACTGCCGGTACCGGATGGCGCTGAGATTATAGACGCCAAAGGCATGTTTGTAGGCCCGGGGCTTATTGATATACATACGCATGCAGATGGTGATACATATTTCCATGATGATCCCATCAAGTGCTCAAGAACTCTTTTGGACCATGGTGTTACCTCGGTTTTGCCTGCGCTTTTTTATAGCATGAACAAGCAGGAGCACCTTGATGCTATCAAGAGATATAAGGATGCAATAGCCGCAGGTGAATGCCAGAACATTATCGGTGTGTATATGGAGGGTCCCTATCTCAACCCGGATTTCGGCTGCGACAAGGAGAAGAATGTCTGGAAAGATGCCATTGTGGAAAAGGACTATGCCGAGGTTGTTGAGGCAGCCAAGGATTTTGCCAAGGTTTGGTGTGTGGCGCCTGAAAGAGAGGGAATCCTTGATTTCGTAAAATATGTGAAAAAGGAAATCCCCGAAATTGTCTTTTCGGTTGCACACTCAGAGGCAACACCAGAACAGATTGAAGCCCTTATGCCTTATGGCTTAAAACTTGGAACCCATCACACCAACGCAACAGGAACTTTGGAGAATTATCCTGAAGTTCGTGGTGTATGTGTTGATGAAACCGTGAATTATAATGACGGAATCTATGCAGAGCTTATCTGCGATTCTATGGGCGTACATGTACACCCGTATATGATAAGACTGGTGAAGAAAATAAAGGGTCAGGACAAGATAATTCTTATAGCGGACTCTTTTGTGGCTGACGGACCGCCACTGCCTGGTCTTGAAGAGGCCTTTGATATCAACTTTGACTGGGGCGGTGATATTGCCGGTTCAAAGCTGACTCTTGATATCGCCTGTCACAACATGATGGTGCATACCGGAGGTTCTGTTTGTGATGTGTTCAAGTATGCATCACTTAACCCGTCTCGCCTTTTGAATATGCCGGAGATAGGCAGAATCAAAAAAGGCAATCTTGCGAACTTAATCATTGTTGACCAATGGTTTAATGTTAAAAATACAATATTAAAAGGAGAAATTGTAAAATGAACAATTTTATTACTGACCCAGCAACCAAATTTGATTTTCAGCCACATGAATTTGTTCCTTTTAAGGACAAAAAGGTTTGCGATTATGTTCGTAGCCTCAGCGGCAAAGATCTGGAAAAGAGGGAAGATTGGTGGCATCCGGAATTTAATGTAAAAGTTATGATGAACCCCCATCCTGTTCTCATCGCAACACTTTTTGAGCGACTCAAGGCTGCATCAGAAGCAGGCAAGAGCTTTACAATGATCCTCGGCAACCCCGAGCCGGATACTTACATTCCCCTTGCACAGCTCATCAACTATTTTGGCGTTGACTGTAGCAAGGTTCACCTTGTAGCAGAGGATGAATGGGCAGATGAATCAGGCAACATTGCTCCTATTACATACGAAGCTGGTTTTGCGCATTCTATGATTAAGTATCTCTACTACCAGATTGACGAAAAACTCCGTATGCCTATGGAAAATGTTCATTTCCCAACAAATGCAAACATTAAGGATTATTCCAAGATAATCGACGACATCACTGAGGGAACAGGTGCTGATATCGCATCTACTTCTCCCGGTTGGGCAGGCCATATGGCATTCGTTGATCCTATTCCTGAATTCATCGGCAGCGGTGACATCGAAGAATGGCTCAACCAGCCTGCACAGATAGTTAAACTGCATCCCATGACCATTATGCAGAACTCTCTCAACGGTACATTCGGTCAGTCCGGTGATATCGCTAATGTTCCTCCATGTGCAGCAACCATCGGTCCTCTCGACGTAATGCGCGCAAAGGAAAGAATTGAAGTTCATGCGCTTGCAACCTGTGGCACATTCTCATCATGGCAGAGAATGACAAGCCGTCTTTGCACACATGGTCCTGTCACACCTTATCTCCCAAGCTCTATGCTCCAGACAAAGAAGACTCAGGTTTATATAAGCGAAGAGCTTGCAGCTCCATTTGAGTGTTGGGAAAAAGTTGGATATTAAGATTTCGCAAGAAACCTTTTATTAAAAACGTAAAGAGAGAAGCACAACATATGTTGTGCTTCTCTCCTTTTTTAAAACATCTTGCAACAAGTCAAGGGTTATGATAAAATAAAAGAATAAACAAAAGAGATAACGGAGAGGTGAAAATATGCTGTGGGAAAACTTAAGGGAAGAGGAGTTTAAAAAGGCGATAGAGGACTCAAAAGGGGTTTGTGTTGTGCCGATTGGTTGTCTGGAAAAACACGGACAGCACTTACCTGTTGGTACAGATGTGATTCATATAACCGAGATTGCAAAACGTGCAGCGGAGGAAGAACCGGTGTGCGTATTCCCCACAATGTATTTTGGTGAAAAGACGGGTGCTGGGGAATTTGCCGGCACGGTTATATTCAGTCCTGAACTGAGACTGCAGATTCTCAAGGAAACCTGTCAGGAGATTTGCCGCAATGGGTTTAAAAAGATTTTGCTTTACAACGGGCATGGCGGCAATCAGTCCATGATCTCGTACTTTTGCCGGAGTGTTCTGTATGAAAAATGTGACTATTCGGTGTTTGACTATTCTCTGGGCTCTGACTTTGCTACCCCTAAGAAGCTTCTCAATGAGGGGTTCAAATATCTTACAACAGAGGACAGAAAGATTTTGCAAAGCTATATTGACGAAAAAAAGAGATTTGGTCATGCGGACTTTATTGAAACCGGATGGGTATACGGGGTTCGTCCTGAAACGGTGCGCCTTGACAAGGTTTATCAGGAAAGCAACCAGTCCACGCATCGTTTTGACGAATTTTCAAATCTCAGGATTAATACACCTTTTGCCTGGATGGCAAACTTCCCCAATTCCTATGAGGGTGATATGCATGACGGAATGAACGAAAGAATTGCAAGAGCAATGGTTGAATATTCGGTTAAAAAACTGGCAGAGATTTTTAAATTCCTTAAGGAGGAAACTGTTTCTGAGGAATACAGGAGAGAATGGCTGGAAAAGCAGAAACCTCATGGGTAAAAAAAGAACAATATGATTTATCCCCAAAGTCTGTTAAGACCTTGGGGATATTTTTGAGCAATATTCAAAAAATAGTTGATTTGTTGACCGATATATGCTAAAATAGCATCAAGAACATATGAGAATGGGGGAATAATCGTGGGAAGAAAGGCTGTAGTTGAGGGCGGTACCAGAGATGAGATTTTAAAAGTTGCACTTAATTTGTTTTTTGAAAAGGGTTTTGATGGGGTAACGGTCAGGACAATTCAAAGAGAAGTAGGTTGCGAAGTTGGACTCTTTTATTATTACTTCAAGTCAAAGGACGAGGTTTTTGATATAGTTATAAAACGGTTTATAGAGGGATATCGCGGCGGATTTGAGGAAATACTGAACAATGACACACAGACCCCAGAAGCTCTTCTTGATGATATCTTCGATTTTGTAAAAGAATATGCCACAGAACTTAATCAAAAACATGGTGAGAAATTGCATTGGTCGGTGCGCGGAGCCGTTGTTGACAAATTTTTGGAACTGGCAAAGGAATATACAGCAAAGGCACTTGATATCATGATTGAACAGGGAATGCAAAGACCTGAAATTGAGTTGGATAATCTGGCAGGGATTCTGTGTTTTGGTGTCGGAAGATTGATTTTTGATATGGATGCCGGAAAGCACAAAAAAACAAGTGAGGATATACGGAAAGTTGCCGAAGCCCTTTTGGGCGGGGATGTTGACGAGCTTTTTGCAAAGGGTCGTGAGGCAAGACGCCGTCGGGATATATCTGTGGAATTGCTTTAGTTTGAACAATGATGAAGAAAGGCTGATAAGATATGCAGGATTTTACGTATTATGCACCCACCAAAGTTTATTTTGGAAAAGATAAGCAGAAAATGGTGGGACAAATCATAAAAGGATACGGATACAAAAAAATAATGCTCCAGTATGGCAAGGAGAGTATAAAGAAAACCGGTATTTATGATGAAGTGATGGAGTCTTTAGCAAAGAATGGCATAGAGGTTGTGGAAATGGGAGGCGTGGAGGCAAATCCCAAACTGAGTTTTGTACAGGAGGCAATAAAGGTTGCCAGAGAGACAGGCGTTGATATGATTTTGGCGGTTGGCGGTGGTTCTGTCATTGATTCGTCAAAGTATACTGCTGCAGGAGTTATGTATGATGGGGATGTATGGGATTTTCCTACGCGAAAAGCCGTAGCAGAAAGGGCACTTCCTGTAGGTTGTATTCTCACCATTGCAGCGGCGGGCAGCGAGATGAGCGCTTCTGCAGTTATTTCAAACACGGAACTCAATATGAAAAGGGGTTTTGGCAGTGAGGCGAACAGATGCAAATTTGCTATATGTAACCCCGAACTGACCTATACCGTAAGCAAATATCAGACAGCCTGCGGAATAGTTGATATAATGGCACATACCATGGAGAGGTATTTTACTGTGTGTGAGGATACTCCGCTTACAGACAGAATTGCAGAAAGTATTTTAAAATCTGTGATTGAAGCAGGAAAAATTCTTATGAAAAAACCTGATGATTATGACGCCAGGGCTACCATGATGTGGGCATCCAGTTTGTCCCACAATGACCTTACGGGTTGCGGCAGAGAAAATGCTCTTGCGGTGCATCAGCTTGAGCATGCGCTCAGCGGTGAATATGATGAGATTGCTCACGGAGCAGGGCTGGCAGTGCTTTTTCCTGCTTGGGGCAAATATATCTACAAGTACAATATTTCACGTTTTGCGCAGTTTGCTCGGCGTGTATGGGACGTTGAGGAAAAGGATGACGAATTGGCGGCAAGGCTGGGGATAGACAGAATGGAGGAATTCTTCGCCTTGATTGAAATGCCTTCAAGATTGAAAGATTTTGGCCTTGATGCAGAGTGCATTGACCGATTGGCGGAGCTTTGCACCTTTGGCAAGACAAGAACGGTCAAGAGTTATGTTGAACTTGATTATGACAGGATAAAAGAAATTTTTAAGATTTGCCTGTAAAATGCATAAAAAAGGGATATGGCTGTTAATGATGCCATATCCTTTTTTGTTTTAAAAATATAGTTAAATAAGAGAAGCCAGAGTTTTGATGCATTTTTCGCAAATAAGTTTTTTCTTATACATAACGGTGTTGTGAACTTCTTTGCAAAAAATGCAAGAGGGCTCATATTTGCCCAGGATGATTTTTGTATTTTCAACGAAAATTTCAAGAGCGTCCTTGGGTTCAATACCCAATTTTTTGCAGAGCTCCTTGGGGATAACAATTCTGTCAAGATTGTCAACGTGTCTTACAATGCCTGTACTTTTTGAGGGCTTTGTTGCGGTCTTGATTTCGTGCTTTTCAAGAATAATGTTGCTTCCATCCACAAAGATTTCCAAGGCACCCTTAGGCTCAATGCCAAGAGTCTTGCACAATTCTTTGGGGATAACAATTCTGTCAAGATTGTCAACGTGTCTTACAATGCCTGTGGATTTCATTTCAGACCTCTCCTTTTCTGGTTTTACCTCTGTTTTTTATTTATATTACCATATTTGTAAAATAAAGTCAATAGATATAATAAAAATTTTTTATTTGGGAATTGTTGTCGAAGAACGCTGGCGTATTTTGGGAACAGCGGAAATCCGGGCTTTGAGTGATATCAAGGTTATTATCACCACGCAGTTTCGTAAAAACAAAAACCCCCGGCATCTGCCAGGGGTTTTGCTTTTGAAAATGGTTTTATTTCAGAATTATTCTTCAGAGAACATATCCTTGCCTACGCCGCAAAGTGGACATTCAAAGTCGTCGGGAAGGTCCTCAAACTTTGTTCCGGGTTGGATTCCCATATCAGGAGCACCCAATTCTTCGTCATAAACCCATCCGCAAGCGTCACATACATATTTTTTCATAATAAAGCCTCCTTTTTATATATTATTTCCATATTTTTTTAAATAATCAGTTTCTGCACAGTTCTTTTGCCAGAGCCATAATTTGTGAAGAGTTTTCTTCGTCAAGAGCAGAAAGAATTTTCACAGTGGCATCGGTGTATGTCAGGTTTTTGCAGCCTTGAAGCAGGTCTTTCATAACCTTGGTGGCATTCGGTGCCCAACTGCCGTTTTCTATAAATCCAATGGTTCTGTTCTGGAAGTTGCGTTCAGCAAGATGATGTATGAATTCACGCATGAAAGGAAAGATGTCTGCATTGTATGTGGTGGTGGCAAGAACAATCTTTCCGTAGCGGAATGCGTCTTCCACAGCCTCCGCCATGTCACACCGTGCAAGGTCATTGACAACTACCTTGGCGCACCCCTGTTTCTTTAACTCTTTGGCAAATTCCAAAACTGCCTTTTTGGTGTTGCCGTAGACCGAAGTATAGGCGATTACAACGCCATCAGATTCAACTCCGTAGCTGGACCATGTATTGTATAAATCCAGGTAATATCCAAGATTTTCCTTAAGAACAGGACCATGTAAAGGACAAATGGTTTGTATGTCCAGGTTGGCAGCTTTTTTGAGAAGAGCCTGAACCTGAGTGCCGTATTTGCCGACAATACCGATATAATAACGTCGTGCCTCGCATGCCCAGTCCTCGTCTGCGTCAAGTGCACCAAACTTCCCGAAAGCATCAGCGGAAAAAAGAACCTTGTCAAAGCTGTCATAAGTAACAATAACCTCGGGCCAGTGTACCATAGGAGCAGTGACAAAGGTCAGATTGTGTTTACCCAAAAGCAGGGTGTCGCCCTCGCCAACAACAATCTGTTTGTCAGCAAAGTCTGTGCCGAAAAAGTTCTTCATCATTGCAAAGGCTTTTGATGATGCAACAATTTTTGCGTTGGGATAGGTGTCTGCAAAGTGTTTAATGCTTGCCGAATGGTCAGGTTCCATATGCTGAACTATCAGGTAGTCAGGGGTTCTGTCGCCCAACTCAATGCCGATGTTGCGAAGCCAGCCGTCGGTGAAATTTATATCAACAGAATCCATAATGGCAATCTTTTCATCAATAATGGCATATGAATTGTATGACATTCCGTTGGGAACAACATACTGACCCTCAAACAGGTCAATCTTGTGGTCGTTGACGCCTATATATTTGATGCTGTCTGTTATTTTCATAAGTTATTTCCTCCTTGTAAACCTCTTTTGATTGTAGCACATAATCCATTAACATTCAACACATTTTTGCCTTATTCCTTTTGAAATATTTTAACAGTTTTATTTTGCAAGAGGTTGATTGCATCAAATAAGTCACACAGGTGTGAAGATTTTTTCACAGCTTTAAGAATTTTTTTCTCATTTGGGAAATTCCACATTATATACATCCAGATTTCTTTCAGTTTGTGGAGAGTGTATACCTCTGAACCAAGGACGGGAAGATACCGCTCTGCCAGAACTTTTGTAAAGTCAATCAGTTCGGCTGTTTCCAGTTTTTCTCCGCCACGGATTTCTCTGAAGATGGCAGGGTTAGCTACAGCGCCTCTGCCAAGCATTACACCCTCTGCGTCGGGGAAAGTCCCGACTATCCGCTGATAATCAGTTGCAGAAAAAACATTTCCATTGTAGCAAACCTTGTTCTTTGATGAATTGTATGCTTTGGCAAAAACCTCTATGTCGGGTTCGCCATTATAGAAATCTGCCCTTGCTCTTGGGTGTATAATAAGAGTTGACAATGGATACTTATTATAGATGGGAAGAATGAAATCAAGTTCGGTTCCCGAGGAAAAACCGCTCCTTGTTTTTATGGAAATTTCAAGCTTGCTGTCGGTGAAAACCTGACAGAGAAAGTCGTGCAATGCTTCTGTGTCACGCAAAAACCCCGAACCGCGGTTTTTCTTTACCACAGTGCCCGAGGGACAGCCAAGGTTGATGTTTACTGAATTATAACCCAAGGTTCTGATTTTTTCCTCAAATTTGAGAAAAGAATCACTGCGGTTTGTCAGGACTTGGACAGTAAGATTTATATCCTGATTTACATCGGGAACAATGTCCCGCAGAGATTTGATGCTGATTCGTTCATTATCGCTGGGGGTAATAAATGGTGCAAAGTATGAGTCGCAGCCTCCGAACATCTGGGCGTGAGTGTTTCGGTATATATGTGTGGTTATCCCCTCAAGGGGTGCAAAGTACAGGTTCATTTGTATTGTCTCCATTTATGATAATATATAGATTTTATCATATACAAAAATCTCTGTCAATCGCATACGGCGTAAATATAAAAAAGGCTTGCCTTGGGGCAAGCCTTTTTTGTGCCTTAAAGAATTGAGAAGTTGATTACGACTGCTGCAAAAACAATGGAAACCATTGAAAGAAGTTTGATGAGAATGTTGATTGCCGGACCGGAGGTATCCTTGAAGGGGTCACCAACTGTGTCACCGACAACTGCGGCTTTGTGGTTTTCGGAGCCTTTGCCGCCGTAAACGCCACTTTCAATATACTTCTTTGCGTTATCCCAGGCACCGCCGGAGTTTGACATAAATATTGCCATCAAAAATCCGGATGCGGTTGCACCTGCAAGCATACCCACAACACCGGTACATCCAAGGATAAGACCAACAACAATGGGAACAGCAACGGCAACGATGGTGGGAAGAACCATTTCTCGAAGACTTGCCTTTGTACAAAGGTCAACACAGCTTTCGTAATCAGCATCTGCCTCACCTTGCATAAGACCCTTGATTTCTTTAAACTGACGGCGAACTTCCTTGACAACACTTTGTGCTGCGCGGCCAACTGAGTTCATTGTAATTGCGGCAAACACAAAGGGCAAACATGCACCCACAAACAAGCCGATAAGAACGGCAGGGTTTGTGATGCTTAGATTTGCAATCTTTGCCGCGCCGCCTTCGATGCTGTTTACTTTGTCTATGTATGATGCCATAAGTGCCAACGCTGTAAGCGCAGCAGAGCCGATGGCAAAACCTTTGCCTGTTGCTGCGGTGGTGTTGCCCAAAGAGTCAAGGGCATCGGTGCGTTCTCTTACGGATTTGTCAAGACCTGCCATCTGAGCAATTCCCCCTGCGTTATCAGCAACGGGACCATATGCGTCTGTTGCCAAAGTGATGCCCAATGTTGAAAGCATACCAACTGCTGCAAGAGCTATACCATAAAGCCCCATTGATGCATCTGCTGCACCTCCTGAAACATAGTATGCGACAAGAACACAAATTGCAACGATAATGATTGGCAAAAGCGTAGAAAGCATACCCACTGACAGACCGCCAATGATAATGGTTGCAGTGCCTGTCTCTGAGGTTGCAGCCAGATTCCTGGTTGGTTTGTAGCTGTCGGATGTGAAGTATTCGGTAGCCTGACCGATAAACACACCTGATATAAGACCTGCAAGAATTGCAAAATATATCATCCAGTTTTCTTTTCCTAAAACAAAGAAAACAAGAGGTAGCGAAACAATACCGATAACAATTGCAGAGAAGTTTGTTCCTCGTGAAAGTGCACCAAGGAGCTCTTTCTGAGTTGCACCCTCTTTGGTTCTTACAAGGAATGTTCCGAAAATTGAACAGATAACACCGATTGCTGCCAGAAGCATAGGCAGGGCCATTGCCTCAAGACTGTGGAAAGCCGCAACCCCCAAAGCACTTGCGGAAATAATGGAACCAACATAAGACTCATAAAGGTCAGCACCCATGCCTGCAACGTCGCCCACGTTGTCACCAACGTTATCAGCAATAACTGCGGGGTTTCTGGGGTCGTCCTCGGGGATTCCTGCCTCCACCTTGCCCACAAGGTCGGCGCCAACGTCAGCGGCCTTGGTAAAGATGCCTCCGCCAACACGGGCAAAAAGAGCCATGGATGATGCGCCCATACCAAAGGTCAGCATAGCACTGGTTATTGCCTCGTTGGAAAGTTGGAACACAAACTTCAAAAGGAAGAACCATACTGAAATATCAAGAAGACCAAGACCTACAACGGTAAAGCCCATAACACTTCCTGCGGAAAATGCGATACGAAGACCTTTGTTGAGACCCTCCTGACAAGCGTTAGCAGTTCTTGAGTTTGAAAGTGTGGCAATTTTCATGCCGATAAAGCCAGAGAGAGCAGAAAAGAAACCACCGGTAATAAAAGCAAAGGGAACGTAAGGGGTAAGGAGACCAAATGTTGCCATTATACCCAGAATGACAAACATAATGCCAAAAAAGATAAGAACAACCTTATACTGTCTTTTGAGGTAGGCGTTTGCCCCTTTTCTGATTGATTGGGAAATTTTCTTCATCAAATCTGTGCCTTCAGAAAATTTCACTACTTTCAGCGCGGTTGCAAGAGCAAAGAGCAATGCCAGAAGTGCACCAAAAGCGGTCAAAATGATTAACAATTTATCCATTTTAAATTCATCCTCCTGAAAAAATTAGATTCAGACTGCACCGAGTGCCGCCTGAACACACTTGCAATAAATATAATTTATAATTTTATCACAAAAATAGGCAAGGGACAACTGTTTATTTATACTTTTAGTAATATTTGTTAAAATTGTTATACTTTTAACAAGAATGTTGTTATTCATGTTTAAAAAAGAATACAAAACATGATGTATTTTGACCGAAAATATGGAAATTGCTGAGGATAAACAAAACGGTCAATAACCTCATAAAAGAGACCCCACAGTCTAAAAGACTATGGGGTCATACTGTTTTAAGTATTATTTGTTGTTGTCAGCCACATAGAACTTAACCAGTTCCTCAAGGATTTCGTCAGTTTCCAGTCGCTGAATAAGAGTTCTTGCTCCGTTGTGAGCAGTAATGTAGGAGGGATCGCCGGACATAATATAACCCACCATCTGGTTTATGGGGTTATAGCCTTTTTCCTGCAGTGCCTGATGAACTGACAGTATAAGGCTTCTGGTATCAGGCTTGTCCTTTTCAACCTGAAATTTTACGGTTTTTGAAAAGTTTGTATTTTCCATAAAAATTACCTCCTCAAGGTTTGGTATTTACTCAAACCTTATGTTCATTGTATCACAACTGATGAGAATTTACAAGTGCAATTCACAGAAAAGTCTATTTGCAATGTTTGAAATAGTTTCCTGTAATGACAATATCGTTGAGTTTAAGACTTTCACGTACACGGGCGTTGCCTTTTTGTACCTGTTCCAGAATCTCAGAGGGAACTTCCTGGTCTGATGGGGTATGCGACATTGCAGAGTCAATCCATGAAAGATTGCCGAAGTAGGCAAAACCGGTGTTTTTGTCCCACAGGATGTCATTGCCTATATAACAATGATTGTTTTCAAGGTCAAAGAGGTTGATAATTGTGGGCAAAAGGTCAGCCGTGTGTGAAGGCTTGGTTATATCTGTCGGCGTGATTCCCGGCGAATAGATAAATGCCGGAACACGGTACATGTTGTCGGTACCTGCTTCGATGCTGTATTGCAAAAGTTTTTCCTGGTCGGAGAAACCGTAGGCATAGTGGTCGGTGTATACAATAATAGCGGTGTTTTCCAAAAGGCCGTCATTGTTCAGCCGTTCAAGCAACTGCCGGAAGAAATCGTCGGTGTCCCGTGCCAAAAGAAGGCAATTGTTCTTCTCGGTATCCATTGACGAGTCCACAAGGTCGGGGTGATTGGCTTTGGCCAGAGCCAACTTTGCGTCGTCAAAGGTGTAGGGGACATGGCCGGAATATGTTATTACAAAGCTGAAAAATGGTTGGGTTTTGACTATGTCATTATATATTTGGTCATTTTTCAAAATGTTGCTGTCCGCCTGTGCTACATAGTCGGGTAGCCCATAATCCATAAATGAATGATACTTTTCAAAACCCAGACTTTTATGCATAATTCCCCGGTTATAAAACTCGGAATTATTGTAATGAAATGAATTTGCCGAATAACCTGCGTTTTTGAAAAGCTGTGGCAGGGCATATGGATATTCGTTTGAGGCAAAATTTACAGCACTTACAGAAGATGTGGGAGTGTAGTAACCGGTGTTGAAACAAAATTCCGAACCCAAGGTATAACCTGTTCCGAAGGTGGGTGCATAGTGGTTGGCAAAGTTGATGCCGTTTTTCATCATATACCGCATGACGGGGGTATACTTGTCATTTATCATCCAGTCATCAATGCCTTCCAGCATAACGGCAATTACGTTTTTGCCTTTAAGCAGACCGGTATACTGGTTTTCTGTATATTCTGCCTTACGCTCGGCAAAGTATTGGTCAACGGTTTCAAAATCCTCCTTTTCATAATTGCCACCAGTCAGATAGGTTTTGAAGAAATCTCTTGCGACAAAGTGGTAAAGACCTGCAATATCAAGGCTTTTGTTGGCATCGTTGAATTCCTTGTAGATTACTCTGGGTTTGCTCCAGGAATCCCAGTCGTCTTGAGATTCGCCAAAAAGTTCAGGCTGCATAAACAAGTGCAGGAGGAAAATTGCAAGAACGGGAGTCAAGAAAAAAAGCTTGGCAATCTTTCCTGTGTGTTTTGGGCGTTTCCATCTTATTGCCGTGACAACCAGACAGAGAATCGAAAGAACTGTGCAAAAAATCAATCTGCCGTCCATGTATGAAAGGGCATATGACAGATAATTGCCGCCTTCGCTTGCAAGACCTATGCTCTCTAAACGAAAAAACTGCTCAAAAATCTGAAAATAGATGTATTGTGCCAGAGAGAAGAAGATGAATATACCGCTTATAACAATAAAAACAATCCTGCCCCAAGTTTTTGGTAAGAAAATCAACAAACCGTAAAAAATCAATGAAATCCAGGCGAGGTCAAAGAGGAATGGTATGACAGTCGCAAAAAACTCACCGTATACCTTTGGCCAGACCAGATACCTCAGTTGCAGGTCAGGAAGCAGGAGCGTCATAACCGCAAAAACATAAAAGTAGTGGTCATTTAAAAAGGTAAGAAGTTTTTTGACAGACGCTTTCATTTTATCACTCCTAAATAAATCTTTTGAGATTGCGTATAATATAATATGAAAAAACTACTCTAAAAAAACATTCTATCACAGATACGGGTAAAATTCAACAAAATTGGGTAATTTATATTTCCGGTTTATTTGCAAAAATAAAAACAAATTTTTATTGACATATTTTTCATAGAGTGATATCATATATATAGTAGTTCAAGCATAGGAGGAATGCAAAATGTTGGTTTCAGTTACTGAAATGCTTAAAAAAGCTAAAGAAGGGAAATATGCGGTTGGTCAATTCAATATCAATAACCTTGAGTGGACCAAAGCTATTCTTTTGACTGCACAGGAATGCAACTCACCTGTTATTCTTGGCGTGTCTGAGGGTGCAGGAAAATATATGACAGGATTTAAAACCGTTGTCAACATGGTAAAGGGAATGATTGAATGCCTTGGAATTACTGTTCCCGTTGCAGTGCATCTTGACCATGGCAGCTATGAGGGTGCGCTCTCTGCAATAGAGGCAGGTTTTTCATCAATCATGTTTGATGGTTCACATTATCCAATTGAAGAAAATATTGCGAAGACCAAGGAGCTTGTTGCTCTTGCAAACTCAAAGGGCATCTCTGTTGAAGCAGAGGTTGGTTCAATTGGCGGCGAAGAAGACGGTGTAGTTGGTGCCGGCGAAGTTGCAGATCCAGATGAGTGCAAAATGATTGCAGATTTGGGTGTTGATATTCTTGCAGCAGGCATCGGTAACATTCACGGAAAGTATCCTGCAAACTGGCAGGGTCTCAATTTTGAAGTTCTTGCAAAAATCAGCGAGGTTACAAACCCCATGCCTTTGGTACTTCATGGCGGAACAGGCATCCCTGAGGATATGATAAAGAAAGCAATTTCTCTGGGTGTAAGCAAAATCAACGTGAATACAGAGTGCCAGCTTTCATTTGCTGAGGCAACAAGAAAATATATCGAGGCAGGCAAAGACTTGGAGGGCAAAGGTTTTGACCCAAGAAAGCTATTGGCTCCCGGCTTTGAGGCAATCAAAGCGACAGTTAAAGAAAAGATGGAGCTTTTCGGTTCTGTTGGCAAAGCATAATAAGATATATTCATTTTTATATAATTGTAAAAGGGGAAACGACAGGTGTGGCGAATTTGCCACACCTGTCGCTTTTTGTTTTTAACTTTTTTTACATAAAACTATTGACAATCAAAGGCTTTGGTGGTATATTATAGAAAGCAGTTAGCACTCTTTTATGTTGAGTGCTAACAAAAATTTTGGCAAATATCTTTTTTGGATAGAGATTGAGGGGTGAATGCAGTGGCTTTGGATGACAGAAAACGAATGATACTTCAGGCAATAGTCGAAGATTATATTAATACGGCGGAGCCTGTTGGTTCACGCAGCATCTCCAAAAGACCGGAACTCAACCTCAGTGCGGCTACAATCCGCAACGAAATGGGTGATTTGGAGGAGATGGGTCTTCTGACACAGCCTCATACTTCTGCCGGCAGAGTGCCGTCTACCTGTGGGTATAGACTTTATGTGGATTCCCTGATGGAAAAGTATGAGATGACCGCTGCGGAAATTGAGAAGATGACCCAGGCGGCTTCTATGAAAAAGCGAGAGCTTGAAAAGATTGTCCGTGATGTAGCGGCGGCGTTTTCAGGGATTACCGGGCTTCCGGTGATTGGAATGTTGCCCGGAACAGAGGCAGGGGTTGTAAAAAACATCAAAGTTGTCAAAGTTGATGATTTTACCGCCATGCTTATTGTTTCGGATAAATCGGGAATTATTAAAAACCGGCTTTTGAAATTAAGTCAGGATATATCCGAGGAGTTTGCTCATGAACTTAGTTCCATACTCAATCAGAATTTATCCGGACTGACTATTTCAGAAATAAACATCTCAAACATGATGGAGATTAAAAATGCCATTGGTCATAATTTTGAAATACTGACATCGGTTATTGAACTGGTTCATGAGGCGGTTTCGGAAATTGACAGCAAACAGATTTTTATTGACGGGTTGTCAAACATATTCCGGTTTCCGGAATACAGCAGTGTTGACAAGGTCAAAGAACTGTTTGATGTTGTTGAAAACAAGGAGAACCTCAGCCGAATAATTGCAGAGGCAAACGCCGCCGGCGGCACAAAGGTGCTTATAGGTGATGAGATACCCATTCCGGAACTTAAAAACAACAGTGTTGTGATTTCACCTTACAAGGCGTCTGACAAGTTGATGGGACTTCTTGGAGTTCTGGGCCCCGCCAGAATGGATTATTCAAAGGTAATATCCGCACTGGAGTTTTTTACAGCACAGCTTAGCTCAGTGCTGACCAAAGATTTTGGAACACGACAGATGCTTATAGGAACAGGAGATGAATAAAATGGAAAACACAGAGGCAAAGGATAATTTGCAGGAAGAAAAAATTGAAGAAACCGTGGCAACAACGGAGGAAGTAGCAGAAGAAAAATCTCCAGAGGAACTTTTGCGTGAAGAAGTTGATGCTCTTAAAGACAAGATGCTTCGTCATGCGGCGGAATTCGACAATTACAAAAAGCGTACCGCAAAGGAACGTGAAGATCTTTACACAATGGCGGTTTGCGATATGATTGAAAAGCTGCTTCCGGTTAAGGATAACCTTGAAAGAGCTATTGCGGCGGCTGACAGTCAGGAAGGAACCTTGGCTGATGGCATCAAGATGATAGCGAAACAGCTTGATGAGGTGCTTGCTGCAATAGGAGTTGAACCTATCTTGGCGGTTGGCGAGGTTTTTAATCCGGACATTCATAATGCGGTGATGCATGAAGAAAATGAGGATTTTGGCGAAAACACAATTTCAGAAGAGCTGATGCGGGGTTATACCTGCAAGGGCAAAGTGGTAAGATATGCAATGGTGAAAGTTGCTAATTAAGTTGGTCACATAAGACAGACCGATTGAAAATATAAAACAATTTAATTTAAGAAAGGTGATTTATTATGGGAAAAATTATTGGTATTGACTTGGGTACAACAAATTCATGTGTAGCGGTTATGGAAGGCGGCGAGCCTACTGTTATTGCAAACCCTGAGGGTGCAAGAACAACACCATCAGTTGTTGCATTTACAAAAACAGGTGAAAGACTGGTGGGTCAGGTTGCAAAGAGACAGGCAATCACAAACCCCAACACAATTTCTTCAATAAAGCGTGAAATGGGTACAGATTATAAAGTAGACGTTGATGGAAAGAAATATACCCCGCAGGAAGTTTCTGCAATGATTCTTCAGAAATTGAAATCAGACGCAGAGAGCTATCTGGGCGAAACAGTTAGCCAGGCAGTAATTACTGTTCCTGCATACTTCAGCGATGCACAGCGTCAGGCAACAAAGGACGCCGGCAAAATTGCAGGACTTGAAGTCCTCAGAATTATAAACGAGCCAACAGCGGCAGCACTTGCATACGGACTTGACAAGGACACAGACCAAAAAATTATGGTTTATGACCTTGGCGGCGGTACATTTGACGTTTCAATCCTTGAAATCGGCGACGGCGTGTTTGAGGTTCTTGCCACAAGTGGTAATAACAAGCTGGGCGGCGACGACTTTGACCAGAAGATAATTGACTTTTTGGTTGCTGAATTCCGCAAGGAAAACGGAATTGACCTCTCCACTGACAAAATGGCACTTCAGAGACTCAAAGAGGCTGCTGAAAAGGCAAAAATTGAGCTTTCAGGCGTAATGAGTTCCAACATAAACCTGCCATTTATCACAGCAGACGCAACAGGTCCAAAGCATCTTGACATAACACTTACAAGACAGAAGTTCAATGAACTTACATCTGATTTGGTTGAGAAGACAATGATTCCTACACAGAACGCAATTTCTGATGCAGGAATAAGCCCTTCTGAAATTGACAAGGTTCTCCTTGTTGGCGGCTCTTCAAGAATTCCTGCTGTGCAAGAAGCCGTTCAAAGACTTATTGGCAAAGAACCCCACAAGGGCATCAATCCTGACGAATGCGTTGCAATCGGTGCTTGCATTCAGGCGGGTGTCCTCTCTGGTGATGTTGAGGATTTGGTGCTCCTTGACGTAACACCTCTTTCACTTGGTATCGAGACAATGGGTGGCGTGTTCACAAAGATTATTGAAAGAAACACAACAATCCCGACAAAGAAGAGCCAGATATTCTCAACAGCAGCAGACAGCCAGACAAGTGTTGAGGTTCACGTTCTTCAGGGCGAAAGAGAAATGGCAGCTTACAACAAGACTTTGGGCAGATTCAGCCTTACTAACATTCCTCCTGCACCCCGTGGTGTTCCCCAGATTGAAGTTTCATTTGATATTGACGCAAACGGTATCGTTCATGTTACTGCAAAGGATATGGGTACAGGCAACAGCCAGGATATCACAATTACTTCAAGCACAAACCTCTCTGACGAGGATATCGAAAAGGCTGTAAAGGAAGCTGAACAGTTTGCGGCTGAAGACAAGAAAAAGAAAGAAGCGGTGGATACAAGAAATACTGCTGACAACATTGTATATCAGACCGAAAAGACCCTTACAGACCTTGGAGACAAGATTTCTGATGACGAAAAAGCTGGCATTCAGGCAGAAGTTGACAAGCTGAAGGAAATGCTGAAAGCAGAGGAAATTGATGTTGAAGCGGTTAAGGAACAGACTGAGGCAGTTTCAAAGAAGTTCTATGATGTATCATCAAAGCTTTATGCTGATGCAGCACAGAGCCAGCAGGCACAGGCTGACCCAAATGGTGCAGCAGGCGGTGCGGCACAGGATGATAATGTTGTTGATGCGGACTATAAAGTTGTAGACGATGAACAGTAATAAAACTTGATTTTAAAACACAAAAGGGTTCTTCGGCACACAGAGGTGTGCCGAAGAATTTGCTTGTTAAAAATTTATAAACAGACAGTTGGTGACAGGTTTGGCAGAGAAAAGAGATTATTATGAAGTGTTGGGGGTAGACAAGAGCGCCTCGGCAGATGAGATAAAAAAAGCATACAGAAAGCTGGCAAAAAAGTATCACCCTGACCTTAACCCCGGGGACAAGGCAAAGGTCGCTGAGGAAAAGTTTAAGGAGGCATCAGAGGCATATGAGGTGCTTAGTGATGCGGACAAAAAGCAAAGATATGACCAGTTTGGCCATGCAGGGGTTGACCCTCAGGCCGGCGGCGGTTATGGCGGCTATGGGGACTTTGGCGGTTTCGGCGGCGGTTTTGAAGATATTTTCAGCACATTTTTTGGCGGCGGTTTTGGCGGTCAGTCGCGGCGCAATCCAAATGCACCCCAGAAGGGTCGTGATTTGAGATATAACATTGATTTGACCTTTGAACAGGCATGTTTTGGATGCGAGATTGAGCTTAATGTTAATCGTATGGAAAAGTGTGATACCTGTGGCGGAAACGGTGCAGAACCGGGCACATCCGCTGCAACTTGCAGTGTGTGTCACGGAACAGGTCAGGTCACTACAGTTCAAAGGACTGCATTTGGCAACTTCCAGAGTTCAAGGCCCTGTTCAACTTGTGGGGGAACAGGCAAAGTTATTCCAAATCCCTGTAAAGCTTGCCGTGGTGACGGAATGGTGCGTAAGTCAAGAAAGGTAAAGGTTAAAATACCTGCAGGCATTGACAATGATCAGGTAATTTCTGTTGCAGGTCAGGCGGATGCAGGCAAGAACGGCGGACCGAACGGAGACTTGCTTGTTGTAACAAGGGTGAAACGGCACAAGCTGTTTACCCGTCAGGGATATGACATTTTGTGTGACTTCCCTATAACCTTTGTTGAGGCGGCGTTGGGCGCAGAGGTTCAAGTGCCAACGGTTGACGGCAAGGTTACGTACAACATTCCCGAGGGAACCCAGACCGGAACGGTGTTCCGTCTTAAAGGCAAAGGTGTCCCCAAACTCCGTGGCGGCGGTGCCAGAGGCGACCAGTATGTTAAAATAAATGTGGAAATCCCCAAGAATTTAAATGACAAACAAAAAGATATTTTAAGGCAGTTTGGTGATACAGTTGAGCCGTCAAAGTATCATGACAGAAAGAATTTCTTTGACAAAGTAAAGGATTTTCTTAAATAATAAAATTTCGGGGCGGGTTTTCCGCCCTGATTGTACATAGGAGTAAATTATGGACTGGATACAAGCTAAAATTATAACCACCAATGAGGGAATTGAGCCGATTTGCGGTGCTCTTTATGAATTGGGCATAACGGGAATTGAGATAAGTGACAAAGAGGATTTCAAAGAGTTTTTGGAGAACAACCGCAAGTACTGGGATTATGTGGATGATGAACTTGAAAGGTTGAAGGAGACGGATTCCTGCATCACTCTTTATTTTTCAAAAGATGATGAAGGCACAGAGCAACTGGCAACAGTAAAAAATGCCATTGCCGACTTGAAAAATCAGGACAAGAATGGAGCATTTGGAAGCCTTAGCCTTATAGAGGAAGAAATGCGTGACGAGGATTGGTCAGAGAATTGGAAACAGTACTTCAAACCCCTTGAAATCGGCGAAAAGGTGTTGGTAGTCCCTGAATGGGAGACCGATGTTCCTGACAGCGACAGAGTGAAGTTTCTTATAAATCCTGGGCTTAGCTTTGGTACGGGTTCCCACGAAAGCACCCGGATGTGCATTGAAGAGATTGAAAAACATCTCCGAAAAGGTGACAGAGTTTTGGATTTGGGTTGCGGTTCTGGTATTTTGTCTGTAATCGCTTTGCTTCTGGGCGGGGCGGAGGCTACGGCGGTTGATATCGACCCTATGGCGGTGGAAGTTGCTTATTCCAACCTTAAATTAAACGGACTTAATCAGAATATTTATCATGGTTTTGACGGAGACATTACAACAGATGTCGTTCTTCGTGAAAAGCTGGCAGAAAAAAAGTATGATATTGTCCTTGCAAACATTGTAGCAGATGTGATAATTGCCCTTTCTGGATTTGTAAAGGATTTTGTCAAGGATGACGGTGTGTTCATTTGTTCAGGAATTATAATTGAGCGAAAAGATGAAGTGGTCAAATCCTTGGAAAATGCAGGGTTGAAGATTAAGGAAATCCGTACCATGGGAGAGTGGGCGGCAGTTGTTTGCACATTATAACATAACAAATAAGAGCCGTGGCTATATAGCCACGGCTCTTTAAATTTGTCTTTTAACCAAAGATTATGTCTTCTGAAAAGTCAGTAGCAGGAACAATGTCCACGTTGCTATACTTAGGCGTACCTGTACCTGCAGGAACAAGTTTACCGATGATAACGTTTTCCTTAAGACCAACCAACGGGTCAATCTTGCCCTTGATAGCAGCTTCGGTAAGGACTCTTGTTGTTTCCTGGAAGGATGCAGCAGAGAGGAACGAATCTGTTGCCAATGCTGCCTTTGTGATACCCATAAGAACTTCTGAGTATTCAGCTTCCTGTTTGCCCTCTGCACGAACGGCATTGTTCACGCGTTCAAGCTCATAGCGTTCAACAAGTGAACCTGTGAGGAGGTTGGTGTCGCCTGCGTCTTCAACCTTAACCTTGTGCATCATCTGACGGACAATAACCTCGATATGCTTGTCGTTGATATCAACACCCTGGAGACGATATACACGCTGAACTTCCTGAATGAGGTAGTCCTGAACGGCTGTATAGCCCTTGATTGCCAGTATATCATGTGGGTTGACTGAACCTTCTGTAAGTTCGTCACCGGCTGCGATTACCTGATCTTCTCTTACTTTGATTCTTGAACCATAAGGAATCAGGTAGGTTGCACTGTTGCCGTTTTCGTCGTCAAGAATTGTGATTTCACGTTTTTTCTTGTTTTCTGATATCTTTACGCGACCGCCAATTTCAGCAATGATTGCAAGACCCTTAGGCTTTCTTGCTTCAAACAATTCCTCGACACGGGGGAGACCCTGTGTGATATCGTCGCCACCAGCAACACCGCCGGCGTGGAACGTACGCATTGTAAGCTGTGTACCAGGTTCACCGATTGACTGTGCAGCAATAATACCAACAGCTTCACCGATGTTTACAGCCTCGCCGTTTGCAAGGTTGTGTCCGTAACATTTAGCACAAACACCAATCTTAGAGCGGCATTTGAGAACACTGCGGATTTTGATGCTTTCAATTTCTGCTTTTTCGATTGCATCTGCCATATCAGGTGAAATCATTTGATTCTTAGCACAGATAACCTCTCCCGTTGCAGGGTTTACAACGTCTTCGCAAACAACTCTGCCTATCAGACGGTCTTTCAGCTTCTCAATGATTTCGTTGCCGTCTTTGATGTCTGAAACAATGATACCATCATCTGTTCCACAATCGTCTTCACGGATAATAACGTCCTGAGAAACGTCAACCAGACGACGTGTGAGGTAACCTGAGTCGGCTGTTCTCAGCGCTGTATCTGTAAGACCTTTACGAGCACCGTGGGTTGAAATGAAGTATTCAAGAACGGTAAGGCCTTCACGGAAGTTAGCCTTGATAGGAATTTCGATTGTACGACCGGTGGTGTCCGCCATAAGACCACGCATTGCAGCCAGCTGACGAATCTGGTTTACGCTACCACGGGCACCGGAGTTTGCCATCATGAAGATAGGATTGAGCTCGTCAAGGCTCTTCATAAGAGCGTCTGTAACCTTATTTGAAGTCTCGGACCAGATTTGAATAACCTTTTCATAACGTTCTTCATCTGTAAGAAGACCTCTTAAGTATTTCTTTGTAACTTTTTCGATTTCTTCCTCGGCTTCAGCGAGGTAAACTTTCTTTTCTTCAGGAATTTCCATATCGGAAACGCCAACGGTGATAGCGCCACGGGTTGAATACTTAAAGCCCATTGCTTTTACGTCGTCAAGAAGTGTAGCTGTCTCTGTGATGCCGTGGATTTTGATGCTGCGGTCAATAATCTGACCAAGCTTTTTCTTGTCAACACGGAATGCAACCTCAAGAGCCAGTGCGTTTTCAGGGTTGGTTCTGTCAACAAAACCAAGGTCCTGAGGAATCTTCTCGTTGAAGATAAGACGGCCAACTGTGGCATCAATGATGCCTGTAACCTTTTCACCGTTAATTTCCCTTGTGATGCGAACTTTGATTGGGGCATGGAGGCCAACAGCACCGTTTGCATAAGCCAAGGTTGCCTCGTCTTCTGAACCGAAGACTTTGCCTGCACCATATTCGTCATCTATCTGGATTGTCAGGTAGTAGCTACCCAGAACCATATCCTGTGTAGGAACAGTTACGGGATTACCATCCTGAGGCTTGAGCAGGTTGTTTGCAGAGAGCATAAGGAATCTTGCCTCTGCCTGAGCCTCTGCAGACAAGGGAAGGTGAACCGCCATCTGGTCACCGTCAAAGTCCGCGTTGAAGGCTGTACATACAAGGGGATGGAGCTTAAGAGCTTTGCCCTCAACCAGAACAGGTTCAAACGCCTGGATACCCAGTCTGTGGAGTGTAGGTGCACGGTTGAGGAGAACGGGATGCTCTGAAATTACGCTTTCAAGCACGTCCCAAACCTCGGGGCGAACACGCTCTACCATACGTTTTGCTGATTTGATGTTGTGTGCCAGCCCGTCATTAACCAATTTTTTCATTACAAAAGGTTTGAAAAGTTCCAAAGCCATCTTTTTGGGGAGACCGCACTGGTAAATTTTCAGTTCGGGACCAACAACGATAACAGAACGTCCGGAATAGTCAACACGCTTACCCAAAAGGTTCTGACGGAAACGGCCCTGCTTACCTTTCAGCATATCTGAAAGTGACTTGAGAGGACGGTTGCCGGGGCCTGTAACAGGGCGACCACGTCTGCCATTGTCTATCAGGGCGTCAACTGCTTCCTGAAGCATTCTTTTTTCGTTTCTTACGATAATCTCAGGAGCTCCAAGGTCAAGGAGTCTCTTGAGGCGGTTGTTTCTGTTTATAACACGACGATATAAGTCGTTGAGGTCGGATGTTGCAAATCTGCCGCCGTCAAGCTGAACCATAGGTCTGATTTCCGGAGGAATAACCGGAATAACAGGCATAATCATCCATTCAGGTTTGTTACCCGATTGACGGAATGAGTCAACAACTTCCAGTCTTCTTACTGTTCTTATCTTTTTCTGACCCTTTGCACCTTCAAGGTCAGCTTTGAGTTCCTGATAAAGTGCTTCAAGGTCGATTGCCTGGAGCATTTCAAGAACAGCCTCAGCACCCATACCTGCCTTGAATGCGTTTGCACCGTATTTTTCGCATTCTTCGCGGTACTCTTTCTCGCTGAGTATCTGATTTTTCATAAGACCGGTTTTGCCCGGGTCAATAACAACGTATGCTGCAAAGTACAGAACTTTTTCAAGGAGACGGGGTGACATATCAAGGATAAGACCCATACGGCTGGGGATACCCTTGAAGTACCAGATGTGAGATACGGGAACAGCAAGTTCAATGTGGCCCATTCTCTCACGGCGTACCTTTGAACGTGTAACTTCAACGCCGCAACGGTCGCAGACTACACCTTTATAACGAACACGTTTATATTTTCCGCAGTTACATTCCCAGTCCTTTTGGGGACCAAAAATTCTCTCGCAGAAAAGGCCGTCTTTCTCGGGTTTTAAGGTTCTGTAATTTATTGTTTCGGGTTTCTTAACCTCGCCTCGTGACCATTCTCTGATCTTTTCGGGTGAAGCAAGTCCTATTTGAATAGCATCAAAATTTTGATATTCGCACATACAATATCACTCGACTTTCTGCTCACAAGATTCAAGCTCCCCCGGTCTCCGCTATGAGCGGCGGAGGTTGGGGGTATTGTTTAACTTAAATGAATAATCCTTAAAAATCCGTATCGTCGTCTGCATCCATCTGGTCATCATCCAACATATCTGCAACGCCGATGTCAAAAGAATCGTCAGACATATCTTCGTCGTCGGTTGTGTCTTCAAACTCGTAGAACAACTCGTGGTCAAGAAGGTCTGAATCAGAATTTTCCTCAGATCCCTGTGCGGGTGGTACATTTTCGGGAGCATCTTCTGCCCTGTCAATGTTTACCGGCAAATCATCCGGATCGTCGTCGATACATTCTTTAAGGATTACCTCATTGCCGTCAGAGTCAAGAACCTTAACGTCAAGAGCCAAACTCTGGAGTTCCTTAATGAGAACCTTGAATGATTCAGGAACGCCGGGCTTGGGAATGTTTTCGCCTTTAACGATTGCCTCATAGGTCTTTACACGTCCTACGATATCGTCGGACTTAACTGTAAGAATTTCCTGAAGTGTGTAAGCTGCACCATATGCTTCCAGTGCCCAAACTTCCATTTCACCGAATCTCTGTCCACCGAACTGAGCTTTACCACCAAGGGGTTGCTGAGTAACCAGTGAGTAAGGACCGGTTGAACGGGCATGAATCTTGTCATCAACCAGATGGGCAAGCTTCAACATATGCATGTAACCAACAGTTACGCGGTTGTCAAAGGGTTCGCCGGTACGTCCGTCATAAAGAACGGTCTTACCGTCGCGTTCGTAGCCAGCTTGCTCAAGAGCATCCATGATATCTTCTTCGTTTGCACCGTCAAATACGGGGGTTGCAACCTTCCAGCCAAGGGCTTTTGCCGCATAACCAAGGTGAACCTCAAGAACCTGGCCGATGTTCATACGAGAAGGAACGCCCAGTGGGTTGAGAACAATCTGGAGGGGTGTTCCGTCGGGGAGGAAGGGCATGTCTTCTTCAGGAAGAATTCTTGAAATAACACCCTTGTTACCATGACGGCCCGCCATCTTGTCA
Source organism: Clostridia bacterium (assembly GCA_045532055.1). Lineage (GTDB taxonomy): Bacteria > Bacillota > Clostridia > Monoglobales > Monoglobaceae > SIG440. The sequence goes on from JAZSFF010000034.1 coordinate 52,194, forward strand.
CCAACAGAGATTTTTCTCTTCTGTGCAATATAGCAACGAACTATCTGTGTAACACCCGGAGGCAGCTCATCGCTGTTTTCGCGGGTAAATACTTTTACGTCAACAATTATACCATATTCACCGTGGGGTACACGGAGTGATGTGTCACGAACTTCACGGGCTTTCTCGCCAAAGATTGCACGGAGGAGTCTTTCCTCGGCTGACAATTCGGTTTCGCCCTTTGGTGTAACCTTACCAACCAGAATATCGCCGCTTGAAACCTCAGCACCGATACGGATGATACCGCGTTCGTCCAAATCTCTGAGAGCGTCTTCGCCCACGTTGGGGATATCACGGGTAATTTCTTCGGGACCAAGTTTTGTATCACGGGACTCAATCTCATATTCTTCGATATGGATTGAAGTGAGGACATCGTCTCTTACAAGCTGTTCGCTGATGAGCATAGCATCCTCGTAGTTGTAACCTTCCCAGGTCATGAAACCGATGAGGATGTTGCGGCCAAGACCGATTTCACCGTTTTTGGTGGAAGGTCCGTCAGCAATTATATCGCCTTCTTCAACACGCTCACCGGCAGAAACGATAGGTCTCTGGTTGATGCACATGCCCTGGTTTGAACGTGTGAACTTGATAAGCTTATATGTGTCTGTTTCACCCTCGTCGGAAAGGATTTCAATCTGACGGGCTGAAACTTTAGAAACTGTTCCGCTGCGTTTTGCAAGGATACAAACGCCGGAGTCTCTTGCTGTTTTATACTCCATGCCTGTGCCGATGATTGGTGATTCGGGACAGAGGAGGGGAACTGCCTGACGCTGCATGTTTGAACCCATGAGGGCACGGTTAGCGTCGTCGTTTTCAAGGAATGGTATCATTGCTGTTGCGATTGATGTTACCTGACGGGGAGAAACGTCCATGTAGTCAACACGGCATTTGCCCGGTTCGGCAGTTATTTCAAGGAACTGGTCCTTGTATCTTGTAACAACTTTCTTTGCAATGAACTTGCCGTTTTCGTCCAGAGGCTCGTTTGCCTGAGCAATGTAGAACCCGTCCTCTGTATCAGCTGTCATATATTCAACTTCGTCGGTTACGCAGCCGGTTTCCTTGTCAACCTTGCGGTAAGGAGCCTCAATAAAGCCATACTCATTTACCTTTGCAAAGCCTGAAAGGGAGTTGATAAGACCGATGTTAGGACCTTCAGGTGTCTCGATGGGACACATACGTCCATAGTGTGAATGGTGAACGTCACGAACTTCAAAGCCTGCTCTTTCACGTGAGAGACCACCAGGACCCAGGGCAGAAAGTCTTCTTTTGTGAGTAAGCTCGCCAAGGGGGTTGATCTGGTCCATAAACTGTGAGAGCTGCGAAGAACCAAAGAATTCTTTCACTGCAGAAGTTACGGGACGAATGTTTATAAGTGTCTGAGGTGTAACCACATCAAGGTCCTGTGTGGACATTCTTTCGCGGACAACTCGTTCCATTCTTGAAAGACCGATTCTGAACTGGTTCTGGAGGAGTTCGCCGACACTGCGAAGACGACGGTTGCCAAGATGGTCAATGTCATCAACTGTGCCCACACCCGCAGCCAGGTTGCCTATATAAGAAATGGAAGCAATAATATCGTCAGTAATAATATGCTTGGGGATAAGTTCGTCACGGCGTTCACGAAGAGCGTTTTTGAATTCGTCTGAATCAACATCGGGGAATTCATCCATAATCTCTTTCAAAATGCTGTAACGGACATTTTCGTTTATTTCATAATCTCTGGGATTATAATCAACAAAGTCACGGAGGTCAACCATGCCGTTGGAAATAACACGGGTTGTGTGCTCGTCGTCAACTTTGATGGTGATTGCGTTGATATTGGCTTTTTCCAAAGCACGTGCCATCTCTGCAGTGATGGTTTCGCCTGCTGAAACGATAAGCTCACCGGTTTCTTTGTCAACCAGGTTTTCAGCAGAAACTCTGCCTACCACACGGGCAGCCATGCGCAATTTCTTATTGAATTTGTAACGGCCAACACGAGCCAAATCATATCTCTTGGGGTCAAAGAAGAGGTTGGTGATAAGAGACTTTGCACTCTCTACTGTGGGGGGTTCGCCCGGACGCAGCTTGCGATAAATCTCCAGAAGACCTTCTTCAACTGTTTTGCATGTATCTTTCTCCATGGTGCGCATGATACGCTCGTCCTCGCCAAAGAGCTCCATGATTTCGGCGTCTGTGCCAAAGCCAAGAGCACGGATGAGAACGGTTATGGGAGTCTTTCTCATTTTATCGATTTTTACGTGGAAAAGGTCGTTGCTGTCGGTTTCGTACTCAAGCCATGCACCACGATTGGGGATAACCTGAGAGGAGAACAGCTTTTTGCCGATTTTGTCAAACTTCTCGGCAAAGTACACCGATGGTGCGCGGACAAGCTGACTGACGATAACACGCTCAGCACCGTTTATGATGAATGTACCTGATGGAGTCATAATGGGGAAATCACCCATAAAGATTTCCTGTTCCTTGACTTCGCCAGTCTCTTTGTTGATAAGACGTACCTTGACCCTGAGGGGTGCCGCATATGTAGCGTCACGCTCTTTGCATTCCTCAATGTCGTATTTGGGGTTCATATCTATTCTGTAATCAACAAATTCCAGAATGAGATTGCCGGCGTAGTCTGTAATAGGTGACACATCGTGGAAAACCTCTTTCAAACCTTCGGTTAAAAACCAGTCGTAGGAATTTTTCTGGATTTCGATAAGATTGGGCATGTCAATAACTTCCCTTATCTTACCGTAGCTCATTCGGGTATTTCTGCCAAGTTTCACCGGATGTACCATAAATAATCACCTCTTCGTAATATTTGCGTTGACGGCAAAACGCCAACCGCATTGTATATATAACACCTATAGCAGCACAATATATTGTATTAATTTTTACAAATTGGAAAAAATTTCACAAAAATATTTTAAACAGCTATTGCATTTTTCATACATGTATGATATACTGCAAATACAGCAAAAAATAAGGGTGAAATTGAAAAATACGCAAAAGTACGCACTATAATAGGTAACTATTATATCACAAGGATTTGCCTTTGTCAATGCGTTTTTTTAAATTTGGGAAATATTTTCGCTTTGCAGGGCATTGGGCCAGAAATGGGTCCGGTGCTTTTAATTTAGGTAGTGAAAGGAATAAATAAATGAAACTTTATAATCCTTCAGAACTGAAAAAGGTTATTGAGATGCACGGGTTTTCTTTTTCAAAGTCTTTGGGTCAGAACTTCCTTATTGATGAGGGGGTGTTGTCCGAGATTATCCATGGTTCGGGTGTTGATGAAAACTCAGGAGCACTGGAGATAGGTCCTGGTGCAGGGGTGCTGACACGTGAACTTGCAAGGACTGCCAACAAGGTGGTGGCGGTGGAGATTGACAAGAGCCTTATACCCTTGCTTGATTACACGTTGAATGAGTTTGACAATGTGGCTGTGGTAAATGAGGATGTTTTGAAGGTGGACTTGAAAAAACTGATTGCAGATGAATTCGGGGATATTCCGGTGCATGTTGTGGCAAATCTTCCTTATTATATAACAACACCGATTATAATGAAGTTTTTGGAAGAGAACGTACCGGTGAAGTCTCTGACTGTTATGGTGCAAAAGGAAGTCGCTGACCGCATGGTGGCAAGTCCCGGGGGCAAGGACTACGGTGCTTTGTCTGCTGCGGTGCAGTTTTATACTATACCAAAAATCGTTACAAAGGCGGAACCTCATTGTTTTATGCCGCAACCTAAGGTGGCGTCGGTGGTTATACGCCTTGAGGTGACCGAAAGGCCAACTGTTGATGTTAAAGACAAAAAGCTTATGTTTGACATCATTAAGTCGGCTTTTGGACAAAGAAGAAAGACATTGCTTAATGCACTTTCGAAAAGTCCTTACATTAGTATAGGAAAGGATTCGGTCAAGGAGGCACTCAGCGAGATGAGTCTTGACGAAAATATAAGAGGTGAAAAACTGAGCCTTTTGCAGTTTGCAAGGCTTGCAGATATTTTATTGGAGAAAGGAAAATAAAAAGATGACAAGCAAAGAAAGAGCATATCTCAAAGGATTGGCGGCGAATGTGCCTGCACTTTATCAAATAGGAAAGGACGGAATTTCACCCAATGTGGTGAAAACTGCGGCGGATGCTTTGGCTGCAAGGGAACTTATCAAGGTTCATGTCCTTGAAAATTCAATGATGGGAATTCGTGAGGCGGCGGAAGAACTTGCCGAAAAAACAGCAGCGCAGGTGGTAATTGTTATTGGCAACAAATTTGTGCTTTACAAGCGTTCGGACAAAAATCTTTGTGAAATGTGAAATTTGTGTTAAAAATATATTTCGTTTTGGTGTTTTTGTTGACGGCTGTGCACTGTGGTGATATAATCGATTTACAAACAAGGTAAACTACATAGGGGACAAACGAGCATTGTTCCTGTGAGAAAGGCAAAGATATAAATTGAGTATGTTTAGCAAAAAGGGTAAAATAATTTTGTCTGCAGTATGTATTCTGTGTGTGGTTTTTGCTACTGTTGGCGGGGTTTTGTCTGCAAAGTGGCTGACGGGCCTGTATCTTGGTGAAGAAATCACTCTTGCCTCCCTGGACAAACAAACTGAGGGAGGGGTCGGGGTAGTGAACATTCTGCTCCTTGGTGTTGATGAGGGCGGAATGCGAAGTGATACCATTATGCTTGCCAGCCTCAATGGCAGGACAGGTAAGGTTAACATACTTTCTATACCCCGTGATACCAGAATTCCAATGGGCAAAGGGTACCAAAAAATAAATGCAGCGGTGGGAATCGGAGCGCAGGAAGTGAAACGCGGAAACATTGAAGAACCTGAGGAACTCAGCGTTCAAAAGGTGAAATTGTTGACAGGGCTTCCTATACATTATTTTATGAGTGTGAACTTTGACGGATTTCAGGAGATAATTGACGCCTTGGGTGGTGTTGATTTCGAAGTTCCTTTCCGTATGAAATATGACGACCCTGTTCAGAATCTGCATATAGACCTTCAGGCAGGTATGCAGCATCTAAATGGCAAGCAGGCCCATGATTTTGTCAGATTTAGACAGGGGAATCCCGGCTACAAGGGTTATGCAACAGGGGATTTGGGAAGAATAGAGGCGCAGCAGGCGTTTATAAAGGCTCTTGTTCAGCAAAAACTGCAGCCCAAGTATCTGTTGAAGGCAGGGGATATTTTCGAGGTTGTCAAAAAGAATGTAAGAACCAATTATACCGCAAAGGATTTGGTAAAACATCTGGGGGCAATCAGCAAAATAGATTCGGAGAATGTTACCATGTATCAGCTTCCGGGGGCACCCCAGACAATAAGTGGAATTTCATATTATCTATGCGACGGAAGAAAAATGACTCAATTGGTTGAAGATGTATTCAGCCCTACTGCAAAGGCTGAAACAGAGGAAAATAAATAAACAAAGGAAATTTGAGCATATGAGAGTTTTAATGGCCACAATGCAGCTTGATATTGGCGGTGCAGAAACCCATATTGTAGAGCTTTCAAAGGCTTTGGCAAGACGGGGCGTTGAGGTTTTTGTTGCATCCAACGGCGGTGCTTATGTGAAAGAACTGGAAGATGCAGGAATCAAGCATTTCGATGTAACACTCCACAACAAGGCGGTGTCTTCTTTGTGGAGTGCATACAGGAAATTGGAGCGGATTATTCTGGATTATAAAATTGATGTAGTCCATGCCCATGCCCGCATTCCAGGATTCTTGTGCGGACTTTTGCATAGAAAGCACAAGTTCAGGTTCGTCACAACGGCGCATTGGGTTTTTAATACCAGATTTCCATTTAATCTGCTGACCAACTGGGGAGACCGGACTTTGGCGGTAAGTGATGATATAAAAAAATATCTTGTGTACAATTATGGACTTGATGCTGATGATATAAGGGTTACAATCAATGGTGTTGACATTGAAAAGTTCTCGGACAATATTGATTTTTCTGATATTGCAAAGGAATTTGATTTTGGCAAGGATAAAACTCGGATTGTATATGTCAGTCGAATGGATACAGACCGCAGCTTTGCTGCACATAAGTTGATTGAGGCGGTGCCCTATCTAATAAAGGAAATCCCCGACGTTGAGGTTGTGATTGTTGGGGGCGGCAATGACTTTGAGAAGGTGAAAGAAGAAGCTGACCAGATGAATAAAACTTTGGGCAGCAGAGTTGTAATCGTTACCGGCGGACGTATCGACATAAACAAATTTGTGGCATCAGGAGATGTTTTTGTGGGTGTAAGCCGTGCAGCCCTTGAAGCTATGGCTGCAAGAAAGCCTGCAATCATTGCAGGAAACGAGGGATATATAGGTATATTTGATGAGGATAAGCTGCAGCTTTCAATTGACACCAACTTTTGTTGCCGTGGTTGCGAAATGACCACCATGGAGAGCTTGCGTGATGATTTGATGAAAATCCTTGCGTCACAAGACGATGAATACAGAAAACATTTGGGTGATTATTCCATAGAAACCGTCAAGAAATATTATTCGGTGGAAACCATGGCAGATGATGCCCTTAAAATGTACATCTCTGTTATCAAGAATTCCAAAATAAACCAGGTGGACATGGGAGAATTTGAAGATATCGAGAGGTACCTTGCCCACGGAAACAGCAAAAGGACAACAGACGTTGTGATTTCAGGATACTATGGCTTTCACAATAGCGGCGATGACTCTATTTTGTCTGCAATTATTGAAGGTATGAGAAAAAGATGTCCAAATGTTGAGATAACTGTTTTGTCAAAGGTTCCCGAAGAGACGGCGAAACTGTATAATGTGAGGTCCATTGACAGATTTAATTATATTGATATTTTCAGAGAACTCAGAAAGACCAAACTGCTTATCAGTGGTGGAGGAAGCCTTATACAGGATGTTACCAGCTCCAAGTCCTTATATTATTATTTGATGATTATGGGTTTGGCAAAGTTTTGCGGTGCAAAAGTTATGCTGTATGCTAATGGCATAGGACCGGTTGCAAAGGCGCGGAATCTCTGGTGTGTGAAAAAAGTAATTAATAAGGTTGATATGATAACCCTTCGGGAAAAATCTTCCCGACAGGAGCTTGATGGTATAGTTGACCCCAATATTCCGGCGTTTGTTACGGCAGACCCTGTTTTTGCTTTGGAAAATGGTGACGAAAAGGCGGTTATGGAGGCCATTTCAAGGAGCGGCGTCCCTGCGGGCAAAGATTTCTTTGTGATTGCGGTCCGTGAATGGAAAAAGAACGATAAGGATTTCAAAGAAAAAATTGCAGCCTTTGCTGAACGAGTTTACGAAAAACACGGACTTATTCCCCTGATTGTGGCTATGCAGGATGTGTTTGACAGGGGGATTTCGGCAGAAATTGCAGAACTTATCAAAGTGCCTTGCGGCGTTCTTGAGACAGGTCTTTCGCCCAGGGTTATACTTGGTGTTGTAGGAAGGTCAAAGCTTGTCTTAGGCATGAGACTTCATACCTTGATTTATGCGGCTAAGAATTGCGTTCCTGCAATAGCCCTTGATTATGACCCCAAGGTGAATGCGGTTGTTGATACTTTGGAACATGGTTTTGTTATGAAAGTAGAGGATATTGATGTGGAAAAATTGGTATCCTTTGCAGATGATATAATGAAAAAATATAATGATTTGCAGCAAACACTTTGTGAAAAGAGCGGACAATATAAAGCACTCGCAGACAAGAATACAGAAATGGCAATAGATTTGTTGAAATAAAAAACACCCGATACTGCAAAAGCGGTATCGGGTTTGTCATACAGGTAATTAAAAAAACATACCCTATAACAAGGTATGTTTTTTTAATATAAGAAGAATTGTCTGTCAAAATTATTCTTCGGTTGCGAACTCAGCCAGAGATTCTTCATATTTTGCAAGAATCATGTTCTGAAGAAGCTCTCTCATCTCGGCATTGATGGGATGTGCAATATCCTTGAACTCGCCGTCGGGAGTCTTTCTGCTGGGCATGGCAATGAAAAGCTTTTCCTGACCTTCGATAACTTTGATGTCATGAACAACAAAAGCATCGTCAAATGTAACAGAAACAACTGCTTTCATTCTGCCGTCCGCATTAATCTTTCTTACCTTAATGTCTGTGATTTGCATAAAATGCACCTCTTTTTTCATTGTATATAGCTTTTAATTATTTTACTTATGAAAAATTATATAATAATATACATCGTGATATTGATAAATTTTTGAAATTGTGGTAAAATACTCTTTGGAGACAGGAAAACCTGTTTCAGAAAAAAGACGTAAGCGAGATTAAATCTTCCAAGGAGATGAGAATTTTGAAAAACTTTCAGCTTTCCACACTTCCGCAACATGCCAAAATACATATGATAGGAATTGGTGGAATCAGCATGAGTGCGTTGGCACATATGCTGATGCATCTTGGTTACAGCGTTTCAGGCTCTGATCGCACAGAAACCCCGATTGTCCAAAAACTTACAGAGGCAGGTGCCGAGATATCAATCGGGCATACAGCAAACGCAGTATGTGACCCTGACCTTGTATGCTATACAGCAGCAATCCCTCAGGACAATCCGGAATTGGTTAAAGCCCGTTCGTTGGGAATACCCGTTATGGAACGTGCCGAACTTCTTGGACAGATGATGAACATATATAAGTTCCCCATTGCGGTTGCCGGGACGCACGGAAAAACCACCACAACATCAATGTTGTCGCTGGTTCTTCTGGAAGCAAATCTTGATCCCTCCATTTTGGTTGGCGGTGAGCTTTCGCAAATAAACGGCAACTACAAAATTGGCAGAGAAGATTATCTTGTTTTTGAGGCTTGTGAATATGTAGAAAGTTTTCTGCATTTTCATCCATATTACACAATAATTACAAATGTCGAAGAAGATCATTTGGACTACTTTACTGATATCAATCATATTATAACAGCTTTTAAAAAATTTACAAGACTAAATTCGCCCAATGGGTGCATTATTGTTTGTTCTGACGATAAAAATACTGAATTTGTTGTGCAAAATATCAAAACAAAAGTGTTGAGATATGGTATAATTGGTAAAAATAACGATTTTTATGCCGAAAATATACGGGTTAATGAGTTTGGGAGATGTGAGTTTGCTGTATTTGCCTACGGAAAAGAGGCGGCAAAAATAGAGCTTTCGGTACATGGCGAGCACAATGTAAGGAATGCCTTGGGGGTTTTTGCCTTGGCGTGGGAATTGGGCATTGATGCTGAAACTATTAAACGGGGACTGGAGAATTTTTGCGGAACAAAACGTCGGTTTGAGACCTTGGGTTCGGTGAAAGAAATCACTATTGTTGATGATTATGCACATCACCCAACGGAAATTGAAAGCTCTCTCAAGGCGGCAAAAGCTGTGACAAAGGGTGATGTGTGGTGCGTTTTTCAACCTCACACCTATTCAAGAACAAAGGCCTTTACCAAGGAGTTTGCAAAGGCTTTGGAACTGGCAGACCACTCCATTGTGACAGATGTTTATCCTGCGAGAGAGATATATGACGGAACCATCCATTCCTGCGATTTGGTGGAAATTATGGATAAAGGCATGTATATCAATGACTTTGATGCAATCAAGAGATATGTTTTAAAAAATGCAAAACCCGGGGACATGGTTATTACCATGGGTGCCGGTGATATATTTAAATTGGGATATTCTTTGATTGAAAAATAAAAGAAACAGGTCCTTGCGTGGCAAATTCCTGGTGGGGAAGTGCCTGACGGGACCTGTTTTTTTGTCTATATTTCGAGCGGAGTCTTTAGCTTGGGCGGTGCGGTACACAGTTCGCTTGCTACATCAAGGGGCGAAAGTGCCTTGATGGATGCGGAGTATTGCGAAGGGGACATGCCTGTGCTTTTTTTGAATTGCAGAGAAAAATAGTGTATGCTTGAGTAGCCCAAGAGTTCTGCTATCTGGGAAATGTTGTAGTTGTCCTCGCGCAGATATTTTTTGGCAAGATTGATTTTAAGGTATATAAAATATTGCATGGGACTTGTGCCTAATCCTGATTGGAAAAGTCGGTTTACGCCCATGCGGTTGAGACCGCTGTATTTCATCAAACGCTCAATAGACATGCTTTCTGATATATGGTCAAGCATAAAGTTGACTAAAATATTCAGTGTAGCGTCAGAGTTGTTTATGGTGGTGGTTCGGTATTGGGTTGCAGGCATGTTCTGCCGTAAGAAGAGTATAAGAAATTCACATATATAATTCTTTATAAGTTGTTCTGAACAGAGTACGGGTTCTTTTTTGCGCACCAGGGTAGTGGTATATATGTTGCTGAGAGGTGATGAGAAGGCGTTTGTATACTCTGAGAGAATTTTTGAAAGCAGACTCTTTTGTTCCTGTCCCACCTTCAGAACCTTGTTCTCAAAAAATGTCATTACAGAAGAGGGGCAGTCAAAGGAAACGATGGCAACATTAGGCGCAATTTTGCCATTGGCGCGGATATTATGCCACTCGTTGGGCTTGTGAAAAATAACATTTCCTTGGGAAAGGATGAGTTCCTGGTCACCTGCAGTTGCAGTAACTTCCCCTTTGTCCACATAGACAAATTCCCAGAAGTTGTGCTTCTCGCCATGAAAACGAAAGGTCTTGGAGTATTCAAAATAATGCACAGAATACAGCTTGTTGATGGTTAGTGTGTCATTGAGGTCCAAACCAGTGTAATGCATATAATTCACCCCTTTGGTTTCTTTACATATTAATATAGTACCAAAAACTTCATATAAATGCAAGAAAAAATTGATAAAATTATAAGCAAAAGTTATTTTTAGGTAAATACAAAGGCTGTTTTTTTTGTATAATGGAAGATAGAGTGGGTTTTTATGGTCAATAATTAAATTGATGTGTTGCGGCACAATCATATGGTTGTTGATGAAGTAAGTATTATAGCAGGAGATGTGTGAGATATGAACAAAAAGACAACCCTTGTGGTTATGGCGGCAGGTATGGGCAGCAGGTTTGGTGGACTTAAACAGATTGCACCGGTTGGCCCCGGTGGCGAGATAATTTTGGATTTCTCTGTTTATGATGCTGTGAAAGCGGGATTTGATAAGACTGTATTTATAATAAGACGGGATATCGAAAAGGATTTCCGCGAAATCACAAAGAAAAAAATTGAAAAGATGACCGATGTTGAGTATGTGTTTCAGGATATGGACAATCTTCCTGAGGGATTCAGGGTTCCTGATGGCAGGACAAAACCATGGGGTACAGGCCATGCTGTTTTTTGCACTCAGGCGGTGGTGGATACACCCTTTGCGCTTATTAACGCTGATGATTATTATGGACAGAAGTCCTTTAAGATTTTGCATGACAACCTTGTGGAGAGGGACGAAAACTGCATGGTGGGATTTACATTGGGCAACACAATTACTGAAAACGGCACAGTTTCCAGGGGTATTTGTGATGTTGAGGGTGGATTTCTGAAAAGTGTGGTTGAACATACAGACCTTGACAAAAACAGAGGTGTTTCACTTGACAAGATTGTTTCAATGAATATGTGGGGTCTTTTGCCCGGTGTGTTTGAAGATGTTAGAACAGAATTCCTCAAGTTCCTGAGAAATCTTAAGAATCCAATGAAAGACGAGTTTTATATACCATTTGTTATGGACAACATGATTCGCAACAAAAATGAAAAAATCAGAGTTCTTGAAACAGATGATAAATGGTATGGCGTTACGTATAAAGAAGACAAAGAGATGGTTATGGCAGCAATGAAAAATCTTGTTGATAAGGGGTATTATGATGGAATTTAGCTTGAAAGCGGTTGCCAAACAGTTTAATGTTGACATAGATATTGAAAGTTATGGCAACGGTCATATAAATGACACATATCTTTGTGAAACTTCACCACGCTATATACTTCAAAGAATAAACAAAAAGGTTTTCAAAAATCCCAAAGAGGTTATGGATAATATTTTTGGGGTTACTGAGCACTTGAAAAGGAAAATTCAGGCTCAGGGCGGTGATGTGGAGAGGGAGACTCTCAATGTTATAAGAACCTGTGATGGCGAAAATCTTTACAAACTTGATGATGATAATTATTTTAGAATGTATAAGTTTGTTGAGGATACGGTGAGCTATGATATCGTTGAAAATCCGGTTCAGCTCTATTTTGCGGGAAAGGCCTTTGGCAGGTTTCAAAACATGCTGGATGATTACCCGGCAGACAAACTTTTTGAGACCATTGTGGATTTCCACAACACACCTGAACGTGTGCATCAGCTTGAGGTGGCCATTCAAAATAACGCAGCAGGCAGACTTGATTCAGTGAAGGAAGAAATTGAGTTTGCACGGGAATATGCAAAGTATGCATCAATTATCACAGATGAAATGGCAAAGGGAACTGTGCCGTTGAGGGTTACTCACAATGATACAAAGCTTAACAATGTATTATTTGACAAGGACAGCGGTGAAGGGATTTGTGTAATTGACCTTGATACGGTTATGCCTGGCTCGGTGCTCTATGATTTTGGCGATGCTTTGAGGTTTGGAGCATCAAGCGGCGAAGAAGACGAGCGGGACCTTGATAAAATATGGTTTGACATGGATAAATTTGAGCAGTTCGTAAGGGGGTTCCTTAGCGAGACGGCCAAATGTCTTACACAAAAAGAAATTGAACTTTTGCCCATATCTGCACTAATAATAACCTACGAATGCGGAATCAGGTTCCTTGCAGACTATCTCAATGGTGATACATATTTCAAGACCTGTAGGAAAGGTCAGAATTTGGACAGAGTAAGAACTCATATCAGGCTGGTGAAGGATATTGAAAAAAAGCTGGACGATATGAAAAAAGTAATAGAAAAATATATTTAGCAAAAAGCCCCTTGCATCAATGTGATGTAAGGAGCTTTTATTATATTTCATTCAGTTCACATCTAAATTTTTTGTTTTCTATATATATGTGTTTGTTGCATATGTTGAATGCAGCGCGTTTGTGCGAAATGATGATACAGGTTTTATTTTTCTGTTCTCTGATGTTTGCTAGCAACCTTTCCTCTGTGGCTTCATCGAGAGCCGAGGTGGCCTCGTCCAGAAGGATGATAGGTGCGTCAGAGAGGATGGCACGAGTTACAGCGAGTCTTTGAACCTGACCTTCAGAAAGGCCCATACCTTTTTCGCCAACATAGGTGTCAAGGCCCTGGGGGAGTTGATTTATAAAGTCTGCCGCACAGCTTATTTCTGCGGCTTTCATTATTTCCTCGTCAGTGGCGTCAGGTTTTACAAGAGATACTGTCTCCCGGATTGTTCCTGAAAGCAATAGATTTCCCTGTGGTACATAAGAGAACAATGACCTTGAAAATTTGCCTACGGTCAAGTTTTTGTCGGTCATATTCAGGCGTATATCTCCGCTTGTAGGGATAAGAACGCCAAGGAGAAGTTTGATAAGGGTGCTTTTGCCTATTCCTGAGATTCCTGCAATAACGGCAAAATCGCCCTTGTCTATGGTGAGGTTTGCGTTGTCAAGGACTACGTCACGACCATAGCTGAAAGAAATACTCTGAAAGCTGATGTTTTGCAGCTTTTCATATGAAGATACGGGGTCAAGTGGGGGATATTGTTCTTTTTCGTCGGGCAGACTGTCAATCTCGATGATTCTTTCACCTGATGCCAGGATGGAATAATATTTGGGCACAACCCCCGAAAGTCCGGCGAAGGGAGCTTGTATCTGATTTACCAACTGTATTATGGCTGTAAGTGTACCAACTGTTATTGTGCCCAGGAAAAGCCGATAAGCACTCCAGATAAGAGCATACAGAGAACCTGCATTGAAAACAGTGCTGAGACCGGTGTGTGACAAGAGGGACAGACCCGTGCGTTTCATCTGGGCTTTATAGTTGATGTCCTGCAGAGAACTGGCTTTTTGTGAAATTTTGTCCTCAATGCCAAAAACTTTTATCATGAGAATACTGCCTACGGATTCCTGAAAGAAAGAGCGGGTTTTTGCTTCGGATTCCTGAACGCGTTTGTGCAGGTTTTTCATAAGTTTGCGGAATGCGCTTATTACAATAAGCAGCAAAATTCCTCCAAACAAAAAGATAAAGGCAAAGTTTTTGTCCAGTTGGACAAGGGCATAAAGTGCATAGATAAGACCCACAATCAAGGCGGTTACGCTTGGTATAAGGGAGATTATTCCGTTTGAAATAATACTGATATCATTGTTCAGTCGGGTAAGCAGGTCGCCGGTATGATACGATGTTATTACGGAATAATCTTTTTTCAGAATGGACGTAAAAATCCTGTTGCGGAATCTGATTTGCAGTTTTGCTGAGATATGTGCCTCAAATGCCTGACCAACCAGTCTTATTGCGATTTGGACAAGGATGATTGCAACAAGTTTTGCCGCACTGATTACCATGCCGTCAAAATCATGGTTTGCGGCGGAGTCAATTACCGATTTTGAAGAGAGAGCAAAAACAACCCCCAATATCGCAAGAGAACAGCGGAAAAGAGAAAGCAATAATATCGAGAAAACCTGTGCCTTTGAGTGGGAATAAAGCCATTTCAAAGTTTGTTTATCTTTCATTCGTATCACCTATGTATTCTTAATTTCCATTCAAGTTTAGCACAACGGCGACTTTTCGTCAAGTATAAAGCCCTGCATAAAAATGGATACAAAAACATGATATTGTTGTGGTTAATGAGAAGTTGTCGGAAACTTGTGGTTAATTTTTTTTGAGGTATGCCAGAATAAGCATCCCTGTCCAGATAAGACCAAGATAGCCGAAGACGGAATATACATTTGCAACCAAGTCTGAAAATCCGAAATGTGCAAAAGGTACAGCCGCAAGACAAAGGATGGCAGAAGCCAACGTGCGGTCGAAAGCTTTTTCAAAGCGGAATTTTGACAGCAGTCCAAACCCGTGGGATACTGCTGTGGTGCACAGAGCCATAAACAAAACCATAGTATAGGTGGTTTCATAAAATTTACCGTGGGCTGCCGCCAAGTCAAGCAGAGGCATCTGAGAAGATGAGAGTTTGTCGAAGTATATGTTCAAAGCCAGCCATGCAATGAATATAAGCATTCCAAGAACTATGCTGCTGAGCCCTGCGGTGCGATACAACGTTCTTTTGTCGGTGCCTTTTGAAAGGGGAACAAGGACTGCTCCTGCGGTTATGGTATTGTAGCTTACATAACAAAGAGATGAAAGAAGAGGGCTTGAACGCACACTGTTAATACCTGCGAATACGGGAAGGGTATCACAAATGGCAGAGTGAACACAGAGAATGGTCATGCCCAGAATCATTATGGGGACAAGGACCACATTAAGTGCCACCAGGCCCTTGACGTCAAACACAAAAACAACAAAGCAAACAATGGCAAGAATGGCAATGCCGTGAGAGGGCGGAGCGGAAAAACTCTGGTTTGCCAGAGCACCGCATGCAGACATCATAACAAAAAAACCGCAGAACATATAAATTGACATGAATATGCGGATTAATGGAGAGGCTTTTCCTGCCACACAGGAAATAAAGCTGTCAAAGTCCTCGCTTCCGTTGCGGCGGGCAACCCACATGGTAATGTAACTCAAAAAACCAAAGCTTATGGTTGCCAGAACAATGCCGGTGAAATCGTTTTGGGAGGGCAGGCAAAAATATTCAAAAATTTCCCGACCCGAGGCAAAGCCTGCACCGATTACAAGGCCGATATATACAAGAGATATATTGAAGATTTGTTTCATAAAAACCTCCGGATTGTGACCTGAAATTCCTTTTCCTACTATATATAGTATGAATTTTAAGAAAAAATTACTGTTGAGAAAAATTATAAAAAAACCATTGACAAGGTGTCGGTTTTGTGATATTATAGTTACACCTCTGAAAAGGGGCTTTATTTGTGTTGTGAAAAAACACAGGATACAAGTAAATAAAAATCGGAATAAAAGATTTCACTGATTGTTCTGATGTTTAGTATAGGGAAAGGGTGAAAAAGATGAGAGTAAAAATCACATTGGCTTGTACAGAATGTAAGCAGAGAAACTATGACACTATGAAGAATAAGAAGAACGATCCTGACAGACTTGAAATGAACAAGTACTGCAGATTCTGCAAAAAGCACACACTTCATAAAGAAACAAAGTAATTTTACGAAAGTAAGAGGTAAATTGAAATGGAAAAGAAACCTAATTTGTTCGCAAGAATAAAAGACTGGTTTGTTGACATGAAGGCAGAACTTAAAAGAGTTGTATGGCCGTCATTCGCAAAAGTAAGACAAAATACTTTGATTGTACTTATTTTCGTTTTGATTGTCGGTGCAGTAATTTGGATTTTGGACTGGCTGTTCGGTTTGGGAATGGCTTTGTTAATCAAATAACAGGAGGGAAGGGCGAAAAGTCCCGTAATTTATGTCTAAAGAGGCTAAATGGTACGTTGCTCACACTTACTCAGGATATGAGAACAAGGTGAAAGCAGATATCGAAAAGACCATTGAAAATCGCAATATGCAAGACGTAATACAGGAAATCAGCGTTCCCATGGAAGAGGTTGTCGAAATCAAAGATGACAAAAAGAAGACTGTTATGCGTAAGGTTTTCCCCGGTTACGTTATAATCAAGATGGTTATGACTGATGAAAGTTGGTATGTTGTAAGAAACTGCCGCGGCGTTACGGGTTTTGTAGGTCCCGGTTCCAAGCCAGTTCCCCTCACGGATGAGGAGATTGCGGCTATCGGACTTGAAAAGAAAACCATTACTGTCGGCTTTGACGTGGGCGACAATATCCGTGTTAAATACGGACCTCTTGAAGGTTTTGTCGGCGTTATTACTGCGATTGTCATGGACAAACAAAAAATAAAAGCCAAAATTTCGATGTTTGGCAGAGATACCGATGTTGAACTTGAGTTCAACCAGGTTGAAGCGTTAAGTTAGTTACCCACACGGCTAATGCCGTATTTATATATCTGGAGAATTTCTTCGGGTAGGTGGGAGGGGCGGAAAGATTCCGTACCCCGATATTACCACGTTTGTGAAAGGGAGGTGTCATAAAAATGGCGCAAAAAATTACAGGTTACATCAAATTACAGATTGAGGCTGGTAAGGCTACACCGGCTCCTCCGGTTGGTCCTGCACTCGGTCAGCATGGTGTAAACATCATGGATTTCTGTAAACAGTTCAACGAAAAAACAGCAAAGGATGCAGGTCTTGTTATCCCTGTTGTTATCACTGTTTACCAGGACAGATCTTTCTCGTTCATTACAAAAACTCCGCCTGCAGCAGTTCTTATTAAGAAAGCTTGCAAAATTCAGAGCGGCAGTGGCGTTCCGAACAAGACAAAGGTTGCACAGCTTTCAAAGGCTGATCTTCAAGCAATCGCTGAACAGAAGATGCCTGACCTCAATGCAGCATCAGTTGAAGCTGCTATGTCTATGATTGCGGGCACAGCAAGATCTATGGGCGTTACCGTAGAGGACTAATCTTTTAGGGTTTAGTCGAATTGAAATCAAGTGGGAGGAATATACAAAGCTATATTCTGCGGAACCACAATAGGAGGAAATGAAACAATGAAGAAAGGTAAGAAATATCAAGACAGCGTTAAGCTTATTGAAAAAGGCAAGCTTTATGACACTGCTGAAGCATTGGAACTTGTTTGCCAGACAGCAAAAGCAAAGTTTGACGAAACTGTTGAGATACACGTTAAACTGGGTGTTGACTCAAGACACGCTGACCAGCAGGTTAGAGGTGCGGTAGTTCTCCCCAACGGTACAGGTAAAGATGTTAAGGTTCTTGTGTTTGCCCGTGAGGGTAAGGCTGACGAAGCAAAGGCTGCAGGTGCAGACTTTGTTGGTGCAGAGGACCTTGTTCAGAAAATTCAGTCTGAAAACTGGTTTGATTTCGATGTTGTTGTTGCAACACCTGACATGATGGGCGTTGTCGGCAGAATCGGTAAGGTTCTCGGCCCTAAGGGTCTTATGCCAAGCCCCAAGGCAGGTACAGTTACACCTGATGTAACACGTGCCGTTGCTGATATCAAATCTGGTAAGATTGAATACAGACTTGATAAAACAAACATTATCCATTGTCCTTTGGGCAAAGCGTCTTTCGGAAAAGACAAATTGGTTGAAAACTTCAACGCTCTTATGGGTGCAGTTGTTAAGGCAAAACCTGCAGCAGCTAAGGGTCAATACCTTAAGTCTGTTACAGTTGCATCAACAATGGGCCCCGGCATCAAAATTAACACAAACAAGATTGATGCATAAATTTTAAAATTTCTATTGACATATGGCGTTTTATGTGTTAGAATGTCATAGTTAATGAAATAAATTCCGCAGACAGCAGGTGGCATTTGCCGTAAGTCCTGCCGAGGATTTTGCTAAATTACAAATTTTTTGGTTTGTTGTTTACGTTATAACCCTCGCTGTTGTCTTGCGAGGGTTATTTGTTTTGTTATAATGACAGATTTTTGTTTTGGCAAAAGTTTGTTTGAGAGCAGTTAATTTTCGAAAGGAGGAAACTCAATGCCAAGTGAGAAAGTTTTAGAGAACAAAAAAGCCGTTGTTGCAGGTCTTGTTGAAAGACTGAAAGAGGCTCAGGCTGGCGTTATTGCTGACTACAGAGGTCTTACAGTTGCTCAGGACACTGAACTCCGTGCAAAGCTCAGAGAAGCAGGTGTTGAATACACAATTGTTAAAAACACACTTACACGTTTTGCTGCAAACGAGGTTGGTCTGGAGGGTCTTGACCCCATACTTCACGGACCTACAGCTCTTGCAACAAGCAGTACAGATGTTGTTGCTCCTGCAAAGGTTTTGGTTGAATTTGCAAAGACAAATGAACAGCTTGAAATCAAAGCAGGTTTTGTTGACGGCAAGGTAATTGACGCAAACGAGGTTAAGGTTTACGCAAGTATCCCAAGCAAGGAGACACTCATCTCCAAGATGATGGGCAGCTTGCAGGCACCTATCGGAAGCCTCGTAAGAACTCTGGATGCCATCGCAAAGCAGATGGAAACAGCAGAGTAATAATTTTAGTAATATTTAAAATCGGGAAAATTAAATTCCCAAATATATTTTATGGAGGATAAAAAAATGGCTGATATAGCAAAAATGATTGAAGATATCAAAACACTTACACTTGTAGAAATTAATGATCTTGTAAAGGCTCTTGAAGAAGAGTTCGGAGTTTCTGCTGCTGCTCCCGTTATGGTTGCAGGCGGTGCTGCTGCTGATGGTGCTGCTGCAGGCGCTGAGAAGTCAGAGTTTGACGTAGTTCTCGCTGCTGCTGGTGCTGAAAAGATTAAGGTAATCAAAGCAGTTCGTGAAATCACAGGTCTTGGCCTTGCTGAAGCTAAGGCTGCTGTTGATGGTGCTCCCACAACTCTCAAAGAAGCTGTTTCTAAAGATGATGCTGAAAAGATCAAGGCTCAGCTCGAAGAAGTTGGCGCAACTGTTGAACTTAAATAATGATTTGAGTGATGAAAAGGCTGTCCTTAGGACAGCCTTTTTTTGTTGCACAAAGCAGACGCTTTCGCTGAAAATACAGCAAAAATGAATTTGGCAATTTTGACAAAAAACAAGCTGAAATTTTGTGAAAAAATATCATAAAAATTTTTAAAAAGTGAAAAAATCAACAGCTTGTTGATGAACTTTATTATATGCACAAGATGTTGTCTTTTTGGAGAAAAAAAGGGGAATTTATTTACAAAAATGATGATGCAAAAAAGGATATTCTGGGGTGAAAAAAGATGAAAATTTTCATAAAAAAGAATAATATGGAAAACCCCTGAAACCCTTGTGTGCAAAGGGGTTTAGGGGGGTTGGACAAATGCACAAAACGAGGATGTTTTTTTTGTGCACAAATATCAGCAACAAATTCCAAGTTAATTGTTGACAAAACCTGAAGAGAAGTATATAATTAGAAAGAGTTTAGAAGTTAATAAGTACATAAAAGGATGCGTGAAGGGGATGTCATGTGTTGTTTTTTGTATTTGTAAACGAATAAACAACAAACCATATGCAATTTTGCAGATGAAAGGAGAATTTTTATGAACAACAAAATTTTGGCACGCGTTGTTGCTGTTGTTTTGTCTGTTATGATGCTGGGTACAGTTGCATTTGCCGCTCCAACATTTGATATGGAGAACACAATTACCAACGATACAACTGGTATTGATGGGTTCGCTGACCAGACTCAGAAGACAATGATTGCTTTCCAGGCAGATAGCGAAGATGCTGAAGCTCCCGATGCGGCTGATGATATCCTTGCTATTGATCAGGATGCAGGTATTGATGCTACGGTTACAATTAATGGCGCAGATATTTCAAAGGACTACATTATCGTTGTTTATGGCGGTATTGATGGTAAGGGTTCAAGATATTCTATGGCTGCTAGAGAAATCGCTGACGATCCTACAGTATTGCCAGGAACAACAATAACTCTTTCTGCTGGAGCAGTAGAAGCAGGTGATGGTAAAATTATTAAGAATGCTATAGTGGTTAACACAGCGTTCCCAACACTTGCAGAAACTAAGACTGTAACAAAATATGGATACAAAGCTTCTTTGGCTGAAGGTGGAACAAAAACAAACGATATCTATGTTGAGCCTGTTGGCGGTCTTGAAGTTTTAGGTGGCGGTACAGTTAACTTCAATCTTTTGATGGTTGGTGTTCCTGACAACACAGCAATTACTTTTGCGTCGTATATAGAGTACTAATAATCGGTTGATTTAAAACAGAAAGGTGGAAAATATAATGAAAAAGCTTTATGCAACACCCACAGTTGAATTTACCGGTTTTGACGTTGAGGACGTAATCACAGTTAGTATTCAGACATTAGCAACCACACCAGAAGGAATAGCCGCTGTTATGACAGCTGTTGGTGAAAGCGTTGTTAATGATAACTATGATGCTACTGTACACTACAGTTCTTATGAGTGGTAATTCAACTTACTTAAATAAGCAAAACAGGTATGGCAAACGCCATACCTTTTTTGTTTGTAGAAAAAATGGATTAATTGGCAGTTAAAGTATTAAAAAATATCGCAAAATATTAAATGTCTATTGATTTTTTGCCGGGAATTTGGTATTATATACAAGTAAACTGAAAGGGGGCATTTTCTATGGCCACAAAAAAGAAAGAAGAAGTTTTGACTTATAAGGGTAAGATGTTGCTTAGAAAGGGCAATGAAATATATTACGGAAATCCTGGTGAAAAGTATATGGTGGTATTCCGTATAACTGAAACTGATAAACTTGAAGACATTGATATATCCAAAAAGGTTGTTATTGAACTTAGAACAAACAGCGAGAATAATTCCATGCTTATCAAACAGGCGGAACGTGACGGACTTTACAAGGCGTTTGACATTGGATTTTTCTGGCTTGATGATGCATTGGAAAACTTCTAAAAAGATTTCAGCCCTGCAAATTCCCGCAGGGCTGAATAAATTATGGCTTAATATATGTGCCCGTAGCTCAGCTGGATAGAGTGTCAGACTCCGACTCTGAAGGTCATGCGTTCGAATCGCACCGGGCATACCAACAAAAGCATCCACGGTCTCTGCCCGTGGATGCCTGTTTTTTCTCACGCATTCCCCTGGTGTAAAACGCTGTGCGTTTTTCTTCTATTGAAAAATGCTCTCGCATTTTCCAATCCTACGCTAAAAACGTGCCACCGGCACCTTTTTTACGCTCCGGCATGCGTTCGAATCGCACCGGGCATACCAAAAAAGCGACACATTCAATGAGTCGCTTTTTATATTATTTTAATTCTTCAAAATCCTCTGCTCCATGCTTGCACCAGGGGCAAATGAAAGCATCAGGGAGTGGGTCTCCTTCGTATACATAGCCACAGATTTTGCAAACATAGCCTTTTTTCTTGGCTGGTGCGGGATTGGGTTTTACCTCTTCCTGATAATAAGTATAGGTCATGGCGGGCACATCGGTTACCACAGTTGCCTCGGTAACGGTGCATATAAACATACCATGAGTGTCGACATCAACATAGTTCTCTACTTTTAATGAAATAAAGGCGTTGATATATTGGGGCAAAACTGCCAGACCGTTTGCTGAACGGGTGGGAGTGATGCTCTCAAACTTATTTGTATCCCTGCCACTTTTGAAACCAAAATTCTCAAACACCGAAAAAGGAGCATCTGTTGACAGACAGTTTACGTTCATAATGCCGGTTTCTTTTATAATATTATGGGAATAGTTTTGCTTGTTGATGGTTACGGCAATGCGGTTGGGAGTATTGGTAACCTGAGTTACGGTGTTGACAATAAGACCATTGTCTCGATTGCCGTCATTTGAGGTCACAACAAAGAGGCCATAGCTGATTTTGAAGAGTGCGTTGTTGTCTACAGTTGGCATATTTTTCATCTCCTTGACTTATGTACTAGAAAAATCTGGGCAATGGTTTAATTGCTTTGGTTTTTGAAAGAGCTTTTACCAGAATTACAGCGATTATATAATCTATTATATGATGAATTAAAGTTCCTATACCTGTAACATAAAAAGCAATGTAGAACATGTTGCCATTTGAAACGGACCAGCCGACACTCAAAAACAGCAACGAAACAAGGGCTTCAAAAACTGCATGAAGAAACATGGTAACAATGCCGGTAAGGACTATGCTGAAGCCTTTTTTGATCATAAAAGCACCAACAATCGCAAAAATAATGTGCGAAAAGGCGCGGGCAGTAACCGCCGGGTCAAGCCCTGCAAAAATAAAGCCGACGGTGGTGCCGATGGCCGTGAAGATTGCGGACATTGGTGAAATGAACATAGCCACAAAAACAGGAACATGAGCTGTGAGTGTTGCCGAAAACGGTGGAATGTATACTCTGAGACCGCTGAACATTGTGGGAATAATAATTCCAAAGGCGATAAGCAATGCGGTAATTACCATATCTTTTACATTGAGACTTTTTTTCATAAGTTTTTAGCTCCTTTTTGTAAACATTGTACTGTATAAGAATATTTTACGCTTTTTGCTGATTGTTGTCAAGTTGTTAAGGGACAAAATGTAATATTTCGTCGGAATATGATATATGCAGTGGTTGACACGGAGACGAAAAAATAGTATAATGCAAGGTGAAAGATTGTGCATACACAATAAGAAAAAAAGACAGTTGCAGTCCTTGATGAGAACTTTATGTCAGGACTGATGAATATGGAGGGAAGTTGCAAATGAGTTATAAAAAACTGTTTACATCTGAGTCGGTTACTGAGGGGCATCCCGACAAGATTTCTGACTTGATTTCAGATGCGGTGCTGGATGCGATTTATGCAGTTGACCCACAGGCCCGGGTTGCCTGCGAGGTTACTGTCACAACAGGTTTGGTGGTTGTGGTTGGTGAAATCAGCACAACATCTTATGTTGATATTCAAAAGATTGTAAGAGAAACTGTGCGTGAGGTGGGTTATGACAGAGCTAAGTACGGCTTTGACTGTGACACCTGCGGAGTTATCTGTGCTCTTGACGAGCAATCAGGGGATATTGCCATGGGTGTCAACAAGGCACTGGAGTTTAAGGACGGCAAGGACGGTGAAGGTCTGGGCGCCGGCGACCAGGGCATGATGTTTGGCTTTGCCTGTGATGAGACAGAGAGCCTTATGCCAATGGCAATCGACCTTGCACACAAAATGGCAAGACGCCTTACTGAAGTGAGAAAGAACGGCACATTGCCTTATTTAAGACCCGATGGAAAAACCCAGGTTACTGTTGAATACAACGAGGACGGAAGTGTAAAACGTGTTGATGCGGTTGTTGTTTCAAGCCAGCATGATGAGAAAATTGATATGAAGGTTCTCAGAGCGGATATTGAAAAGCACGTAATAAGAGCTATCATTCCGGAAAACCTTCTGGACAGTGATACAAAAATCTTTATCAATCCTACGGGCAGATTTGTTATTGGCGGACCTCAGGGGGATTCAGGACATACCGGACGCAAAATTATTGTTGATACCTATGGCGGTTATGCACGTCACGGCGGCGGTGCATTTTCGGGTAAAGACCCCACGAAAGTTGACAGGTCTGCGGCATATGCGGCAAGATATGTTGCAAAGAATGTTGTTGCTGCAGGGTTGGCACGTTCATGTGAGGTGCAGCTTGCGTATTCAATTGGTGTTGCAGAGCCGGTTTCTTTGAGAATTGACACTTTCGGCACAGGCAAAATCAGTGAAGAGAAAATATCAGAATTGGTGGGTCAGGTATTTGACCTCACCCCGGACGGAATCATCAGCACCCTCAATCTGAGACGGCCAATTTACAAGCAGACTGCGGCTTACGGACACTTTGGACGCACAGACATTGAACTTCCATGGGAGGCAACAGACAAGGCTGAAACTCTGAGGACTTTAGCGGGGATTTAAATAAAAAATTAAATTTATTGTCCCAAAGTGCGGGACGGAACGGAGAGATTTATTATGAAAAAGATAGTTGCGTGTATTTTGGCAGTATGTATGCTTGTTTCAGGCATGGCGGTTTTTGCTGCAAACACAGAAATTCTGATTAATGGTGAAAAGGCCACCATTGCAGAGGGCATGGGCAGCATTGTTGAGAAAAACTGGAGAACTTTTGTTCCTGTAAGATTTGCCCTTGAATACTTTGGATATCAGGTGAACTGGATTGAAAAGGACCAGATGGTTTTTGGTGCAAATGCTGATGGTGAGATGTTTGTTATGCAGGTTGGCAGCAACTTCTTGTTCTTTAAAGGCAAGGACAATACCGAAAAGAAAGTAGAAATGGATGTTGCGCCTTTCCTTAACAACGAAGAGGGCAGAACATATATTCCCTTGCGTTTCCTTGCCGAGGTGCTCGAGTATCAGGTGGGATATGACGAAGCAACAAGCACAGTTACCCTTGATAAATAAGAAAAATTTTGCGTAAATGCGTGAAAAGATCTGCGTGGCGTTTTTGGCAGGTCTTTTCTGTTAGAAAGGAATTTTGTACCAATGGACTATTATGTTTCGCCGCTGCAAAATCTTATAGACGAATTTCAAAAACTGCCGGGAATTGGCAATAAAACTGCACAGAGGCTTGCCTATCATGTGCTGAATTTGCCTGCCGAAAAGGCGGAACGGTTTGCTAATGCCATTTTGGAGGCAAAACAGAAGATAACATATTGCAAAGTTTGTCAGAATTTTTCGGACAGGAATATATGCTCGGTGTGTGACAATCCTGTCCGTGACAACGGCATAATATGTGTTGTAGAGAATCCACGTGATGTTATTCAAATGGAGAAAACCAACGAGTTTAAGGGTGTATACCATGTTCTTCATGGTGCGATTTCTCCCATGGACAACATAGGGCCTGATGATATAAAAATAAAAGAATTGATGACCAGAATTACATCAGGAGAGGTGCGCGAGGTTATTATGGCAACAAACCCAAATCTTGAGGGCGAGACAACGGCAATGTATATATCCAAACTGATAAAGCCTTTCGGTATCAAGGTTACACGTATTGCTCATGGCGTGCCCGTGGGCGGTGAGCTGGAATTTGCTGACGAGATAACCTTGGCAAGGGCACTTCAATGGCGGATTGAGTTATGATAAAAAAACAGATTTTGGAGTATGCAAAGGGTCTTGGCTTTGATAAAGTGGGGTTTTCTCAAAACGCTGTGGTTGTGTTGATGCCTTATTTTGTTAAAAACGAGGATGGCAATATATCCATGTATGCCAGAGGTCTTGATTATCATAAGGTTGCTGAAGAAAAACTGGGCAGACTTGGTGAGTTTTTGGAAACCTTGGGGGCGGAAAAAATTACTGTTCATGTTGACAAGGGCGGACTTGACGACCGTAGGGCGGCGTATGATGCGGGACTTGGCTTTTTGGGAAAAAACGGTATGCTTATTTGTGATGAATTTGGCTCGTATTTTTTCATTGGTCAGATTGTCCATGATTTAGAAATTGAGGCGAATATATCACAGAAAAAGAGTTGTATTTCCTGCGGAGAATGTATAAGGAATTGTCCCGGAGGGGCATTGAGTGAGAACGGATTTGACATTGAAAAGTGCCTTTCACACATTACCCAGAAAAGGGGCGATTTGACAAAAAGAGAAGAGCAGCTGATTAAGGAAAATGGTCTTTGTTGGGGCTGTGATGTGTGCCAGAGGGTTTGTCCCCACAACAAGGGGCTTAAGACTACGGCGTTGCCGGAGTTTATGGAGGACAGGATAACTTCTCTTAGAAGTGATGATGTGGAGAATCTGAGCAACAGAGAGTTTAAGGCAAAGTTTGGAAAATATGCCTTTAGCTGGCGGGGAAAAGGCGTGATTGAGAGGAATCTTGAGGTGCTTTTTTCGGCTTTGGAGGACATGGATGAAAAAGAATGATATCTTTGAAATTGAAATAACAGGAATCACTGACGAGGGTGATGGTGTAGGCCGTGCAGAGGGCATGGCGGTGTTTGTCCCTTATGCCCTGCCCGG
Organism: Clostridia bacterium; assembly: GCA_045532055.1. Lineage (GTDB taxonomy): Bacteria > Bacillota > Clostridia > Monoglobales > Monoglobaceae > SIG440. The sequence continues at coordinate 78,597 of JAZSFF010000034.1, forward strand.
CGAAATGGTGAGGGTTATAATTGTTAAGGTTTTAAAGACTTATGCTTTTGGCAAGCTGATGGACGTTATAAAGCCCTCAGAGGACAGAATAAAGGCGGAGTGTGGGTATTTTTACAAATGCGGCGGCTGTCGGTTCTGGAATGTAGAGTACCAAAAGGAATTGGAATACAAGGGGCAGAAGGTGAAAGACTGCCTTGAGAGAATAGGGAAAATTTTTGTTGACGTTGAGTCTGTCATTGGTTGTGAAAGCTGTAAGGAATATCGCAACAAGGGGCAGTTCCCTGTGACAGATGAGGGAATCGGCATCTATGCCCAGCACAGTCATCGTGTGATTGATATGGAAAGATGTCTGATTCAGGGTGGGGAAAACCCTGATGTTCTGGCGGCGGTAAGGGAATGGATGACAGAGTTTGAAGTTGAGCCGTATAACGAAGAAAATCACCGCGGATGCATCAGGCATATATATACAAGGAATGGTGACAGCGG
>JAZSFF010000032.1:0-9261 GCA_045532055.1 Clostridia bacterium
ATTTTGAATACTAACGTTTAAAGTTCGTTAAAAACCTTTGGAATTGACAAGGTTACTTAAACCTTGTGCAATTGTCGTAATACTGTACGTACTCGTACTTTATATTACCGCTTTTCTCACTGTGTACTTTTCAAACATCACCGCAACTCACTCTCTGCGAGTAGCTTATCCATATTATCATACCCAGAAACTTTTGTCAACCCTTTTTTTGAACTTTTTTAAATTCTTTTTGGCCGACATTCTTTTCTTGGCACAACTCGTTTATATTATCACAACCTTTCGCTCTTGTCAAGTACTTTTTTTGATTTTTTTCAACTTTTTTATTGAAATGAATAGGCGCACGGAAAACACCATGCGCCATACTCTTTTTTATCATTAAATTATATAACCCTGTCCTCAACTTCTTTACTCAGCATTGTCATAAATTCATCAAGTGTCATTGTTCCAAGGTCACCGTTCTTTCTTGAACGAACCGAAACTGTACCCTCATTCATTTCCTTTTCGCCAGCAATAATCATATAAGGAACTTTTTCAAGCTGAGCCTCACGAATCTTGTAACCAATTTTCTCGCTTCTGTCATCAAGTTCTATGCGGAAGCCTTTTTCTTTAAGTTCTGCATAGAGCTTGTCAGCATAATCAAGATAGTTGTCGGAAATTGGAAGGATTTTCACTTGTGTAGGTGCAAGCCAAGCAGGGAACGCGCCAGCATATTTTTCAATAAGAAGCGCAAGGGTTCTTTCGTAACAACCTATTGAAGTTCTGTGGATAATATAAGGATTCTTTTTGGTTCCATCCTTATCTATATATTCCATGCCAAACTTTTCAGCAAGCATCTGGTCAATCTGAATTGTGATAAGTGTATCTTCTTTACCAAATACATTCTTTATCTGGATATCAAGTTTAGGTCCATAGAATGCAGCTTCACCGATACCCACCTTGTAAGGAATTTCAAGATGGTCAAGGATTTTTGCCATTGTGTCCTGAGCCTCATTCCACTGTTCTTCTGTACCGATATATTTTCCCTTATCATCAGGATCCCACTGCGAGAATCTGTATGATACATCTTCGTAGAGTCCCAAAGTTTTAAGCATATAAATAGCCATTTCAAGACAATTCTTAAATTCATCTTCAAGCTGGTCGGGGCGACACATCAAGTGACCCTCAGAAATTGTAAACTGTCTTACACGAATAAGACCATGCATCTCACCTGATGCTTCGTTTCTGAAAAGTGTAGATGTTTCACCATATCTAAGTGGCAAATCACGATAACTACGCATTCTGTTGAGATACGCCTGATACTGGAAAGGACAGGTCATAGGACGAAGTGCGAAAACTTCTTTATCCTTATGCTCGTCGCCCATAACAAACATACCGTCTTTATAATGATCCCAGTGACCAGAAATCTTGTAGAGGTCACTCTTTGCCATGTATGGAGTTTTTGTTCTTACCCAACCATTCTTGTCCTCGTGGTCTTCAACAAATCTCTGAAGAATCTGAATAATCTTTGCACCCTTTGGAAGAAGAATGGGAAGTCCCTGTCCTATTGAATCAACTGTTGTAAAGATTTCAAGTTCACGGCCAAGCTTGTTGTGGTCTCTTTTTTTTGCTTCTTCAAGTCTTTCAATATACTCGTCGAGTTCTGCTTTTTTAGGAAACGCTGTGCCATAAATTCTGGTGAGCATTTTATTGTTTTCGTTGCCTCTCCAGTATGCGCCAGCGGTATACTGAAGTTTTATAGCCTTAATTTTGCCCGTAGACAAAAGGTGTGGGCCTGCGCAAAGGTCAACAAAGTCGCCTTGCTTATAGAACGAAATAACCGCATCTTCTGGCAGGTCATTTATAAGTTCCACCTTATAATCCTCGCCCTTTTCTTCCATAAGTTTAATTGCTTCGGCTCTTGGAAGTTCAAAGCGTTCTAATGGCAAATCTTCCTTTATAATCTTTTTCATTTCGGCCTCGATTTTTTCAAGGTCATTGTTTGTAATAGGATTCTCGAAATCAAAATCGTAATAGAAACCGTCATCTATAGCTGGGCCGATTGCTAATTTTGTGGCAGGATACAGTCTTTTTATCGCCTGTGCCAGAATGTGAGATGCAGTATGGCGGTAAGTTCGTTTGCCGTCCTCGTCATCAAATGTGAGGAAATTCACCACACAATCTTTTTGGGGTACAAAATCAAGTCCGCATACACTGCCGTCCACAGTTGCAGCAAGGGCAACTCGTGCAAGACCTTCGCTTATTGATTTCGCCACATCAAGCAGGCTTGTCCCATTTTCAAAAGCCTTTACGTCATCTCGAAGTGTTATGTTTATCACAGCAATCCGCTCCTTTCTTTATTTTTTCCAACTTGCCGCATTTTCGCGACATCGGGTTGCTTTCATACATAAATTATATTGTAACGCAAAAACAAAAAAATTGCAATACTATAATTGCAATTTTCTGTCATTTATTGTACCTAGTTGTTTCTGTCCATAAGATATGCAGCCAATTCTTTCAAAAAGATTGCTTTTTCACCAAAAGCATCAAGCGTCTCTATTGCAGCCTTTGTAAGTTGTTGAACTTTTTCATGTGCCGCACCTAACCCAAGCAATGTAATATAGGTAGTTTTTTCGTTATCTGCATCACTGCCTATGGGTTTGCCCAGAACACTTTCATCACCGATACAATCCAGAATATCATCCTGAATTTGAAAGGCGAGTCCCAGCTTTTCTGCAAATTCCGCAACTGCCTTTATTTGATTTTCATCACCATTTGCTGCCAAAGCACCTAGAACTGCCGAAACCCTGATAAGTGCACCGGTCTTTTTTTTGTGCAAATAATTGAGAGTTTCTTCAGTTATATCTGTTTTGCCTTCACTTTCAAGGTCCACCACCTGTCCACCAATCATACCACTGCAACCGGCAGCAGTCGAAAGTTCAAGCACCGCTTTCACAACCGTCTCCGGAGTTGCCGAATTATAGCAACTGTAGTCCGAGAGATATTCAAATGCACCGGTCAGCAAACCATCACCAGCAAGGAGAGCTGTTGCCTCACCAAATTTTTTGTGACACGTGGGAAGTCCCCGTCTTAAATCATCATCATCCATACAAGGCAGGTCATCGTGAATGAGAGAATATGTATGAATATGTTCAACCGCCACACCAAACCTGAGGGCATCATTCATATCCCCCCCAAGCATATCACATACGCTGAGGGTCAAAACAGGTCTTAACCGCTTGCCCCCTGCCATAATGCTGTATCCCATTGCCTGATACACACTTTTTTCAAGACAGTCTTTTTCGGCAAAGACTTTATTAAGTTCATCATTTACAGCATCAATGTATATTTGAAGTTGTTTTTTGAATTCCATTAACTAAATCCCTCCGCCGTTATTCTGCATCAAAAGGTTTTTCTTCAATCTCGCCATCATTATTTTTAATCAGAATATTTATTTTTTGCTCTGCTTTTTTCAGTTGGGCAGTACATTCCTTTGTTCTAGCGATACCTTGTTCAAAAAGCTCCAGCATTTCATCAAGGCTTACATCTCCGCTTTCCAGTTTTTTTACTATCTCTTCCAGTTCTTTGAGGTTTTCCTCAAAGCAAATTTCTTTTTTCTTTTCAGCCATTTGTCAAACCTCCAAAATTATTTCACAACTGCTTTAATTTCGCCATCTGTCACAACCAACGATATATCTTCACCTGATTTTGCATCAGCAACAGTTTTTATAATCTTGCCATCCTTTTTCTTCGCCACCGAAAAGCCTCTTTCAAACGTCTTGAGGGGACTTAAACTATCAAGTTTTGAAACACTTAATTCAAAGTCTTTCTTCTTCTCGGCAAAAACCAAATTTGCAGCATTTTCAAACATTTTGCAAACCGAATCAAGTTGCATTCCCTTTTCGTTAACCTTAATAATCGGGTCTTTGATAACCTGTTTGTCAGAGTAAAGTTTCAAAAGCAGTCTCTTTTTTTCAATACTTTTTTGCAAAGCACTTTTAAGACGTATTTCTGTTGTTTTTAGTTTCTCAAACAATTCATCCTCAGATGGCACCGCAAGTTCTGCCGCCGCCGAGGGTGTAGGTGCTCTTAAATCTGCTACAAAATCCGCAATGGTAAAATCAGTCTCGTGACCTACAGCAGAAATGATTGGAATTTTGCTTTCGAAGATAGCTCTTGCCACAAGCTCTTCATTGAATGCCCAAAGATCTTCAATAGAGCCACCACCTCTACCTACAATAATTACGTCGCATTTCTTCGCAGTGTTGAAATACTTTATGCCTTCACTTATGCTCTCCGCCGCACCATCACCTTGAACAAGAGCGGGATAAAGTATTATATCCGCATAAGAAAAACGCCTTGAAAGGATGTTTATTATATCCCGTACAGCTGCACCGGTAGGCGCTGTAACTACCCCAACTCGTTTTGGAAAGGCGGGGATAGTTTTTTTTTCAGAACTGTCAAACAAGCCCTCTGATTCGAGTTTTTTCTTCAGCTTTTCAAACTGCTCGTAAAGATTGCCCTTTCCATCCTTTGTCATTGAATTTATATAAAGCTGATACTGACCGTCACGCTCATAAACTCCAACCCTACCCTCGGCAATAACCTGCATTCCGTTTTCGGGCCTGAAATCAAGACCCATAGCCGCATTTCTGAACATAACCGCCCTCAGAACACCGGTTTCGTCTTTCAGTGACATATACATATGCCCGGATGTATGGTGTTTGAAATTTGAAATTTCGCCCTTTATCCTTATATCCGAAAGGGTTGGAATCTGGTTGAAAATATCTTTTATATACAAATTAAGCTGACTTACCGTCAGGGTCATTTTTTCAAACATCCAATCACTCCTCCCCTAAACTTTAAATCAGCCTTAAAGTGTTCCCATCATACATACTCCCACGGCATTATCCGTACTTAATTGGGGTTCTGCAAAATACACCCCTGGTATATCTGAAAACTCTTTTCGTAAAAACTTTGATGATGAAACTCCACCCACCATCAAAACATCTTCTACGCCGTATTTTTCCTTTGCAAATTCAACAGACTCACTTGACGACTGTGCTATGCACTTCATTACGCAATACGCAACCTCGTCCTTATCGAACCCATCCCCCAGAAGTTTTGAATATCTGGTTTCTTCGCCTGAAAAATTTATATAACCATCGTTTACACATGTTTTAACCTTTGGTTTTTTCCCTTTGTATGCCAAAGCCAGTGCATCCACATATTTTCCACAGGGGAAATCCATTCCCATTTTAACACCAATCCGGTCAACAAACTGTCCTGCCGGAAGGTCTTTTGTTCCTCCAACCAACTGGCATTCAAACCGGTAATCCTTTTTCTCAACAAGCAAAAGTTCGGTAGTGCCTCCTGAAAGATGATATGTCAAAAAAGGCTTTTCAAGAAGGTCTTTTCTCTGGCAAGAATGAATGGCAGCCATAATGTGCCCGTCTTGATGGGATGTCTCCACATATTTTGCTCCAAGCACATTTGCGATTACCCTGGCAAAAGATTGCCCCGCCAAAAACACGGGCATATAAGACCCCTCAACAGATCTTGGCCGCGCACTGACGGAGACAGTAATATCATTATACTTATTAAAATCGATTTTTTCTTTAATTTCATCAAAGATAATGGGCAAATTTTTAACATGCTGAAAAAAGCCCTCTGATTGTCGCAACCCACACTCTCCCAGCTTTACCTCAAGCATCCTTTTGACGTGGAAAACCTGACCGTCACAAAACGCCGCAACAGAAGTTGTATAGCAGCTGGTATCAATTCCCAGAAACAGCTTGTTGTTCTCCATAAACGGCACCTACATTCCGCTGATTTTTCCCAAAATTCCGTTGACAAAAGGTGCTGCCTCATCACCGTCATACTTTTTGGCCAGACCTACCGCCTCATTCACCGAAACAGCAGCGGGAATGTCATCACAGAATAAAATTTCGTAAACTGCAAGCCTTAAAACCGCTATGCTAACGCAGGAAATTCTGTCAACCTTCCAATCCTTTGATACCTCGGATATCTTTTGGTCTATCTTTTCAATTTCCGCTACAGTACCCCGTACCACTCTTTCGATATACTCTTGCTGGACACCCGGATTATACTCCTCAACAAAATCGCTGAGAATTGTCTCTATCTCCTCCGGTTGAAATTTATATTCAAAAAGCAATACAAATGCATACTCTCTGGCTCTTGTTCTATTCATAATGTACCTCAAATCTTTTGTAAATGACCTAATTATTCTTCGGTTCTGTTATTTCTTCAGTTTCAGTTTCTTCAACTTCTTCTTTTTTGGCTGTATTTACACCCTCAATGTTTACATTTACCTCCACAACGTTGAGTCCTGTCATTGCTTCAACCTCGTTCTTGGTCTTTTCCTGAATTTCCCACGCAACATCTGGAATCTTTACACCATACTCAACAACCACAAACATATCAATCTTGACATTCTTGTCTGTAATTGCTACCTTTACGCCCTTTGAGGTGTTCTTCTTTCCCAAAAGTTCTGCAAATCCGCCTGTGATGGAGCCAAACATTCCAGCCACACCATCAATGCTTTTTGCTGCGATTGACGCAATGGTTGCAACAACATCATTTGATATACAAACGTTGCCCTCTGAGTCTATATTTGTGTTTATATTTGTTTCTTCAACTGCCATAATAATTACCATACCTTTCCGTCTGCCAAGGATAAAACAGACTGATAATAATTACAATTTCATTAATTATATCATAAATTATAATATTTTACAATTCTTTTTTTATTTTTCTTTCGTTAATATTCAATTATTCTTAAAAGCCAAGAAGCGCACCCGCTGCCGCTCCTGTTGCAATATACAAAATTGGGTGTTTTTTGAATTTAAAGACCATAAACACCAATAGAGCAAAGAGACATACCTTTTTGTAATCAACAATTACCCATATACTCTCTGCACCGCTTATAATAAAGTTTTGTGCAAATACTGAAATAACTGATACTGCCAAAAGTCCTGCCACCGCAGCTCTTAAGCCATAGAACAAATCCTTTACCAGTTTATTTTCTTTGAATTTTTGAAGAATACTTGAAACTATCAGAATAACGATTATGCTGGGCAAAACAAGAGCCAGAGTAACCAATATTCCGCCCCATAATCCCCCAGTTGTGTATCCCACATATGTTGCCATGTTTACGCCTATGGGACCGGGTGATGCCTCAGAAACCGCAATCATGTTTGTGAGTTCCTCTGCTGTGAACCAATCATACTTTTGGGTAAGTTCAAACAAGAATGGTAAGGTTGCAAGCCCGCCGCCTATTGAGAAGAGTCCGATTTTGAAAAATTCAAGAAACAGTGTAACATAAAGCATCACTCTGCACCTCCGTTTTTCTTGCAAACAGCCTTATAAACTATACCCATAACCCCTGCCACCACAATAATAACAATGGTTGATATATTTAGAAACAAGGAGAGTAAAAAGGCAAAAACCGCAACTAACGCTGTGAACTTGTCAACAATTCCCGATTTTCCTATTTTGAGCACCGCCTGAACAAGTATAGCACAAACCGCAACGCCTATGCCTTTGAATGCACTTTTGACGATAGGGTTTTGATAAATGGAGTTAAGCACTGTTGCGACAAGGGATATTATTATAACCGATGGTGTTATAACGCCCAACGTCGCCACAATACCACCCAGAATACCCCTGTTTTTATATCCTATAAAAGTCGCTGTATTGACCGCAATAACCCCGGGGGTACACTGACCTATAGCAAAATAGTCCATAACTTCTTCAAGAGTTGCCCATTTATTCTTTTCAACAACTTCTTTTTCAATCATTGGAAGCATGGCATATCCTCCGCCAAATGTGAAAAGACCTATCTTGAAAAATGCCACATATAACCGCCAGAGTTCTTTAATGCAATTCATGTTATCATCTCCAGGTAATATTTTTTGTATGAATTCTTGCTATAAGGTGTATATAATTTAAATGACAATTGTTTAGCGACAGCTCGCAGCAAGACGAGCCAGAAAGCTTTTAATCAACTTTCCTTTTAGAAGTACTCTTTCTAGTATAATCTATTAAATAAGATAAAATAATACTTAAAACAAAAACTATTATAGGTTTGCTGTTAATCCATACGATTTCATCACCAAAACCGATATAATCAAGTATTGTTTGCAAAACACCACCTACAGCAACATGAAATATATATATATACATATTAAAACTTGATGTTTTTACCAAAAAACCACAATATGTATTGTTTTCATACAATATAGCTAAAAGCAACAAATCTATTGTTATAATCATACTACCAAAATATGTTATACTGTTCCCCCATAATATGACAGAAACTACTGTTTCAATTAAGCCTAATATAATAGTTAACCATACCATCTGTTTTGTTACTCTTTTTTTAATGAAGCTTTTATGCTTTCTTATAAACATTCCAAGCATAAAACAAGGGTATGCTCTGAAAAGCACATTTCCATATATATATTTTGGTATATCAATTTTGAAAATTGGCAAAACTTCTTCTATCACTAAATATGAGACCATTAAAACAAACGAAACTAGAAATATAATTTTTTCCGGAATTCTTTTGTTTAATAGCAAGTTCAGCAAATAACAATATATCAACGCCGGGAGAAACCACAAATGAGCACTGGAAATTGTTGAGTTTAAAACTAAAAAATCGATAATAGTTGTCTTATTTACATACATCAATATATATTCTTCTAAGGTTTGACCAACTAAAATGCATTTAAATAAAGAATAAATAAAATATAAAAGAAAGCTGCTTACATAAAGGGCAAATATATGTTTAACTTTTCTTTGTGTTTTTTGGGAATCATCATAATATGCAAAATATCCTGATATCGCAAAGAAAAAGGGAACCGCAAACCTTGATATCGCCCTTACAATCTCTCCTGATACCCCAAAAAACATGTAATGAATGCATACAACAGCAAAAGAAGCCATAAACTTAAGTACATCTAAAGTTTGATTTCTGTTAATAACACTTTTTGAAATATTCATGCCGTTATCTCCTAGTTTTGACAATATTAGACACAATCTGATTTAAAATCAACAAATATGTTAGCCGCCAAACGGCTTAATTAATCATCCATTTTATACTCATTATATATCATTATCTTTCACATTGCAAATTATTTTTCCTCTAATTATTATTGACAAATTTTTTTATCGGGTGTAAAATGTATTTTACTACGTTTTAGAGGAGCTGATGTTTATGACAGAAAGTATACAAAAGGTAAACAACCAAAGTCTTGGTGAAGA
>JAZSFF010000027.1:0-25128 GCA_045532055.1 Clostridia bacterium
CCCTATCAAAAAATAAATATAGCCTTTAATCATCATTATAAAACAGCTACATTATACCAATTTTCTTTTATAAAGTCAAGATTGATAATGCGGCAATAAACCATCGCCGCATTATTAACCCTTCTTTTCAATTTTATTAATCTCCCTGCTCGCTCTTACAATCATATAAACAGCCACCGCCAAAACAAAAATACATACAGCAGCACCCGTTGACACCGTCATTGTTTGTCGAAATCTCACAGTAGTATTCTCACCGAAGACTGCCACCATTGCAGGCTCAAGTGACAAAAGTGACACTACTGCAGAAGATAGGCTTATAGCCTTGGCGGCAGACATTATGGGACTGTTAAAGCGTCTGTATCTGACTACATTTATCATAGCCACCGTCATTGCCGTAAAGGTATATCCCGCCATAGCTATAACAGGAATATAGCTATGTTTGATAAGCACACCTCTGTGCACTATATAAAAAACAATTACAGCAAGTGCCTGGTTCATTATAAGGAGCAGTATTCCACAAAAGCGATATCTTTGAAATTCTTTAAGTTTATCCCTACCTACTTCGTCACTGGAGATGTTTCTTATTAAAAATATCCTCATCATTATAAGCAGAAAATAATAAATCGCCAAAGCATAAAACCATGCCGCCCTGTAGACTATACCTGATGCAAGCTGAATAAGTACATATATAATATTGATTGAAACAGCACCAAAAAGAGATATCCTCACCCGCCACCTTGGGTCGTTGATATATCTGTTTATATATTTATTTTTGGTTATAACACTTTTGATTTTGTCAAAAACCATCTTACTACACTCTTTCAACCAAATTAATATATTTAATATATTCCGATAGAATATTTTATATCCCACTATACCATCAATTTCTCTTTGTTTCTTTTCTCACAAAAATCTTCTGTAATACGAGGTATCACAAAACTGAATGCATTATGTACAATTTCAAACTCGGTTCTCCCCGCATCTGAAATTTCGCCATCTGTGCAAAGACGCATTTTACCACCTTTAGGGTCAATAACTATCTTTTTGCATTTTGTTGAATATATAATATTTTCAATACCTTTGAGTCTTATATGTGTCCCTTTCATATAAAAAGGCAACTTGGTAAGAAAATTCAATCTGGAAATGTTTTTTACAATATTTATGTTCACAAACCCATCGTTCACCGATGCCAAAGGATTGCTTTTTAGCCCGCCGCCACAATAACTCCCATTGGCAAGTGATGTAAGCAAAAGCTTGCCCCTGTGCTTAACTTTTCCGTCAAGCTCGATATCAAGATTTGCACCTTTTTTCTTTATAAGGATTGCAAATATAGAAAGCAGATAAGCCAGTGACCCAGATATAAACGGTTTTGTCTTCATCTTTGCTGTCATGTCCGCAACATTGCAATCAAAACCTATATTGAACATATTGGCACAATATCTGTCTGCATCCGTATCGTCTATCCGATAACGTATGGCATCGCATTTTACACTTTTGCCCTTAATCTGTGCCTCAATGTCCATAAAGTCCATTGTTGAATCAAAGTTCCTGCAAAAGTCGTTGCCTGTGCCCATAGGCATAACTCCAACTTCGGAATTCTGGTTTTCAATAGTACCGTTCAGCACTTCGCCCAGCGTTCCGTCACCGCCGCAAGCAATAAATCTTGCACCACCGTTTTTTCTGCAATATTCGCGCACAAACTGTTCTCCGTCACCGGCAGCCTTTGTGACATAAACTTCCACATCTGCCTTGACTTTTTCAGCAACTTCTTTAATAGAATTTATAATCTTACTTATCCCCTTGCCCTGTCCCGCTTTTGGGTTAACAACAAAAACCGTCTTCATAAACGACGCCCCTCAAATTTTTATTGTTTTTTGTATTCTTTTGTTCCATTATAGCATATAATTGTTTTTAAGTAAAGAAAAAGTCCTCTCCTGTGAAGAAATTCAACCAAAAACAATGAGGGCAAGGAAAGCATCTTCCCCACCCTCAAAACAAACCTCTGTCGTTTCACAAAATTAAGATATTTTATGATTTGGATTTGAATTACAGTTACAAGATTTTTTGCTACATTGTTTTGCATAAGGACAGCCTATACAGTGTTCCCCACGCTTTTTTGCTCTGTAAAGGTACAGTCCTGCACCTCCTGCAATAAGCAAAAGAATTATCACCAAAATTATATTTGTAATCATTACGCTCTAACACCTGTGTTTTTTGCACCGGCAGAGCTTAAAGCATATTCTTCTTTAAGCTTCTTGTTTGTATTATTGATAAGACCAACAACAATTGTCACAATAGCAGCAACAATTGCAAGACCAGCAATAGCTGCACCAACATTAAGCGAAGCAGGTGCAGTGATAAGTGTACCGATTGTATAAACCAAATATGCAACGGTATAACCTACACCAAGTTGGAGACCGATTCCGCCCCAAAGCCATTTTGCACTCTTCATTTCTGCATTCATCGCACCGATAGCCGCAAAGCAAGGAGGAGTATAAAGGTTAAACATCAAATATGCAAGTGCTGCAACCTTTGTGATTGCAAATACTGTTGCAACTTCTGCGCCTGCGCCTTCCATAAGAGCAAGTTCTTCTGTGTCAATAAGGTTTTCAAGTCCTACAAAACATACTGCAAGTGTGCCAACAACATTTTCTTTTGCAATAAAGCCTGTAACTGCTGCTGCTGCAAGCTGCCAGCTAAGAACGCCCACAATTGGAACAAGTATGTATGCAAAAGGTCCTGCGATAGAAGCAAGTATTGAAGAATCTGCGGTTTCAGCAACCCCAAAACTCCAAGTAAATGTTTGCATAATCTGTACAGCCATGTTACAAAGAAGAATAATTGTAGCCGCTTTTACTATGTATGCCCAACCACGGCTGCACATTGATTTGAATGCACCCCAAAGCGACGGAGCTTTGTATTCAGGTAATTCAATGATAAAGAATGATTTTCTTGCTTTATAGCCTGTAATTTTGTTTACAAGTAATGCACCTAAGAATATGAGTACGATACCAGAAAGGTACATAAGTGTGCTAACCCAACCTGCATCATCAAAGAAAGCCCCTGCAAAAAGTGCGATTACAGGAATTTTAGCACCGCAAGGCATAAACGGAGAAAGCATTGCTGTTGCTCTGCGTTCGCGCTCATTTCTTATAGTACGGCTTGCCATAATACCTGGAACTGCACAACCGATTGTGATAACAAACGGAATAACTGATTTACCCGAAAGACCAACCTTTTTGAAGATAGGGTCAAGAACAACTGCAACTCTTGACATATAACCGCAATCTTCCAAAAGGGCAATCAGGAAGTACATTACCATAACAAGCGGTAAGAAACCAACAACGGCCACAACACCACCTATTACACCATCAACAAGGATTGCCGAGAGCAAAGGATTTGCGTCCGTTAAAAGTTCTCCAACCCAACTTTGAAAAGTTTCCAAGTATGCAACCAAAGTATCTGCAAGCCATATTCCAAGACCTAAGGGTCCGTCTGACTGAGAAATATGGAATACCAAAAACATTACAACTGCAAAAATCGGAATGCCGAGCCATTTATTTGTAAGAACAGCATCGATTTTATCCCCAAAGTTCTTATCCTTTGTGAGAACCTTACGAGTTTCAACAGCTTTTACAATTTTATTTACGAATTCAAAACGCACCCTGTCAGCAGCTTCAACTGCATCTTTGCTTGTAAGGTCAATGTTTCCCTGTGAATAAACTGCCTTTTGTGATGTTCCTGCTGCGTTTGCAGCAGCTTCAACAACTGCCTGCAAACCGTTTGAAGAAATTGAAACAGTTTCGATTACAGGGCAAGCAAGCTTTTCTGAAAGCTTTTCTACATCAATCTTTGTACCTTTCTTTTCGTTGATGTCGCTTTTGTTAAGAGCAACAACAACAGGTACGCCAAGTTCTAAAAGCTGAGTTGTGAAGAAAAGAGAACGGCTAAGATTTGTAGCGTCCACGATATTGATAATAACATCGGGGTTTTCTTTCTTCACATAGGAGCTTGTGATGCTTTCTTCTGATGTAAACGGTGACATCGAATAAGCACCGGGCAAGTCCACAGCGATAAGTTCTTCGGCTCCTTTGTAGTAAGCCTTTTTGATTGGGTGTTCTTTCCTCTCAACGGTAACACCTGCCCAGTTACCAACCTTTTCGTTACGGCCGGTCAGAGCATTATACATTGTGGTTTTACCGGAGTTAGGATTACCTGTTAAGGCAATTCTCATGATATATTCCTCCTTATTATTAAATCCGTTCGGATTATAATTTATATATCGAAGTTAGCCATGGCTAACTCGCAACTAAAAAAATTGGGCAATTGAAGCTATATTAAATAATTATAGCTTCTGCCAACTGATTATCTATATTATATCTTCCGTCTTTAATTGAAACGGTGCATCCGCCTTTTCTAAAAGCTATTACAGTAATTGTTTCTCCACTATAACATCCAAGCGAAAACAAAAATGAATTCATCTCTTCATCATCAGTTTCTATGCTTTTTATTATGTATTCCTGTCCTTCAATTGCTTCTATCAAATTCATAATTTCACCAGCCTTAACTGTGCATCAAAATATAACGTACTTTGGTTAGCAACCGCTAACTGAGTTACATTATATCACAAAAACAAATTTTGTCAACAGTTTTTTGAAAGTTTTTCATTTTTGCAACGTCTACCCTATCTCCTTGATTTTTTTTTGAATGTGTGATATAATTAAAATAAGTTTGTTTTCCAAAGGAGGTTGCCACATTGAAGGAATCCGGAGAGATGTATCTTGAATCAATCTATGTTTTAAGTCAAAACAAGCACCGTGTTCGTTCCATCGATATTGCCGAACATATGAGCTATTCCAAACCAAGCGTAAGTCGTGCCGTTGGACTTTTAAAAAGTGCTGGTCATATTACGGTTGACAACGATGGTTTTATAAATCTTACAGACCTTGGCAAAAAAACCGCAAAACGCATTTTTGAGCGACACACCATCCTGACCAAAATGCTGACCTCCCTTGGTGTAAGCGAACAAACAGCAAGCGAAGACGCCTGCAGAATGGAACATGTTATAAGTGACGAAACCTTCGCCGCAATGAAAAAACATCTCAAAAAATATGAATAATAAAAAATAAAACAGCTTGAAGCAAAAGGCTTCAAGCTGTTTTTTATTTTGGTTCTTATTCCCACTCTATTGTGCCTACAGGCTTTGGTGTGAGATCAAGAAGAACACGGTTGATACCCTCAACTTCCGCTGTGATACGTGCTGTAATCTTATGGAGCACATCATAGGGTATCTCCTCAATTGTTGCCGTCATTGCGTCGGTGGTATTCACCGCACGGATAATTGCGGGCCAACCCTCATATCTCTTGTCATTTCTTACGCCGACGCTCTTGAAGTCAGGAACGGCAATAAAATACTGCCATACCTTTCCTGCAAGGCCGCATTTGTCAAATTCATCGCGGAGAATTGCATCCGCCTCACGAAGAGCATGAAGTCTGTCACGAGTGATTGCACCAAGGCATCTTACGCCAAGACCGGGGCCTGGGAATGGCTGACGATAAACCATCTCATCAGGAAGTCCCAAGGCACTGCCTACAACTCTTACTTCATCCTTATAAAGAAGTTTAACAGGCTCCACAAGCTCCATTTCCATGTCCTCAGGGAGTCCACCAACGTTGTGATGCGCTTTTACGCCATCACTTTCAAGAATGTCAGGATAAATTGTACCCTGAGCAAGAAAATCTATACCCTCAAGCTTTGCAGCCTCTTCATCAAACACCTTGATGAATTCGCCACCTATAATTTTTCTCTTCTTTTCAGGTTCTGCAACATCTTTGAGCAAGTCCAAAAATCTGTCTGTTGCATCAATATATATAAGGTTTGCATCAAGTTCTTTGCCGAACACTTCAATAACCTGTTCGCTTTCGCCCTTTCTCATAAGTCCATGATTTACATGCACACAAACAAGCTGTTTGCCGATTGCTTTTATAAGAAGTGCCGCAACAACCGATGAATCAACACCACCGGAGAGTGCAAGGAGAACCTTTTTGTCCCCTACCTGAGCACGGATATCGGCAATCTGCTCTGCAATAAACTTGTCCGCCAATTCTTTAGTTGTGATACGTTCCATTGTATCGGGTCTTACATTGCTGTTCATAAAATCGTCCCTTTCAAAATAAATTTATTCAAACAACGGAGTGGAAAAATATCTCTCCGCCGTATCTGGCAAAACAGTAACCACGGTCTTTCCTTTGCCCAATTTTTTTGCAAGCTTTATTGCCGCTGCCACATTGGTTCCGCTGGAAATTCCGCACATAATTCCCTCTTTTGATGCCAAATCTTTTGCTGTCTGTATTGCTTCTTCATCCTTTATAACACAAATGTCATTATAAATACTCTGGTTCAAAATTGCAGGTATAAGCCCGTCACCAATTCCCATCTGGAGATGTGTACCGATTGAACCACCGGAAAGAATTGCAGCATGTTCAGGCTCTACCGCCCAGATTTCAATATCAGGGTTCTTTTCTTTCAGGGTCTCTCCAATTCCTGTGATTGTTCCACCAGTACCAATACCCGAACAGAAACCATGGATTGGTCCGTCAACCTGTTTCAAAATTTCCACCCCAGTATGTTCCCGCTGTACTTCTACGTTGGCAGGGTTTTCAAACTGTTGGGGTACGAATACATTTTCGTCCTCTTCCTGCATTTTGAGAGCGGTTTTCAAACACTCCTCAATACACTCACCAATATTTCCTGCGTCGTGAATCAGGATAACCTCTGCCCCATAGTGCTGAACCAATTTTCTGCGTTCTTCACTTACCGAGTCGGGCATAATAATTTTTGTTTTATAACCCTTGACTGCACCCACAAGGGCAAGACCTATACCCTGATTGCCACTGGTAGGCTCAACAATAACGGTATCCTTATTTATTATCCCTCTGTTTTCTGCATCGCAAATCATATTGTATGCCGTTCTTGTTTTGATTGAGCCGCCAACATTGAGCCCCTCGAATTTAACAAGAATCTGAGCAGAATCCTCATCACCCATACGGGAAAGTCTTATTATAGGTGTCTCACCAATGGCGTCTAATACATTATTAAATATCATATTTATCTTCTCCGGATTTTTATTCGGTAAACCTTAAAATTTATTTTATCTTACAATTATATACCTTTCGCCAAATATTGTCAATAAAAAAGGAACGATTTTTATCGTTCCTTTTTACCAATATTATTTTTTTGGAAATCTCTATCTGTGCATTTTTTACATTCATCACTATCGTGTTCTTCCAAACAACACATCAAATAACCACACTCATCACAACAACACTCTATAAAATTCCCTGATTCATCCAAATGCTCTCCATTTCCAAGGCAATATTCTCCATTATCACCTGGCGTTAATTCAATCCCCGTTATATCAACAATCACTTTAATCCCATCTCCATTTCATAAAAACTTTTTCTTAAGATAATATTATAGAGTATATGACTCTAAAAATCAATAGTGTTATTTGCTCTATAATATAATTTCATTAGAAAGGTGTGTGATTTTATGGATATAGCAGAAAGAATACGTGCTCTTCGCGAGGATAGTGACAAAAGTCAGTCAAAAATAGCTGAAATTCTTAATGTTGGGCAGAGGACATACTCCGACTATGAAACCAGAAAGATTCGGATACCTTTGGAAAGTGTGATACTGCTTGCAAAATACTATAATGTTGACATGAACTATATATGCGGTATTACAAAAGAAAAGAAACCTTTCCCGATAGATTAATTGTTTGCACATAAAAAAGGAACGATTTTTATCGTTCCTTTTTGTTTTTATTTCCAGTCTATAAAGCCATAACTGTCAAGAATCTGGAAAAACTTTGCCAGTCTTTCATACAAGGGGTGTGCCTTTTCACCAAAGTGCCCATCTACCTCTTTGCCCAATGCAATGATATCTTTCTCGCCGTCCATAAGCGGCCAGACAAAACTGCCAAGTTCGTCAAGATGGACATAGGTAACAGGAGGCTTTTTACAAAGCTTTTGTGCCAACTTATTGAAAAAACCTTTGTTTTCAATATTAAGTGTTACAATCCCCTTGTCATCTTGAGTCCATGTAAGCCCTGTCTTTCGCAAGGGTATGCGTTCAAGATAATTCTCTGAATTTTTCTTCATACTATTTAACACCACGTTTTTTCCACAAAGAGAATTTGAGAACTGAAAGTACCACAAGTGCAAATACAACTATACTTCCAACATTAGATGCCCATACCGGAAGATTGAGAAGTCCTGAAATGTTGATAACCTTGTCAATTCCTACAACAGCCAGAAGCGCAAGAACTATACCAACAATGCCCTCGCCTGCAATCATACCGGAACAGAAAAGAATGCCGTCACTGATGATAGCTGTTTTTTCTTCCTCTTTGCGTTTGATTTTGTCAAGGACCAGTCTTACAAGTCCTCCCACCATAATGCAAGCATTAAGATGAACAGGCAGATATACACCTATTGCAAAAGGAAGTACAGGGATACCCACAACTTCAACAACGATAGCAATAAATACACCCACAAACACAAGACCCCATGGGAGGTTTGCATCCATAACGCCCTCAATTATCATTTTCATGAGGGTTGCCTGAGGTGCTGCCAATTCGTCTGTGCCAAAGCCCCAAGCACTGTCAAGAAGATAAAGTGTTCCACCAATGGCAAAAGCCGCCGCAACAACACCAATAATCTCACCAATCTGCTGTTTCTTGGGTGTTGCACCAAGGAGATATCCTGTCTTAAGGTCCTGAGATGTGTCACCAGCGATAGCTGCCACAATACAGATTATAGAACCGATTGCAATAGCTGCGTGCATACCTGATGCACCTGACTCACCGGTAAGTTTGAGAATAAGTGTTGCAATAAGCAGTGTCGCAATCGCCATACCTGATACAGGATTATTGCTGCTGCCTACTAATCCTACCATACGGGATGATACTGTGGCAAAGAAGAAACCAAACACAACTACAACTACCGCACCCAGAAGTGAAACTGGAACAGCCGGAACCAACCATACAAGGAGTGTAAGAACGGCTATCGCACCAAGAACCACTTTCATGCTGATATCCTTGGCTGTACGTTCACCGCTTACAGTAGCTGAACCCTTAATCCCTTTCATTGCATCAACAAAAGTACGTATAATCAAAGGAAGTGATTTAACAAGGCTCATTATACCGCCTGCCGCCAAAGCACCTGCACCGATATAACGGATATATGAACCCCAGATAGCACCTGCACCGCCTGCTTCGTACATTGAACCTATTGCTTCTGTTCCCGGATAAAGGACGATATCTTTGCCAAAAAGAACTATCATAGGTATAAGAACAAGCCAGCTAAGTACGCCACCGGCAAACATATAAGATGAAATTCTTGGACCACAGATATAGCCAACACTCATTACAGCGGGGTAAATCTGTGTTCCTATTTCGCCGGCATAACCCTTTATACGGAAGCCGATTTCACCGGGCACTGCCTTAAGTCCGTCGATTATAAACTTGAAAGCTGCAGCAAATCCCATACCTGCAAAAACAGTTGATGCATTTGCACCGCCCTCTTCACCTGCAAGGAGAACCTCTGCACAAGCTGTACCCTCAGGATAGGGAAGAACTCCGTGTTCTCTTACGATAAGAGCGTTGCGGAGTGGCACCATAAAGAATACGCCAAGGAGTCCACCAAGAAGTGCAATCAATGTAATCTCAACTATTCCGGGTTTCTCCATTGTTCCCTCTGCTGCCCACAAAAAGAGTGCAGGGAGAGTGAAAATCGCACCGGCAGCCAAAGATTCACCTGCGGAACCTACTGTCTGTACAATATTGCTTTCAAGAATTGAGTTCTTTTTCATAATAACCCTGATGACGCCCATAGCAATAACTGCCGCAGGAATTGATGCCGAAACAGTCATTCCTACACGAAGACCAAGATATGCATTAGCCGCACCAAATATTACAGCAAGAAGTATACCCATAATAACGGACGTAATCGTTATTTCCGGAGTTACCTTTGATGCCGGAACATACGGCTTAAAATTGTTTTGATTTTCCATACGTATATATTCTCCATTCCGCCGCAAAACCTTTACGACTATTTTTCACAACTCCAAAAATTTTAACACAAATTTTGATAAAAATCAATATAAAATCTTAATATTGTTAAAAACCTCACAAGACCAGATTTCGTCTTGCGAGGTTTGGTTTTATTTTTTATTAATCTTCTCCACCGCTCTTTTATATTCTTCATAGCTAAAAGCAGTATTAAGCACTTCAATCATCGCATTGGCTGAAATTCGCAAGGGCAATCCTAATTCTTTTGCCAACAATTTTCGTTTTTCGCTGCTGTCATCTTTGCCGCTTAAACCATCATTGAAAAATGTGAATTTTGAAATAATTTCACTTTTGTCCCTTTTTTCGCAGTCGGTTACCTCGGTAACATTTTCAAGTATCTCCTCCAGAAGTTTCTCGGTCATTCCCTCAACACCGAGGAGACCCTCCTTGCCCGACTTTTCCTTACGTCGCTCCTTGCCTTCCACAGAGGGGATATATGCGTGTTTTACAACACCACGATTTCCTACGCATTGTTTGATATAATTGCGTATGCGAAAACCTGCACTGTCAGAATCAGTCAGTATGATAACTCCTGTTTTTTCTGCCATACGGCGTATGGAATTGACTATATTTTTGTTGGTATAAAGGCTGAATCCTCCGGTGCAGATAATAGGTGCATCGGTAACTGTCTTTAGTTTTTCTTTGTCGAACTTTCCCTCGACAACTATAGTTTCTTTTATATGAAGCATTTTTTACTCCTATGCAAAAGGGCGGAAAACATCCGCCCGTTTTATTCTTTTAATTAATCCTCAAAAGCTGCATCTGATGGCATTTTCCATCCGCCTCTTGCGGACAATGATATATTGGTTGCCATTGGCCCGTCAGGTGTTGCAGACCGCTTGAACTGATTTGCAAAAAAGCGTTTGTAGAAAGTGTCAATCCATTTTTCAATAGACTTTTCGTCAAAGATGTCTTTGAATGCATGTTTTGCCATTCTTTCTATTTTGCTTTTTTCAAAGCCAAACTTTGCAAAGTGGTACAGAACAAAATCATGCACTTCGTAAGGTCCAATTATATCCTCAGTTTTCTGAAGTGTTTGACCCTCCTCACCAGGGGGCAGAAGTTCAGGGCTGACAGGGGTGTCAACAATATCATTGAGAACATTTTTGAGTTCTCCGCCAAATTCTTCAGCCAGAACTTTGACAATAACCCTCATAAGAGTTTTGGGAACCGATGCGTTCACCCCATACATTGACATATGGTCACCGTTGTATGTGGCAAATCCAAGTGCAAGTTCTGACAAATCCCCTGTACCGATTACGATTCCGCCAGTTTTGTTGGCAATATCCATTAACACCTGGGTTCTCTCTCTTGCCTGAGCATTTTCGTATGTTACATCATGTTCATCAAGGGACACACCAATATCCTCAAAATGCTGAATTACCGATTTCTTAATAGAAATCTCACGCAATGTTACGCCTAATGCGTCAGCCAATTTTTTAGAGTTATTATAGGTTCGGTCTGTTGTACCAAAACAAGGCATTGTCACCGCAATTATGCCCTTGCGGTCAAGATTCATCATATCAAAGGTTTTCGCCGCAACAAGAAGCGCCAGAGTGCTGTCAAGTCCGCCTGAAACCCCGATTGTAACAGTTTTCAATCCAATATGCTTAAGTCTTTTCTTGAGACCCATACACTGCATAAGAAAAACTTGATTTGCACGTTCTATCTTTTTCTCCTGATTTTCAGGAACGAATGGATTTTTTGAAATATAGTCCAATTCCGCGTTTTTTATATCAATATCAAAATATACTTTTTCGTATTCACATTCATATTCAGGCAAGAAGGTTGTTCTTTGCCGTCTTAACTGACTGATTTTGTCAACGTCAATTATTCCGTAGGTAATTCCGTTTTCAAATGGTTTTGCCTGGGCAACACAACTTCCGCACTGATAAATCATATTATTTCCCGCAAAAACCACGTCTGTGGTTGATTCGCCATCACCCGCATCAGCATAAACATATGCACTCAGCGTGCGGGCGCTTTGTGCAGAAATCATGGTTTTGCGGGCATCACTCTTGCCCGGTGTTTCACTGTTTGCCGAGAGGTTAAGAATAACCGTAGCCCCCGCCAATGCGTGATTTGATGACGGGGGTATGGCTACCCACAAATCCTCACAAAGCTCGCAGGAAATGCGCAAACCCTCCATCTGCTTTGTGCAGAATATGATATCCGTTCCCATGGGAACACTGTATCCGTCAAATTCCACAGACACATTGCATGGCAATGTATCAAAGTATCTTGATTCATTGAACACAGAAAAATTGGGACAGAATTCTTTTGTAACAAAGCCCAACACCTTGCCGCCCTTACATACAGCAGCAACGTTATAAAGTTTGTCAAGATGCATCATAGGAAGTCCCACCGCAAACAGAATGTCCAGCTTTTTTGTTGCTGCAACAATATTGGAAAGGGCTTCCTTTGCTCGTCTTATTGTTGAGCTTTGCAAAAACAAATCACCACAGGTATAACCGGTTATACACAGTTCGGGGAACACAACAATCTTGGCACCGTTTTCCGCCGCCTCTTTAATCTGACTTATTATTCTTTCGCTGTTTTTTGATGTATTGTTTACCGTTATTTCAGGAGTTGCAGCCGCAACTTTTAAAAAACCATCTTTCATAAGTCAATCCTCCCCAAAACTTGTTTAGTTCTTTCCTTCAAGGAAATATGTAGCCTCCATATCCGCAGTGGACAGAGCAAATGCCAACGGGAACATTTCAAAGGCACTGCCTACATTCCTTGGCTCTTCTGTGCCTGAAAAGCCCATATGATACCTGATTGCAAAAGCCTCCTCACGGGTAAGACGCATAAATCCGGATATTATATAAACCGATTTTTCGCCATGGCCATAGGGCAACTTGTCCTCAATTTCATATGTGGGAACCTTTTGCCACACACCGTTGTCGTCTTTCACATTTCTGAACCCAGGTTTGTAAAAATTCATTTTGCAAAGGTCATGAAGAAGTGCAACAATAGCAATCGTCTCCTCACTGGCCTCTATTCCGTAAAGTTCAGCCACACGTTCTCTTGCAAGATAGTCACGTAGACACTCATATACATTAAGGCTGTGCTCCACCAGTCCACCCTGGTATGCCCCATGAAATCGGGTACTCGCCGGAGCTGTGAAAAAATCACTTGCAGGGGACATAAGATGAGCAAGGAGCTTTTCAGCTCCCTCTCTTTTTATGCACTTTTGATATATGTCGATAAATTCCTGTTTGAAGTCCATAATTACTTCACCACTATATTTATGAGTTTTTTGGGAATTGCAATAACCTTGACAACCTGTTTGCCGTCAATCAGTTCTTTAATTTTTTCGCTTTCCAAAGCTGCTTCCTGCATCTGCTGTGGGCTGAGCTCTGCGGAAATCATCATCTTGTCACGGATTTTACCGTTAATCTGAACAACAACCTCAACCTCATCATCAACAGTCTTTTCCTCATCATATTCAGGCCACTTTGTCTGAGAAAGCATACCCTCAAAACCTGCAATCTGCCAGAGTTCTTCAGTAATATGTGGAGCAACAGGGTTAAGAAGTGTGATAAAGGTCTTGAATTCAGCCTTATTGATTTTTTCAACTTTCATTACGTCATTGATAAACGCCATAAGCGCTGCAATACCTGTATTGAACTTCATTCTATTGTAGTCATCAGTTACCTTTTTGATTGTTTTGTGAAGAGCCGTTTCAAGCTCTTTTGAGTAGCTGTCGCCGTCAACGAGGATGTTCTGGAGATTCCATACTCTTTCAAGGAATTTGTAGCATCCCTTAACACCGTTCATGGACCAAGGTGTCGCTTGGTCAAAAGCACCGATAAACATTTCATAAGTTCTGAAAGTATCTGCACCATATTCATTGACAACATCATCAGGGTTGATTACGTTGCCCCTTGATTTTGACATCTTTTCGCCGTTTTCACCCAAAATCATACCGTGCGAGGTTCTCTTCTGATAAGGTTCTTTTGTTGGAACAACACCGATATCATAGAGGAACTTGTGCCAGAATCTTGAATAAAGGAGATGTAGTGTTGTATGCTCCATACCGCCGTTGTACCAGTCAACTGGCAACCAGTATTTGAGTTCTTCAAGTCCAGCAAGGAAGTCCGAATTGTTGGGGTCGATATATCTCAGGAAATACCATGAAGAACCAGCCCACTGTGGCATTGTGTCTGTTTCACGTTCTGCTTTGCCACCGCATTTTGGACATGTTGTTTCAACCCAATCCCTGATTTTGATAAGTGGTGATTCGCCTGATTCACCAGGTTCAAAATTCTTTGTATCAGGAAGTTGCAACGGCAGTTCACTCTCAGGGATTGCCACCCAACCGCACTTGGGACAGTTTACAAGAGGAATTGGCTCGCCCCAGTAACGCTGACGTGAGAACACCCAGTCACGAAGTTTGTAGTTTACCTTGCGTGTGCCGATGCCCTCTTTTTCTAGGAAGTCAATAATGGCTTTCTTTGCATCCTCAACCTGCATTCCTGTGAGGAATCCGGAATTCACCATTACACCTGTCTCAACATCGGTAAAGGCTTCTTTCTGAACATCCTCGCCGCCTGCAACAACTTCAATAATGGGCATATCAAACTTCTTTGCGAATTCCCAGTCACGGGTATCATGTGCAGGTACTGCCATAATGGCACCTGTTCCATAGGTTACAAGAACATAATCTGAAATCCAAATGGGAATCTCGTCATTGTTTACGGGGTCTATTGCCATTATGCCTTTCAGCATAACCCCTGTCTTGTTTTTGTCAAGCTCTGCTCTTTCAAAATCGCTCTTTTTTGCCGCTTCGGCCTTATACGTTTCAACTTCGGCATAGTTTTCAATCATATCCCTACATTTTTCAACATAAGGGTGTTCAGGTGCAAGTACCATATATGTAGCACCAAAAAGAGTGTCAGGGCGTGTCGTATAAACTCTGATTTTATCATCAGTACCCTTGATCTTGAAATCTACTTCAGCACCTTCGCTGCGTCCAATCCAGTTTGTCTGCTGGATTTTAACTCTCTCGATATAATCAAGGTCAGAAAGGTCGTCTATAAGACGCTGTGCATACTCGGTAATCTTAAGCATCCACTGGCTCTTTTCTTTCTGAACAACTTCGCTTCCGCAACGTTCACAAACGCCATTTACAACTTCTTCGTTTGCAAGGCCTACCTTACATCCGGTACAGAAGTTGATGGGCATTTTGGTCTTATACGCAAGACCTTTTTCAAAAAGTTTGAGGAAAATCCACTGTGTCCATTTGTAATAGTTGGGGTCGGTTGTGTTGATTTCCCTTGACCAGTCAAAACCAAAACCCAGCATTTTAAGCTGTCTTTTGAAGTTTTCGATATTGTTTTTGGTTACGATTGCAGGATGAATGTTATTCTTTATAGCAAAATTCTCTGTGGGCAGACCAAATGCATCCCAACCCATAGGGAACAGAACATTGTATCCCTCAAGACGCTTTTTGCGGGTGATGATGTCAATGGCAGTATATCCTCTTGGATGTCCTACGTGAAGACCATGTCCAGAAGGATACGGAAATTCCACAAGACCATAAAACTTGGGTTTTGTCTTATCCGCATTTGATGCTTCAAAGGTCTTGTTTTCGTCCCATTTCTGTTGCCATTTTGCCTCAATAGATTTGAAATCGTATCTCATTTATAATCAATCCTTTCGGTTTTTTATTCTGTTAACAAATCGTCTATATCAACTGTCGGTGCATCTTTCCAGATATGCTCCAGTTTGTAAAATTCTCTGGGTTCTGACTGGAATATATGCACAATCATATCATCATATCCCAAAAGAATCCATTCCGCTGAATCATAGCCCTCTTTGTTCCAGAGCTTTGCACCCTCTTTTTGCATTTCTTCTTCAACGTGGTCGCATATTGCCTGGACATTTTTGTTTGAACCACCCGTAGCAACAACAAAATATCCAGTCAGGGTTGTCAGCTCATGCAAATCCAAAACCTGAATGTCTTTGCCCATTTTTTTGTCAATGGCCTTGACCACTGTATTTACCAAATTATTCTCACAACTCATATTTTTATCCCTTTCTCCTAAAACGAAAAGTCATTGCCGATTTTAAGTGTGACATCTGCTGTCTTTTCACCCTCTGTCTTTGCAATCTCCTCAATGGTAGTGGCTATTTCCACACTGTTATAGAGCTTTTGAACCTCGGTTGCACCCATTTTCTGATTGTGATTTACAAGTTTTGATGTATCCAGAATTCTGTCTGATTTTTCAGCAGATACCACATTAAATCCATAGTCTTTCAGAGTGTCTGCAACCGCTTTCAGAACGTCAACTTTTTCATTGTCAATTCCCGTTGCATCAATCACTCTGACTCTGATAAAGCGATTTTTGAGAGAGCCCTTGTAGCCGTCTGCACGTTCCGTCTTTTTGACCGTAAAATGTTCCTCCATCAATGCCTTTGTTGCCTCCTGGTCATGGAAGAAGTATGACACGCCGTTTTCCGCATAATCTCCTGTTCCGGGCAATGTGAGAATATTCACTTTATCCAAACTGAAATCAGGAATTCTGCCTATATACTTTATAATTTCTTCACCTGTAAAGTCGGTTTTTACATTGTCTGCAATTATGCTGAGAATTTTGGGAGCTTTGAATATAGTACTTCCGCTGAGAAGTTTGTCCATTGCAGCCTCATAAAAACTCTTTTGGGCTGCAATTCTGTCAATATCACCATTGGGATAACCTGTCCCGTCATTATTATATCTGAACCTCATAAACATCTCGGAACGCCTGCCATTGAGAAGCTGTGTTCCGGGGTAAAGGTCTATGGTCAAATTTTGAACCGGGTCGGTATAATACATTCGCATAGGGACATTAACCTCAACGCCGCCTATTGCATCAATCAGTTCACGGAATGCCTTGAAACTTACTATTACATGTTTCTCCGGTCGGATTCCTATTACACTTTCAATCTCATCATACATGGTCTGGATTTTTCCCGAACTTCCGTATGCGGAATTTATTTTTTTGTCGTATCTGTCGTTTTCCACCTTTGTATCACGGGGTATCTGCAACACGTTTATGGAATTATCATTCAAATTATATCTGCAAAACAGTATGAGGTCCGTCCGATAACCTTCTTCGTCTATTCCGGCAACCACAAAATCCTGAACTGTGTCAGATGATGACAGTACATTGCTTCTGAAACCGAACTTTATGGGTTCACCGCTTATTATAGAAACTGCCCCTGCAAATCCTACATAGATGAGCATAAGCAGTATAAGTATTGCAACCACAAGCCTTAAGGGTGATTTTATTCTCATTTATCCTGACCTCTTTTACTCTTCATTAAAAAACTGTTGCGTGTTGTCACCGTATCTGTATGCAAAACTTTGCCGCAATCGATTATAAACTTAATAACAATATCAGCCTGGCACAGCACTGCTTTGTCAATATCCTCGTATGCTATTTTCCTTACAATATCTGCCTCGGGGTATATTCTTCCCTCTTCAATAAAGTCTGCCACGTATATTATCTTTTCAAGCATGTCCATATCACTGCGCCCAGTGGTATGAAACCTTACCGCATTAAGAATTTCTTCTTCTTTAATCCCAAACTTATCCCTTGCAATGTATGCTGCCAGTGGTCCGTGCAATAGTGATCCATTCTCTCGTTCTGTATCGTCGGGAATATATCCAAAACTCTCAAGCATCTTTATCGCTTGGTTATAGGGTATTTCCTTGGCAATATCATGAATGAGACCTGCCAAATACGCAGAATCGCCATCCACATTCCAATATTCCGCCAGACGCCTCGCCTCACGGGCAACATTTTCGGTATGTTTGAATCGGCTTTCACTCATAACCGATTTTGCATAATCTCTTATTTCATCAACAGTCCTCATAGTTATTCACGATTTTCCTTGTAAATTCCTGACTTATAAATATAATCAATCACTTTGTCACATACCATATCCTTTATGGATTGGTCGCACTTTATACGCCTGCGTATATCTGAAGACGACATCTCGATGGTGTCCATAGTAATCTTTGTTATATCTGCATTATATTTTGTTCTATAATACTCTATGGTTTGTTCCACATCGCAATTTTCCACTCCGCCACGTCCTGCAACAACAATTTCAGCCTGACGGAAGATTGCCTCAGGGCAAAACCACTCTTCCATTTGACACAAAGAGTCTGCCCCTACTATAAAACACAATCTGTCATCAGGATAAATTTTTTTCAGTTTTTCAAGGGTCTTTGCTGTATAGCTCTTCCCCCTGTCCAAGACCTCTATATCCGATATTTCAAAGTCCGAATGTCCCGCAATAGCCAGCCTGACCATTTCGATACGATGCTTGCCGTCGGGAATGTCTGATGCATCTTTGTGTGGTGGGTTGCCACATGGAACAAACAAAACTTTGTCAAGTCCTGCCTTTTTCATTGCCTCACAGGCAATGGTCAAATGTCCAACATGTGGTGGATTAAAGGTCCCACCTAAAATTCCGATTCGCAATCTGCGTCTCCCCTTTTAGTAGGTAAGAATTTCGTCAACACTGGTATTAAGTTCTGACCAGTCGCTTTTTCCGTTCTTGATAAGATACATATCAAAACTACCGTCATCAGGATTTAGATTCTTATAGAACAATACGTCATCAAGGCTTGTCACATCAAAACCAAATACCTCTGAAGCCAATTCTTCTGATGCCCCATCGATACTCATTCTCTCTATAGTTCCGAATGCACCCTCAACATTGAAGTTTGAGATATAGAATATATTATCTCCCGAATTGGAAACTCCAAACATCTCCGGTGAAACTTCCTCTTTCAGCAATGTCATGTCCTTGCCATCAAGGACATAAATATCAAACACTTTTCTGGATGGACTATAATCCTTAGCAAAAATAAATTTACCATCCTGTGCCCTGTAGCAGAAATACACATCTTCAGCGATTGGTGTTTCTGAAACAATGCGGCCGTTCTTGTATTCACACAAGTTGAGTGTACCGCCGCCTTTGAATGATTCAAACTCTGAAATATACAGAATATTCCTGCAATCTTCGCTGACTGCCATCTGGGGTTTGCCCGCAACAACCTGATAATCAACTACAACATTGCCGGCAATTTTCTGAGGTTGTTTGCCCCTTGTATATGCATAAAAGTCGGCCAATTTGCCGGTGTATACTTTGTCATATAATACGGTTTTTTCATCTTTTGACAACATAAGAATACTGTTCATGCCAGAGGCAATCTTTTCTTTTTTGCCTGAATCAATGTCCACTGTATAGAGGTTGTTTGTTCCATCATCAGCCATTCCGTAAACAAACAAACTGTTTTTCTTTTTCTGCATAAGAGGTGCTTTCTTGGTTCTTTCCCCAAGTCGGATTGCACGACCTTTATTATTTATAGCATAGATGTCAAACGAACCGTCTTCGGTATCATAATCTTTTGCATAAATGTGTGACGAATTATCGCTGCTTGAGCCAAACAGTTTGCACACATCTGTATCAAGCTTCACCTTTTCATCTTTCAGCTTTGAAAGGCTCTTGGCATACATATCCCCACGCATTTCCACTCTGTTGAGGTTCTGGAGGAAAATCGCCCACTGGCCATCTCCTGAAAACTTAAATGTTCCATGATCAATGTCTGTTGCAATCTTGAAAGGTTCTTCAATGCCTGACTCCCAGTAATGAAGCACGCCCATATCCCCATTCTTATCTGTTGACTGAAGATAAAGCAGTTTTTCACCGTCTTCTGTCATCAAAACAGAGTTATGTACCGCATCAGAAATCTGCATTTTTTTCTTTGGTTTTCCGTTTTCTATCAGGCAAAGTGTTCCGCTGTTGGTGTCAGGGTCAAAGTTTTCAAAAAAGAATGTCTTTTTGCCGTCCTTTGATTTGTAAACAATTCCTGCGTCCTTTGCCGCTCTTTCAGCAGAAATAGCGTTGCCATTTTCATCAAGATTTCTTAAATAATCATCACTGACCACATTCTCAGATACAATGATGTTTTTACCTCTGTATACCATATACATGGAATTATCCTTGATGTAGGTGTATGACGCAACTGTGCTGTCGCCACCTGAAAGTGCCCCCGCAAGAGCAACAACCGCCCAAACAAGTACTCCAAGACACACCGCAATCGCAACAATTCCTACAGCACGTTTTCCTAAAGATTTCATTGCTTCACTGTTGTCCTTTTTAGCCTTTGCAACTTTTTCAGGCTTTGTCTTGACTAGTTTTTCTTTGTTTTGACGAATTCTATCATCCTTCATTGCAGCTTTCAGTTCCTGCTGTTTTGCAGCATTTCTTCGTGCCGCACGTCTTGCTGCACGTTTTGCCTTACGTCTCTCCGCCATAAATTTTTCAAGTTTGCTCTTTTTAGATGTCTTTTCAGACGCCTCTTTTGCAAGCTCACGAAGCTTTTGCACCTGTTCTGTTGAAGTTATAGTATACTTAAAGTCAAAATTTCTGAACTTTTCGTCCTCCACAACTGTACCTATCAAAGTTTTGCAATATGGGCATTTCTTGATACCCTCATAAATATCTGCTCCGCATTCCGGACATTTCATCAGAATCCCTCCGATTTCTTTCAAAAAATATCTATTTGTTTCAGTAAATCACATTATGTCGTTGACATACATAGGCACAAACCTATACATTGTCAGTATATCATAATAAAAATGAAAAAACAACAGTATATTATGTTTTTCCTAATTATTTTCTTTCAGTTTTTCTACAATCTCAAGGTCCTTTTTGCTCAAACAGGCTTTGCTGAGCATTCCCCTTCTCTTTTTGAATGTATTTGCAATTGCCTCTGTGTGTTTCCATTCCTCAATCAGCTTATGATTGCCACTGAGCAAAACCTCGGGAACTTCCTTGCCGTTCCATACACTTGGTCTTGTATACTGAGGATATTCAAGGAGTCCGTTAAAATGAGATTCATCGGCAAAGGCGTCCTCACACGCAAGCACACCGGGTATCATTCTGGCTGTGGCATCAACCACTGCCATAGCAGCGATTTCACCGCCGGTAAGTACAAAATCTCCAACAGAAATCTCAATATCCACAATCTCGTCAATCACCCTCTGGTCAACGCCCTCATAGTGTCCGCACAGAATTACAAGGTGTTTTTCCTTTGAAAGACGTTTTGCCGTGGACTGTCTGAAAGTCTTGCCCTGGGGTGACATATATATGGTTTTAGGTTTATAATCAAGACCCTCGCAAACACTTTTGTATGCCAAAAAGATAGGTTCTGCCTGCATGACCATTCCCTGACCACCACCATAAGGATAGTCGTCTACTTGTCTGTGTTTATTAAAGGCAAAATCCCTTATCTGAACACAGTTTATCTCCAGTATTCCATTTTCCACAGCTCGTCCGATAATGGAGTTTTTAAGCACCGCATCAAACATCTCAGGGAACAATGTCAATATATCAACTTTCAACCTTGCCATCAATCAATCAACCCTTTTAACGGCTGCACCAATATACTGCGGTTTTCCAAATCAACAGATTTCACCACATCATCTATAACTGGAATCAAAACCTGCTTTTTGTTGTCGTCCTCAACCACATAAACATCGTTGCTGCCTGTTTTTATTATATCACACACCTTGCCCAGATGCCTTCCCTCCACAGTTTCTACAATGCAGCCAAGGAGGTCGCATATATAATACGTTCCCTCAGGCAATTCTCCCAACTCTTCACGGGGGACTGTCAATGTTTTGTTGCGATATCTCTCCGCATCATTGATGTCATCAATCCCTTTTAGCTTGAGAATAACCATATTTTTGTGAATTCTTGATTTTTCAATATCAAATTCTTCACCATCTATCAAAACATACGCAAGTTCATGAAAAACCTCGGGATAATCACACCAAGGCATAACCTTCACATCACCGCGAAGTCCATGCGTATTCACTATTTGTCCAACTTCAAGATAATCTTTCATATCAAATTTCCTCTACCAAAACTTTTCCTTATAAAGCAAGCAAAGACTGTACCTATACGATACAGTCTGCCTTGTGCGTCGGTTAAACAATATCAACCGTAACCTTCTTGTTTTCATGACTTGCCGCAGCCTTTACAACAGTGCGGATAGCCTTGGCTATTCTGCCCTGCTTGCCTATAACTTTGCCCATGTCTTTTTCACCCACATGCAAAGTCAGAACAACTGCATTTTCCTGAACAGTTTCTTCTACGTTAACCGCATCAGGCTCTGAAACCATTGATTTTGCAATAAATTCCAAAAGCTCTTTCATTTCTTTTCCTCCTAAAGCCAACAAGTCCACCTGTGCACCGAAACAGATGCACAAGTGGGCTAAAATGCATTCAAAAGATTAGATGATACCCTTATCTTTCAAAAGACGTTTAACAGTATCTGTGGGCTGAGCACCGTTGCCAATCCACTTTGTAACTTTTTCTGCATCAAAGTCAACTGTTGCAGGTTCTGTCAAAGGATTGTATGTTCCAACCTGTTCAATGAATCTGCCATCTCTGGGATATCTTGAATCAGCCACAACTACACGGTAGAAAGGTGCCTTCTTTGAACCCATTCTTCTCAAACGAATTTTTACTGCCATAATAAATTACCTCCAAAAAAATATATAAATTTAATAATTTTCTATAATGCACCTTGCGCGATGTCAGAACGGGAATTTCATTTTCCCCATCTTGCCCATACGGCTCATTTGCTTTGCCATTTTGCCGCCTGACATCATCTTCATCATTTTCTGCATCTGTTCAAACTGTTTGACAAGAGCGTTCACCTCGGCCATTGTTGTACCGCTGCCCTTGGCAATTCTCTCCCTGCGTTTAGGGGTGAGTTTGTCACGGTTTTCACGCTCGCCCTTTGTCATTGATTTGATCATTGCCTCAATGTGAAGCATTTTTCTTTCGTCTATGTCAACGCCCTCAAGTGCCTGCTTATTCATTCCGGGAATCATTCCCAAAAGCTGGTCTAAGGGTCCCATTTTCTTCATCTGTTCCATCTGGTCGAGAAAATCATTGTAAGTAAATGTTGAACTCCGCATCTTTTTTTCAAGTTCCAGAGCTTTCTTTTCATCAAACGCCTGCTCCGCCTTTTCAATGAGGCTCAGCATATCACCCATTCCCAAAATCCTGGATGCCATTCTCTCAGGGTGGAACACCTCAAGGTCGGTAAGCTTTTCGCCCATACCACAGAACTTGATTGGCTTATTTGTAACAGCACGAACCGAAATCGCCGCACCGCCCCTTGTGTCGCCATCAAGCTTTGTAAGTACAACACCGTCAATCTCCAGTTGCTCGTTAAACGCCTTGGCAACATTGACCGCGTCCTGACCTGTCATTGCATCAACCACCAGAAGAATTTCTGTAGGCTGAATGCTTTGCTTGATGTTTTCCAATTCATCCATCAGTTCCTCATCAATATGAAGTCTTCCGGCTGTATCAACAATCAATATATCATTGGAATGGAGCCTTGCATGTTCAAGTGCCTTCCTTGCAATATCCACAGGGTCACGACTTCCTTCAACAGCAAAAACCGGAATGCCAAGCTGACCACCCACAACCTGAAGCTGTTTCACAGCAGCAGGTCTGTAAACGTCACAGGCACAAAGCAATGGGCGTTTGCCCTGCTTTTTCAAAAGTCCTCCCAGTTTCGCAGCAGTCGTTGTTTTACCTGCACCCTGGAGACCTGTCATCATAATAACAGTGGGTGGCTTTGAAGAAATTTTGATTTTTTCCTCAGTTCCCATAAGACTGATGAGTTCTTCGTTTACTATTTTTATAACCTGTTGTGCAGGGGTAAGGGATTCCATAACCTCAGCCCCCGAGGCACGCTCAGAAACGCTGTTTATAAACTCCTTGACCACCTTGAAGTTTACATCAGCCTCAAGAAGTGCAAGTTTTACCTCACGCATAGCTTCTTTCAAATCACTTGCCGAAACCTTGCCCTTGCCGCGAAGCTTTTTGAATGTGCTTTGCAGTTTGTCCGCCAGACTTTCAAATGCCATAAGCCATGCCCTCCCTGAAACTAATTATGTATGATAAATCAATCTTCCATATCGTTGATTCTTGCAATTATTGTGAGAATGCGATTTATCTGATGTTTTATGCTGCTTGGTATAAGGTTTGCCTCAGAAGATTTTTCAATCTCTGCGATGATATCATCAATTTTGCCTAATCCCGACTTGATTTCAAGAAATCTTTTTGCCAGACCCAGCTTTGATTCAACATCATAAAGCACAGTCTCGGCACGTTTCAGGTTATCCCTGACTCCCTGACGGCTTATACCAAGCTCTGCCCCCACCTCAGCAAGAGATAGGTCTTCGTTGTAATAAAGTTCAACCGTATCCGCTTGTCTTTCGGTCAGCATATTTTTGTAAAAACTCAAAAGAAGAGAAATTTCAACGTTTTTTTCCATTTTTCTCCCCCTTTTTTGTTTCGCTGTAAAGCACTTTAGCTTTACACCTGAACTATTGTAACCCAAAAATCACTGTTTGTCAAGTACTTTTTTTATGTTTTTTCTTTTTGCTGCAATAAGTACAGCACCTACCACCACAATACACAGCGAAAGGAGTTGAGACACGCGGACGGGACCTATAAACAAAGAGTCGGTACGTAATCCCTCAATGAACATGCGGCCTGTTCCGTACCATACCATATAACCGCAAAAAGTTTCGCCCTCAAAGGTTTTTTTTCTGTTATACAAAACAAGCGCCAGCACACCGACAGCATTCCACAAGGATTCATAAAGGAATGTAGGGTGTGCCATATCCGCTATGGTTCTGCCGCTTTGAACAATAGTCATTGCCCATGGCAATGTAGTAGTCTCGCCAAAGGCCTCACCGTTTACAAAGTTACCCCATCTGCCCACGGCCTGACCAATAAGAAGTCCCACCGCAAGAACATCCAAAACCTTGCCAATTTTCAGTTTTTTAACTCTGCAATAGGCAAGCACAACCATCGCCGCACCTATTACCGCTCCGTAGATTGCAATGCCACCTCCACGGATATTGAATGTTTCATTCAAATTGTTTTTGTAATA
>JAZSFF010000021.1:0-15913 GCA_045532055.1 Clostridia bacterium
TTTGGTCCGTATATCCCATCAGGATTTACCAAAGGAATTTTGGATATGAATTTTGATATGTACCTGAGATAAGTCTGCAATTCATAAACATTTGCCCTATTGTCACGATGTGAAAAATACAAGGTATTAGCCATCTTACATCCGCTCCTCTCATTATTGCTCCCTTACCACATATCCGGGATACTGTCCCGGGGTCTTGAGTTCACCGTTTTTCAGGTCAAAATATGTGTCCTCAATTAGTTGCCATGCCCCCGGCCCTACAAATCCCTTTGGGGGAAGGCCTATATCTTCAAGGAAGGCATCAACTGCCATCTGAGTCTGCTCATCATATGTTCCCGTTACCTCAACATCCGGTACATTCGCATAAAACTGAGATATAAAGGAGAGTCTCTCCTGAATAACCCTTACCGCATCCCCTGTACTTCCTATTCTCAGCGGTGTTCCCGGATAAGGTGAATAGTCCTCAGCCAAAAACTGAGGAGGATAGCTCTGCAGTATTCCCAGATAGGTGCTGTTCAAGGCATTCCATGTTGCCTCATCAACAATGCCCGTTTCCGGAAGTCCGTTTGCCCTTTGAAATGCCCTCACCGCATTTCCTGTAGCGTCCCCGAAAATTCCGTCAATGGTCAACGTGGGAATATTGTTGTTGTATACAGCAATAACCGCCAAATAATATTGGAGAACACGAACAGGATTCCCCGTGTCGCCAGGACGTATTTCAGTTACAAAATTTTTAGGCACATCGGCAAGCCTTATACCCTCAGAATTCAGTTCTGCAAGCCGTGCAACCGCCACAAAAATAGACTTTATTCTGTACCAGGTTGCCTTTCCTATTATTCCATCTACAGTGAGATTGAATATCTCCTGAAACTTTCTTACTGCATCCTCTGTTTCTATGCCAAACACACCATCAACATTGGAAATCTTGGGAATCAAGGGATAATCCTTTGAAATCCTGTTGAGCTGTGTCTGTATGGTTCTTACCTCCTGCCCTGAACTGCCAAGTCTCAAAGCTGTCCCAGGATATGTCTCTGTCACATTTTGTATAGGTGCGTCTCTCACAAGTTCAATATCATCTCCATAATAATATGTCAATATATCATAGGGACCCAATCCCTGATTGGCAAGGTCCACCGACCCCCATTGAGAAAGTCCGTTGCATGTCACCTCACGCCCGTCACAGAATGCCGCAAAAAGCGGCTCCAGATTTCCCTGCCTGCGTATATAATCGTTGAAAATTTCATCAACAATCAGGCTTACGTTCTCGAAAATATCTCTTCCCTTTACAAAGGACTGATCATACGCAGTTGAATTGGTTATGTCAAAATCATATCCTCTGGACCTGTACCACTCGGTATAGACACGATTTAATGCATATGATATCTGAGCATATATATTGGCTCTAAGCGCGCTCTCCGGCCATGTGGGAAAAATTTCACTTGAGGCAACATTCTTTATGTAATCTGCAAAGCTTACTGTTACATTCTCTGCATTGGAATCGGGTGCTCCCAAATGTACGGTTATGTTCTGGGGTATATACGGAGTTCCTACCACTCAATCCACCAACCTTTCATTCTTACTCATTTTCAAAGGGTTCTTCCTCCACAACTGTTACCACTTTGCCACTTTCCTCATCCTCCATCAGGGGCATCATGAATATAGGCTGAATAGCCTTCTGCCCCTCAAATATAGGAACATTTACATTTTCCATTGTATAATATCCCGGATAATCCACCCTTATATTATACTTATAGTATCTCACACCACCATCAGGTGTCAGTGAATTCTCTGCCGGCGGTGCAGGGACATTTATAACCTCTGTTTTTCCGCCCCGGTCTGTTTTAAGAATTCTCACCAGTTCCTCAACCCCCTGGGTAGGCCTTGTGATAATCACATTTGCATCCGCAATGGGCACTGCCTGATCTGCAGTATAAACCTGGACAACTATAGAACCCATTCCACTTCCTACCATATTTTCAGCCACTTTAAACACTCCTTGCAACTTATTTTCTCACTAAAACATTTTATGTAGAAATCATCTTTTTGTTACACAGGACATACATTCCGTATTTTGGGGAAATACTAAAATTGTTTCCAACATCAACGAGTATATGGGAGGTTTCCAAATGCTTATAACTTTTATTCGTACAATCATAATGTACTTTTTCATGATATTGTCTCTCCGTATGCTGGGAAAACGCCAGATAGGCGAGCTTGAGCCATCTGAACTGGTGGTGACCATAGTAATATCCGAAGTGGCTGCACTACCTATTCAAGATACCTCCCAGCCCATTATAAACAGTCTTATTGCAATTTCGTTGTTGCTTATACTTGAGGTCCTGCTCTCCTTTGGTGCATATAAAAACTTCACTATACGCAAAATCTTTTTTGGAACGCCCAGCGTCTTTTACGAAAAAGGTGCCATCAATCAACGAGAGATGAGCAAACAACGCTTCAACCTCAACGACCTTATGGAAACCGTCAGGAACACAGGTGCCACCTCACTTTCAGAGGTTGATTATGTAATAATGGAAACAAACGGCAACGTAAGTGTTATTCCAAAGCCTGAATACAGTCCTGCAACACCTGCGGATTTGGAAATCAAAAATACTGTCCCAAATTTTATCAGTTATGTGATTATTGACAACGGGCACATAAACAAAAACAACCTTTCCCGTTTGGGCTTCAATGAAGAATGGTTGAAAAAACAACTGAAAAACCACAAACTCTCAAAGGCATCCGAGGTCTTTTGCATGACTGCCGACAGAACAGGGGATGTTGTGCTGATTCCAACTGACAAAAGAAAGGACGGAAAAAACAAATGAAAGCATTCTTAATATCTCTGGCTTTGCTGTTGGTAATCTGCCTATTTATCGGGATACACTCTTATATAATGTTTAATCTTTCCAAAGATATAACAAAAAAATGCGAAGACGCAACCACCCTTGCCAACGACGAAGAATGGAACAAGGTTGTGGAACAAATTGACAAGATAGACAAGGCATGGAACAGTCGGCGTATGTGGGCATCTCTTACCATCTCGACCCACGAAATTGAACAACTTGAAATTTCACTTATGCAAAGCAGAGAGTTTGCAAGGCTTGGAGAAAAATCCGACTTCTTTGGCGAATTCACCATGTTCACCATGCTTGTTGACCACATTCCTCATCAGGAAGGCTTTCACATAGAGGAAATCTTATAAAACAGAAAGAGCGGTTGCCGCACAATCTGGCAACCGCTCTTCTCATATATTAATCAAAAACGCAAGCAAAATTTTTTAAAGGCATCCATACCTTTTTCATCCCGTTTGAATACACCTGCATCCTCCAGAACCTGTTCAAATACCGCTCCCACTTCTTCCTTAAGAATGTTCTCTGCGGTTTCCGCTGAAAACTCCGGATGCATTGACAAAACCTTTTCTGCCCACTTTGCGTGATTTTTAAGTTTTTCGTCATTGGTCAGATCCTCGCCTTTAAGCATAGCCTCTTTCAGCAAATCAAGTTCTGTGGCAAGTCTTGAGGGCAAAATTGCAAGGCCCATAACCTCAATAAGTCCTATGTTTTCCTTTTTGATATTGTGAAGCGAGGGATTTGGATGAAATATACCCAAAGGTCTGTCCTCAGATGTTCTGTTGTTCCTGAGCACCAGATCACATTCAAACACATCATCTATCTTCCTTGCAATAGGGGTGATGGTATTGTGCGGTGTGCCCTGTGTCTCACTGAAAATCCCAACACTCTCATCGGTATACTTTCGCCATGCAACCAGAATTTCGTCACATGCTTTCTCCAGCACATTGCGGTCTTTAGACGAAAGTCGTATAACCGACATAGGCCATTTAACTATTCCCGCTTTGACCTGTGGGAAATTTTTCATTTCAAAGCTGTATTCAACAGGTGCTTTCGCCATTGCAAATGTATAGCGTCCCCCTTGAAAATGTTCGTGGCTGAGTATTGACCCGCCAACTATGGGAAGGTCCGCATTGGAGCCTACAAAATAATGAGGCAACATATCGATTATATCAAACAGCTTTCCAAAAACCTTAGCATCTATCTTCATTGGTACATGCTGGCCATTGAATACTATGCAATGCTCGTTGTAATAACCATATGGTGAATACTGTAAATACCATTCATTCCCCTGGATATTCATGGGTATGGGGATAAGATTCTGTCTCGCAGGATGACCGATTCTGCCCGCATATCCCGTATTTTCCAGACAAAGCTGGCACTTGGGGTATGATGCACTTTTCTTTGCCCCCGCTGCCGCAATATCCCTGGGGTCTTTCTCCGGTTTGGACAGATTAATGCTGATGTCCAACGTTCCATACTGTGTATCATATGTCCACACACGGTCCTTGGCAATACGCTCTGCCCTTACATAGTTAACTTTTTTATTCCAGTCATAATATGTATCAGTAGCATGTTGAGGAGATTTGTCATACTCGTTTTTAAAGTTCTTTATGATATCTCTGGGATATGACACAAAGTTGGACATGATTTTGGTATCAAACAAATCTCTTGATTCATTTGTGCCTGATATCAAGCCACATTCTGCAGCATAATCCAGTATGCCGCTCAGTATCTTTTCAATAGACTCTTCTTTTGCAAAAGTCTCGTCTTCATCTGTCCATTCCTCAATACTAAGTGTTTCAAGAACACGATTTCTGACAAAAACTTTATCTTCTTTCTCAATAAGTCCTGTGTCAATACCATAATCAATCAGTTGTTTTATTAATGTCTGAATTCCCATTTTCACCCTATCCTCTTTAATTATTTTCACAATATTCAATAAATGAAATTCCCCCTGCAGGGCGGATTTTCATCAGTCTGCAGCTTCCGTCACCAAAAAGTTTGTCCATTGCTGTTTTGTACTCTTCTGCCATACTTTGAGGAACAAAACTCTGCATTGTCCCGGCAAAGCCGCCTCCGTGAACTCTCTCTGCTCCCACATTGCCAAGAATGTTGCGACTGACAGCAAGTGCCAAAGGTATTGCCTGCTCTGTGGGTTTTTTGTTGGAATAGAGGTTTTGCAAAAGTTTTGCTGAGGACTCCCCTGATTCTCTCACAAGTTTTAAGAAGTTCTCTATGTTCCCTTTTTTGAGTGACTCAAATTCTTCCTTTGCACGTCTGTTGTCACCGAAGAAATGCATGGCACGTAGACACGCACGGTCAGAACTCTCTTTTCTTATATTATGTATCTCATTAACAAACTTCTCTTCATCCACTTCCCTCAGGACATCCTTGCCAAAATAATTTGCAACCTGTCTCATTTCAGTAGTTATGGCAACATAGTCATCTGTAAGGTCCGCATGGCTGCCCTTTGTATCTGTAATAAACAGGGCATATCCTGCTTTATCAAAATCAAAAGCACAGCTTTCAATCACAGGGTTTTGTGGGTCACAGAAATCAATGGATACAAAACCGCCAACCGAGCTTACCATCTGGTCCATAAGTCCGCTCTTTTTACCAAAGTACACATTTTCTGCAAACTGGCCAATTTTTGCGATTTCAACTGCACCAAGTCCACCGTTATTGTAATACTTGTCAATTACAGTACCCACAAGCGTCTCAAACGCTGCTGAGGACGAAATACCACTGCCCCCCAGAACATCCGATGTTGCATACATGTCAAATCCATCAACCGTTATACCAAACTCCTTGAATTTGGCAGCCACACCTCTTATAATAGCAGCGCTTCCCACTTCCTCTGGATGGATTCCAAGATTGTCTGTTTCAACACTTATCTCTTTATATCCCTCAGACAGTACCCTGATAACACCTTTATTATGGAAAGCAACAACCCCTATAATATCCACATCTACCGCCGCCGCCAAGACACATCCATGCTGATGGTCGGTATGGTTGCCGCCAATTTCCGTTCTTCCCGGTGCAGAAAAGACATAAATTTCATCGTTGCCCGGATACGTTTGTTCAAACTTCTCCACTGCTGCCTTATACCTTTCCTTCTGTCTGTCCAACGCTGCCTTGTCCCCACCGTACAGTTTTCTGAACCCGTTGTCAAATGCACCATTTTCCAGCCTATCTAAGAAATCTGCTTTTTGCATAATTTGTATCCTCCTTAATTGCCGCAAAGGTCAATTAAATTATTTCTTATTATAAATTATATCTCTTGCAATTTGCCCATACCATATCTATAATAGTACAAAATATGCACAAAATTATACTATTTTTATCCCTATACTATTGCATAATATAAAATGTTGAGTTATAATAATTTAGAAAGCTTTCACACTGGTTATATTTAAATCATATGCATTTTTTTATATAAGGAGGATATGAAATTGTATACAAACGCAGCATATTTGGACAATTCGCTTGCTGACACAGCAGATTTCAGCCGTCCGTTGGTTGTTAAAAGCTGCGGGAACTATCGTTTTATAAGCCGTTCACCGCAACCCACATATCGTCCAAACGGCAGAAGCGATTATCAACTTTTGTACATTGCCTCCGGTCAGGCACACTTTTTCTTTGACGGTGAAGAAAAGGCCCTTTCGGCAGGGCATATTGTCCTCTACCGTCCTGGCGAACTT
This sequence comes from Clostridia bacterium, assembly GCA_045532055.1. GTDB lineage: Bacteria > Bacillota > Clostridia > Monoglobales > Monoglobaceae > SIG440. The sequence goes on from JAZSFF010000021.1 coordinate 6,554, forward strand.
CAAAATTATACTTATTACGCAAAGGATATGCCTGAAGTTTTCTGGATTCACTTTACAGGCTATGATGTTGAAAACATCCTCAAGAGATACAACCTTGATTCAAGCCTATTTTTCACCGGTGCATCCATGGAATTCAACCGGCTTTTTATCCGAATTATCAATGAACTCCGCTCCTCGGAACACGACTTTCAAGATCTTTTAGCACTGCTTCTTCAAAACATCTTTCTTCTTGCTGACAGATATATAACCCAGGGGCATGGTTACAGCAACAATATAAAAAAGGAGATTGACCTTGCAATACACTATTTTAACGAAAACTTTTCTTCTCAGATAAGTATCGATGACTATGCCAGGTCCCGCCACATAAGCCCCTGCTGGTTTATACGAAGCTTTAAAAAATACATTGGCACCACACCTATGCAGTATATTTTGTCCATACGGATTTCCAATGCACGTTTTTTCCTGGAGAATACAGATGACAGTATTTCAGAAATATCGTCAATGGTAGGTTATGACAATTCTTTGTACTTCAGCAGAATATTCAAAAAACAAATCGGGCTCTCCCCGCAAAACTACCGCAAAAACCACAAATTTTAGTTTTTCAAAAAAAACTCTTGATTTTTTAACTTTTGTGTGCTATAATATCTGCAAATGACCGAAAGGGTATGTGAATTATGAAACTGACAAACGCATTCAAGTGCACAGTTGAATATTTCTTTTACTTTATCAGCCTTAGCTTTTATTTTAGCTACGGTTATTTTTACTTTGCAAAAAACACAAAGTATAACGGGCTGATATCTTCACCAAGTATTTAAGGTGTAATCTTTGAAAATTATTCAGAGAGCTCGTTGTACTGCGGGCTCTCTTTTTTATTTATTTATGAAAGGTTTGATAAAAAATGGTAATCGTTACAAAATCAACTATAAATCAGGAACACCTTGATTCAATGATTAATGATTTCAGGGCAAAGGGTCTGGAAATCGATATCAGTCGAGGTAAGGACAGCATCGTTCTGGGTCTTATAGGTGACACACATTCTCTGGATGCAGACAGACTTCTTCTTGACCCTGATGTAGAAAGAATCATGCGTGTTCAGGAACCCTTTAAAAAAGCCAGTCGCAAGTTCCATCCCGCAAACACAGTGGTTGATGTATGCGGTATAAAAATAGGTGACGGCAAAAAATTCATCGTTATGGCAGGTCCCTGCAGTGTTGAAACAGAGGAGCAGATTCTCACCGTTGCAAAAAGTGTAAAAAACAGCGGTGCATCCATTCTCCGCGGTGGTGCATACAAGCCCAGAACTTCACCTTACTCCTTCCAGGGACTTGAACTGGAGGGTCTTGAACTTCTTAAAGAAGCAAGAAAAGAAACAGGTCTCCCCATTGTAACCGAAATAATGTGCCCCTCTCTGGTTGAAACCTTCAACGAAAACGTTGATATCATCCAGGTAGGTGCCAGAAACATGCAAAACTTTGACTTGCTCAAAGAGCTGGGCAAGATAAAGAAACCTATTCTCCTCAAAAGAGGTCTTTCCGCAACTATTGAGGAGTGGCTCATGTCAGCAGAATACATCATGGCAGGCGGCAACCCCAATGTAATCCTTTGTGAAAGAGGAATCAGGACCTTTGAAACATATACAAGAAACACATTGGACCTCAGCGCAATCCCTGCAATCAAAAAGCTGAGTCATCTGCCTGTTGTTGTTGATCCGTCACATTCCGCAGGTATGAGCTGGATGGTTGAACCTTTGTCTTTGGCTGCAATGGCAGTTGGTGCTGATGGTATTATTGTGGAAGTTCACAACGATCCAAGAAATGCTCTCTGTGATGGTGCGCAGTCACTTGACCTTGTTCAGTATGAAAATCTTATGAACAAACTTGATGCAATGAGCGTTCACTTTGGACGTGAGTGCTGATAAAAAGAGAAAGGTATTGGTTTTGCATTATGGAGGAATCCGATTTTAAAATAGCAATAATAGGTCTGGGTATAATAGGCGGTTCCATGGCATATGCACTTCATGGTTTCAAAGATGCAAGAATATCAGGATGCGACATTGACCCGGAAACATGCCGCAAAGCATTGGCAGCAAACGCCGTCCACGAGGTATGGCAGGATCCCGCTTGTGCTATCAAAGGTGCAGACTTGGTTATGCTGTGTGTATATCCTGACCTGATTGTAAAAATCATAGATGAAAACAGGGAACACTTCAAATCGGGTGCTGTAATCACCGATGTATGCGGTGTCAAATCAAGATTATCAAAAGAAATCGCCAAAGTGTTGCCCCTAGGTTGCGAATATGTCGGCGGACACCCCATGGCAGGACGCGAGACAGATGGCTTTGACAGTGCTGCTCCGGAACTCTTTGGCATGTGCGGTTACATAATAACCCCCACAGATACCTCCACCAGCAATGGTATAGGTTTGGTAAAGGAAATGGCAAAATTCATTGGTGCAAAGCGAATCACCGTGGCTGACCCTGAAGAACATGACAGCGTTATTGCATACACCAGCGACCTTATGCACGTTGCTGCGTCTGCACTGTGCCTTGAATATAATCAGAATATGAACAGGGCTTATACAGCAGGTGCATTCCGGGATTGCACAAGGATAGCCAACATAAACCCTCAGCTTTGGAGCGAATTATTTGTGGAAAACAAAAAACATCTTCTGCCGGAGCTTGACACATTTATTGAATCACTTAACAAAATAAAGACAGCGATTAAAAGCGATAACACAGCTGAACTTATAAGACTGCTTTCCACAGTAAAAGAAAATAAACTTACCATGCAGGCTAAAGAACCTGTAAATGATTGAAATTTTTTTCAACTTGTTATAATATAAAAGCAACTGAATTTCAGGAGGATTGGGACAGATATGAAAGTTTTGAGAGTCAACCTCACCAATCGGGAGTATGACATAAAAATTGAAAATGGTATTTTGAATCAGGCGGGAGAGTTGATTAGAACAATAATTAACCCCTGCAAGGTCGCTGTTGTCACAGACAGCAATGTGGGGCCCCTTTATGCTCAAAAGCTCCTTGAATCTTTGTCCTCTGCAGGATTTCAACCCTTTCAGGCAACCATTCCTGCCGGCGAAAGTTCCAAATCCTTGAAACTTCTCAGTTCTCTGTATGATGAAATTCTTGATGCGGGTATTACCCGTTCGGACCTAATCATTGCCCTTGGCGGCGGCGTGGTTGGTGACCTTACCGGTTTTTGTGCATCCACTCTTCTCCGCGGCATTCCCTTTGTCCAGATTCCCACAACTCTCCTTGCACAAGTGGACAGCAGCGTGGGAGGCAAGGTGGCGGTAAATCTTCCAAAAGGCAAAAATCTGGTTGGAACCTTTTATCAACCAAAACTTGTTCTTATTGATCCAACCTGTCTTGAAACCCTGTCTGACCGCACATTTTCTGACGGAATGGCTGAGGTTATCAAATATGGTGTAATACTTGACCGGAAACTCTTTGAAAAAATAGAGTCTGCATCATCACGCCAAGGCATAATGGGTATTATCGATGATGTTATCTTCCGCTCATGCCAACTGAAAAAAATGGTAGTCGAAGAAGACGAACTGGATTTGGGCGGACGAATGATTTTAAACTTTGGTCATACATTTGGCCATGCAATTGAAAAAAAATATAACTTCACAGACTATACCCACGGAGAGGCTGTTGCCGCCGGCATGGTTATGGCATCAGAATACGGCGAAAGCATAGGTATCACCTCTGTGGGCACAGCCTTGAGAATACGAGAACTTGTGTCGGCTTTCAATCTTCCCCAGGATGTGATGATTGACAAACAGTCATTGATTGACGCTGTAAAGGTTGACAAAAAAGGCGAGGGCAACATTGTGTCTCTTGTTATACCCGAAAAAATAGGGAAAGCAATTCTAAAACGAACGGAGAAAACCCAGATATGGATATGGTAAGTATTACGCCAACCGTCTTAAACGGCAAAGTGAATATCCCGCCATCAAAAAGTTTTGCACATCGTGCAGTTATTGCAGGTTTTTTGTCAGGAAAATCCTGCTGTGTCTCAAACCTTTGTTTGTCCCAGGATATAAAGGCAACCCTTAGGTGTGTGAAAACTCTGGGTGCCAAATTTAAATTTGACAAAAAAAGTTTCTCAGTGACATTTAAAGACGGTTTCAAATCAATCAAAAAAACGCCTAAACTGGACTGCGGCGAAAGTGGCTCTACCTTGAGATTTTTTATCCCTATAGTTCTGGCGCTGCACTCAAAGGCAAAATTCACAGGCCACGGACGTCTCATGGAAAGACCCCTGACCCCATACTTTGATATTTTTGCAGACAAAGGAATCCGTTATAATCTCAAAAAAGACATCCTTTTTGTTGAGGGCAGGCTCAGGCCTGGAATATTCAAAATCGATGGTAGCATCAGTTCACAATTTATAACAGGTCTGCTTTTTGCACTACCTTTGCTTGATGGTGACAGCCGAATTGAAATTCAAGGCAGACTTTCGTCACGCAGTTATGTGGATATAACCATATCGGTTCTCAAGAGTTTTGGCATAGAAGTTGAAAATGAAAACTATTCCGCATTTACTATAAAGGGCAATCAGCAATATAAACCTCAAGATTATACCGTAGAGGGTGATTTTTCTCAAGGTGCGTTTTTTCTTGTCGCAGGAGCCATTGGTTGCAACGTCTCTTGTCAGGGACTTGATGAAAACAGTCTGCAGGGAGACAAGAAGATTATTGATATTATTGAAGAAACAGGTGCCAAAATAGAGAGATACGGCAATTCTCCTCTCCGTGCAATACATACCGGCAATATGCACGGCATCACAGTAGATGCCGACGAAATACCCGACCTTGTTCCCATTCTTGCGGTTCTTATGTGTTTTTGCAACGGAACAAGCCGTATAGAAAACGCAGGCAGACTCAGGCTAAAGGAAAGCGACCGCCTGACTGCAATATGTTCGGAACTCAAAAAAATGGGGGCAGATATAACCGAGGGTGAAGATTTTCTTGAAATACAGGGCAAACAGGTCTTATGTGGAGGGCATCTCTCATCATGGAACGACCACCGAATTGCAATGGCAATAGCAATAGCCACCTGCCGCACCGAAGGCGAGGTTGTAATTGACGGTGCAAAACATGCTGTCAAGAAATCTTATCCCAACTTTTTTGATGATTACAAAGCCTTAGGAGGTAATGTAGAATGAACACATGGGGTAACAAATTGAAAGTGAGTATTTTTGGCGAATCCCACGGAAATGCCATAGGTGTCACATTGGATGGCATACCATCAGGCATCCGCCTTGATATGGATTTTATACACAGCGAGATGCAACGCCGTGCACCGGGCAAAGACAACCTCTCTACCCCTCGCAAAGAGGCAGACGAGGTTGAAATCCTTTCAGGTGTCTTTGAGGGGAAAACCACCGGTACACCCATTTGCGGAATTATACGCAACACCAATACCCGTTCAAACGACTACAACAAAACTTTGTTAAGGCCGGGACACGCGGATTTTACGGGGTTTCAAAAATACGGCGAAAGTCATGACTTTCGCGGTGGCGGACATTTTTCAGGCAGGATTACCGCTCCTTTGGTTTTTGCAGGTGCTATTGCAAAGCAAGTTCTGACTCAAGATGGCATAACAATCGGCTCACACATAAAAAAGATACATAATGTATCCGAGGACTCATTTATGGATTGTCCTGAACTTTCACCTCAACTATTAAGGACTATCCAAGAGAAAGACTTCCCTGTTATATCCGATTTGACAGGCGAAGAAATGAAAAAAGCAATCCTCAATGCCGCAAATACAAAAGACTCGGTGGGCGGAATATTGGAATGTGTGGTCCTTGGCATAAAACCAGGGTTTGGTTCGCCCTTTTTCGGGTCTGTTGAAAGCATTATTTCATCCATGATGTTTTCAATCCCTGCCGTAAAGGGTATTGAATTTGGCAAGGGCTTTGACTTTGCTGACCTGCTTGGAAGTCAGGCAAACGACCCCTTTGTGACGGACGGCAAGAACATCTTTACGAAAACAAATAATAACGGCGGTATAAACGGCGGCATAACCAACGGAATGCCCATTATCTTTTCCGTTGCTATAAAACCCACCCCCTCCATCGCAAAGCAGCAGGATACGGTGGATACTCAAAAAATGGAAAATACCAAGATAGAAATAAAAGGCAGGCACGACCCATGCATAGTACAGCGTGCCGCAGTGGTTGTGGAGTGTGCCACCGCCTTATCCATACTTGAATGTAAACTTATGTAGAAAGGTTGAAATTTTTATGAATGAACTTGAACTTTTAAGAAAACAAATAGATGAAATTGATGCAGAACTTCTCCCCCTTTTCCTAAAAAGAATGGACTGTTCTGCGGCTGTTGCCCAGTACAAACAGGCAAACAACCTGCCCGTCCTTGACAAAACCCGTGAAAAGGAAATTCTGGACAGCAAAATGGCTCTTGCAGATGCCGACAAAGCAAAGGCAGTACAGGACTTTTTTTCTTCAATAATGTCAATCAGCCGCACTGCCCAGAAAAAGATTTTGTCACCGGCGGCAACCATGATTGATCTGGACAAAATTTTTGATCGTAGCCAACTTAAACCAAACCCCACCGTCGCATATCAGGGTATCGCAGGTGCAAACAGCGAAACTGCCCTTATAAAAATCTTTGGAGGCGACTGCAACAGTGTAAATACAATGACCTTTGCAGAGGTTCTTGATGCTGTAGAAAAGGGCGATGCGGACTACGGAATTCTGCCACTTGAAAACTCATCAACCGGCTCAATATCAGATGTTTATGATTTGCTTGAAAGTCGTGATTTTTATATCGTGGGCGAGGTTGATATTCCCATTGAACACTGTCTTGTTGGTCTTCATACCTCGGATATCAGGGATATTCGCACAGTATACTCTCACGAACAAGGATATCTGCAATGCAAGGATTTCTTCAAGAATTATCCCAAGATTGAGTTCCAGGCATACTACAACACAGCTCTTGCCGCAAAGCTTATTGCCGGTTGGGGAGATAATTCAAAAGCAGCAATCGCCGACAAACGTACCGCTGATATTTATGGCCTTAAAGTGCTGGCAGAGAACATCAGTTCCAGTGACAATAATATAACCCGCTTTGCAGCCATTGCAAAAAGAGGGATTCTCAACGAAAGCTGCAATAAAATCAGCATTCTCTTCACTCTTCCCAACGAGAGCGGTTCACTGAACCACATTCTCTCTGAGTTTGCTGACAATGGTCTTAACCTTGTAAAAATCGAATCAAGACCCAGTCACGACAAAAACTTTGAGTATATGTTCTTTGTTGACTTTGAGGGCAACCTCCTTGACGAAAAGGTCCAAAGGATTATGGATACAATCGTGGAGAGCACTTCATACCTGAAACTGTTGGGTAACTACTACTCACCGGAGAAATAAGATTTATGAAAAATATTATACTTATAGGTATGCCCGGTTGTGGCAAAACCACAATAGGAAAAATCCTGGCTAAAAAACTTAATATGCAACTTTTGGACTGCGACCGTGTTTTCGAAAAAAACTTTGGCACCACAATATCCGACTTTTTTTCCGCTCATGGTGAAGAAGCCTTTCGCAATGAAGAAACCAAACTACTTTCTTCACTTGTAAAGCAAAAAGATGCCATAATCTCCACCGGCGGCGGTTGTGTAGAACGCGAGGAAAACAAAGACATTCTGCAAAAGGGCGGTACAGTAATATTTATAAACCGACCTCTTGAGAATATTCACCGCAACATCAGGACGGCATCACGACCCCTTCTTGCAAAAGATAAAAACCGGCTCTTTGAGCTTTACAACAGGCGTTTTTCAAAATATAAAGATTTTTGCCATACAGAAATCAAAAACACCGGAACTCTTATGTCATCGGTGTACAAAATTATAGATGAGGTGATAAAAAATGAAAATTATGGTTCTTAACGGTCCAAATCTGAATATGCTGGGTATACGCGAACCTCAAGTTTATGGCAATGCCACCTACTCTGATTTGGAAACATATATTGAGAACTATGCTGAAAGCAAAGGCATTGAGGTTACTGTTCTTCAAAGTAACAGCGAGGGTGAACTTATTGACTTCATCCACCACGCCCTTGGCAATTATGACGGAATTGTTATAAACCCCGGTGCATACACCCACTACAGTTATGCAATCCATGACGCACTTGCATCTGTGAACATTCCTGCTGTGGAAGTTCATATATCCAACATTCACAAGCGTGAGGAATTCCGTCATAAATCTGTGACAGCACCTGCCTGCATCGGTCAAATTACGGGTCTTGGTTTCAGGGGATATTTGCTTGCTATTGACTACCTTAAAGAGGGGGTAGCCTCAAATGCAAAAGACGAGGCTTGATGTAATAGGCGACCCTATTGAACACAGCAAATCACCCATTATCCACGAAACTGTGCTGTCCGAGCTTGGTATTGAATTTGAATACAGAAAAGTCAAGGTTGAAAAGGGACACCTTGAGGAATACCTTGCCCAGGCAAAAGAGCTTGGAATTTGTGGTTTCAACGTAACAATGCCCCATAAAAAGGACATTATAGGATTTCTTGATGGCACCGATACCGAAGCATTACTCTTTGATTCGGTCAATACGGTTGAGGTTAAAGATGGCAAGCTTTTTGGCTATAACACCGACGGACGGGGATTTGTTCAAGCAATCTATGACCTTGGCTTTGAGATTTGCGGAAAAAATGTGGTTATCCTTGGTGCAGGTGGTGTGGCGTCCACCATTGCACTAAAATGCGAAATTGAAGGTGCAAAAAAGATTACCATTTTAAACCGTACCCTTTCGTCGGCACAGGCGATTGCAGATGAATTGGATGAGTGTGAAGCACTTGCCAAAGAGTTGACTACCGAAAATATAACAGATTCAATGCCTGATTGTGATATTCTAGTTAATGCAACCCCTCTTGGAATGTCGGGTATTGAAAACAATTTTGAAGATTTTTCATTTTTCGATTCGCTCAAAAACGGAGCTTTGGTGTATGACCTGATTTACAACCCCGAAGAAACCGCGCTTTTAAAGGAAGCAAAAATGCGTGGTTTCAAAACTCTCAACGGACTTAATATGCTTATATATCAGGGAATTTGGGCGGATAAAATCTTTCTTAAAAAGGACCTTGACTTCTTATGTTTAAAAAGGAAAATCGAATCAAAACTCAAAAAAATTTAATTTTTTTAAAAAATAGCTTGCAATTATAAAAAGCCTATGCTATAATGTAAAATGCTGATTTAAGCTACAACACTCTAAAGAAAGAGGTGAAAGATAGATGAAAGCAGGAATACATCCGGATTACAAAGAAACAACAATCAAGTGTGCTTGTGGAAATGTTATTGAAAC
>JAZSFF010000011.1:0-17223 GCA_045532055.1 Clostridia bacterium
TTCTCAGCTTGATCTGCCCTTGTGTATCAACGGCAAGGTTCAACTCTCCACAGGAACTGAGGTACGAATTCACCAGATTCACCTTGAAGAAGATGCGGGCAAGATGGTCCATGACGATTATCATGGTCAAAGCTGGGCGGACTACAACCGTTGCAGCGTACCCCTGATTGAAATTGTTTCAGAGCCTGATATTACTTCACCTGAGGAGGCTGCTGAATTCGTTTCAAAAATCGCACTCTATCTCAAGTATCTCAATGTCTGTGATGCAAAAATGCAGGAGGGTTCAATCCGTGCAGACGTAAATGTTTCGCTGAAACCTGCGGGTTCAAGTGTTCTTGGCGACAGGGCAGAAATCAAGAACCTCAACTCTCTCCGCTCAATCCAGAGGGCAATCGAATGCGAAATCGAAAGACAGACCAAAATCCTGGACGATGGGGGAAAAGTCGTTCAGGAAACAAGACGTTTTGATGATGCAACAGGCACCACTTCTTCGCTTCGCAGCAAAGAGAATGCCAACGACTATCGTTACTTCCCTGAACCTGACATTCTTGCAATTACTTTCTCTGATTCGGACATCGAGAAAGCAAAGAGCGAAATCCCTCTGCTCCCCCATGAAAGAGTGGAGAAATATATAAATGAATATAAGCTCACCGACGAGGACGCAAGGGTTATTACATTGGAAAAATATATTTCCGACTTCTATGATGAAACAGTAGCAATCTATCCTGAATATAAGAGCGTTGCAAACCTCTTCCTCACAGAAATAATGAGACGTGTCAAAGATACCGACACCGAGGAAATCCCCATAACAGCCGCAAACTTTGCAAAGGTATGCGAAATGGCTGACAAAAACACGGTTAACCGCAACGATGCAAAGACCATCATACGCATCATGTTTGAAGAGGGCGGTGAACCCATGGAAATCGCCAAATCAAACAACTTTATCGTTGAGGAAGACCTTTCCGCAATCTCCGACTTTATTGACAATCTCTTTAAAGAACGTCAGGATTTGGTTGAGGACTACAAAAACGGAAAAACAAACGTATTTGGATTCTTTATGGGTCAGGCAAACCGCGGCCTGCAAGGCAAGGCAACACCAAAGTCCATCAAGGAATGTCTTGAACAAAAACTTAAAAATCTGTAATAAAGATAAAACGGGCGAAAAATTTCGCCCGTTTTTAATATTCTTCTTTTATTGTATTATTTTGAAAAATGCCATATCCTAAGGGTTAAATGCTCTATTCCGTTTTCACCATCCAAAATTGTATAAGACACATCCTCACTAGGTGACCATGATGACATTACCATTAAAGGAATATCTAACGCAATAGCAAACATTTCAGCAACATCTCCTCTGATTGCAGGAACATCCACCCCAAGCATTAATTCTCCCGTAAGCCCAATTTTCTGTGCTGTACGGGTATATCCCATAGGATATCCACCCGTTTGGTCTGCCATCGCACTATAACCCAAAGCACCAATCAACAATTTAATAATTTCCTCATTTGTTATTGTTGCTTCTGGGTTAAAATTACCCTTTCCATCGCCCTCAGCAATACCTAATTCTTTTATACAATTTATATAGTTTTTTGCCCAATGTGTATCGGGAACATCCACAAATGCACTGCTCTCAACATTTTCTGCAAAGCTGTCGACAGTTATCCCTTGAATAACACATATCATTTTTGCAGCCTCAGCTCGTGTTATTGTATCTTCAAGTCTCATTTCACCATTTTCATCGCCCACCATTATTTTAAAGTCTCTTAAATCCTTCAACTGGTTGTCACTTGGTGATGCAAAAGCAACAGTAGATAATAACATAATAAGTATAAGTATACAAGAAATAATTTTTTTCATATTCTTTTCCTTTCATCAATATATAGTATATTCACTTTCTATTTTCCAATTATTACGCATTGTGCCCTTGAGTACAATATCATAGATTTTCTCTTCATCAAGTCCGTCTATTACATATGATGCATTATGTGGTATGGGAATACTAAAGCTATGAACCTCTTTTCCGCTTTTTCCATCATTGACAAACACATCAACTACCTCCTGAGTATTTGAGCGTATATCCAATCTAACACATCCGTCTTCATCCGGCTTTATGCCATGAATAATCCGCGTATCTCCACCATCGGAATTGAACTCACCCACAACAACAGGTCTTTTAACTACCTCTGTTTTTGGTTCTTTAGTTAATTCCGTATCTAATATTTTAGTTGTGGGTTTGTTGTTTTGTGCAGCTTTTTCCTCAATTTCTGGTACAATAGAAAGATCAGTTTGCTCTTCTTTCCCAGTCAAATCCGCCTTGGGAGCAACAAGAACATATTTGACAGGTTGCCTATCCTGTGCACTGCCCCTTATTATTCCGCAGGTATAAACCGAACAAAAGGTAATCATCATTGACATAGCTATACCAACAGCATGAACAGCAGGTCTGATTTTATCACTTTTTCTTATTGCCAAAAGCCGTCTTTTCAAGCATCTTCCGTCAGAAGACAACCCCGCCGAAAGAGACCTTTTAAAATTAATTTCATTTTGGGAAATTTCCAGAATGGTCTGCATATACTCGTTTTTTTGTTCTTCAGGCATATTCCTTGCAGCAAAAGCATCACATGAGATTTCGCAGGAATAATTTATCTGTTTTATAAGATAATATACCAACGGATTAAACCAGTGAATACATTTTATCAACGCTGCAAACCACTTTATGCTGATATCATTACGGCGTATATGAACAACCTCGTGGGCTGTTATGTATTGCATTTTATCAGTGCCATATACCTCTTGGGGAATATAAAGCACAGTCTTTAACCCACCAAAGAGAATTGGTGTTGCCACATTATCACTACGGCGAATTTCTGCCCTATCAAGATATCCGCAGCAAACGGAATTTTTTTTCAAAGCCGTTTTTAACGCAATATTTGATACCACGGTTTTAATCAACAAAATCGCTGCAACCACAATCCACGCCACTGCAATAATCCAAAAGTTATTAAACCCCTCCGTATGCACAGCTTGTGACATATATACTCCGCTGTAATCCTCAAATACAGAAATTTCACCCGCAGATTTTGCCGACACAGTGTTAATAGTTTCCGAAACCACTTGTGGCAATCTGAATTCCGTTTTGATTCTTAAAGGAAAAATCAGTACAATCAAAACCGAAAGCCATATATAAAATTGCCATCTTACCCCGAAAACTCTTTCGGTCAACGGTTTTAGAATAAGTAAAAGAAAAAAAAGTGCACTGCCTACACCTGACATTATCAGAACAGATACAAAAACTTCAGTAAGCATAACTTTTCCTCCTTTCGTTAAGTAATGTAAAAACAGATACCCACATTCACTATAGCTTAAACAGTTTACGCAACTCATCAATATCCTCTTTGGTTACATCACCATTACCGACAAGCGATGCAGCAAGTTCACGGGCGGAACCACCATACAGCCGTGAAATCAGTTTTGAGGTCTGTTGTTTTTTATATTCTTCACGCATAAGAACCGGTGAATAAAAAATTACCCTATTCACCTTTTGAGATGCTATAACGCCTTTTTCGGCTAATCGAAGAAGCATTGTACCAACAGTGTTATACTTCCATTTTCCATCCGCAATACCATCACAGACCGCTTGAATGTTAAGAGGCTTGTCCGACCGCCACAGCACCTCCATAATTTCAAGTTCAGCCGTACTGATATCCCTTGTATCCCTCACCAATATCACCTCCATCACATTTTAAAAACTCTCCTACAATTGTAAGTCTAACTACATCTTACACTTGTAGGAGACATTTGTCAATAGATATTTATAATTTTCTTATAAAAATTTAAACGGAACGGGTCGAACCGTTCCGTTTATTTTATATCATATTCAAAAGTTCCTCTTCTGTTATAACCGCAACTCCAAGGGCTTGGGCTTTGTCCAGTTTGCTGCCCGCTTCCTCTCCCGCTACAACGAAATCGGTTTTTTTAGAGACCGAGCCGGAAACCTTTCCGCCGTTATCTTCAATCAGTTTTTGTGTCTCAGAACGCTTGAGCGTAGGCAGCGTTCCTGTAAGAACAAAGGTTTTACCCTCCAAAGTGCCTCCTTTGGCTGTTTCCTCTGCAATCATATTAACTCCGGCATTTTTCATCCGCTCAATAAGTTCCTTTGTTTCAGGCTCGCTGAAATAATGAACAAGGCTTTCTGCCATTTTGTCACCTACGTCAGAAATTTGCGAAACCTCTTCAACTGTGGCTGCCATGATACTGTCCATATCACCAAAATGTGCAGCTATGTTTTTTGCCGCCTTGCTGCCTATAAGTCTGATACCCAGACCGCAAATCAATTTATCAAGAGGTCTATCCTTTGCCTTTGCAATGGCATCAATAAGATTCTGTGCCGATTTATCTGCAAAACGCTCCAACCCCACAACATCCATAAATTCAAGATAAAAGAGGTCGGCTGTGTTCTCTATAAGACCAGCATCCACCAGTTGCTCCACAACCGCATCGCCAAGACCCTCTATGTCCATAGCCCCACGTGATGCAAAGTGTATTATACTGCGTATTCTCTGTGCAGGGCAGTTTGTACTGACGCAACGAAGTGCCGCCTCCCCCTCCTCACGGAACAGTTTCTCACCACAGGCCGGGCAATGAGTTGGCATTTTAAATTCACGTTCTTTGCCGGTACGCTTTTCTTTCAGCACTTCCGCCACCTCAGGGATGATATCCCCTGCTTTTTGAATCAAAACACGGTCACCAATCATCAGTCCTTTTTCACGGATAAAATCCTCGTTGTGAAGGGTTGCACGGCTTACTGTAGAGCCTGCAACCTTTACCGGTGTCAATACCGCATTGGGGGTAATTGCCCCGGTTCTTCCCACCTGAACGATAATATCCTCAACCGTGGTTTCCTGCTGTTCTGCCGGGAACTTATATGCTATCGCCCACTTTGGCACTTTGGTTGTTGTCCCCAAAAGTTCTCTTTGTTCAAGGCTGTCCACCTTTACAACTGCACCATCTATGTCAAATGGAATATCCCCACGGGATTTGCCTATGTTTTGGATTTCTTCATATGCTTTTTCAATATTCTCAAAAACCAATCGTCTTGGACTTACCTTAAACCCTAAAGTTTTCAGCCACTCAAGCCCCTCAGCATGAGTCTTTAAATCAGTATTTGAGGTCTGCTGAATATTAAAAATAAAGATATCAAGATTACGTTTTGCGGTAATTTTGCTGTCAAGCTGTCTAAGTGACCCTGCGGCTGCGTTTCTGGGGTTTGCAAACAAAGGTTCACCGGCTTCTTCCTTTTCTTTGTTTACCTTTTCAAAACTTGCTCTTGGCATATAGACTTCGCCTCTTACCTCAAGCTTTTCAACTTTTTCGGGCAAATTAAGGGGTATGGATTTTATGGTTTTAAGATTTTCAGTAATATCCTCACCAACAAGACCATCGCCACGGGTAGAACCTTTGACAAATCTTCCGTTTTCATATTCCAATGAAACCGAAAGACCATCTATTTTCATTTCCACTACATATTCGTACCTTTGTCCATCCAGACCCCGAGACACTCTTTTGTCAAAGTCAAAGAGTTCTTCTTTTGAAAAAACATCCCCCAGACTCTGCATTGGTACTGTATGCTGTACCTGTTCAAATTCCTTAAGCGGTACACCGCCTACACGTTTGGTAGGAGAATTTTCATCGGCAAACTGAGGGTTTTCTTCTTCCAGCTTTATGAGCTTGTGAAGGAGCATATCGTATTCATAATCCGTAATAGTTGGATTATCCAAAACATAATAGTTGTAATTATGTTCTTCCAATGTTTTTCTCAAATCAACAATTTGCTTTTCTATATCAATCATAACCACAAACCCTTTCTGTGATTTTTGTTAGTTTACCGATTTTTAAGGCGCTTCATTACATAATCATATCCTGTTTCCATATGTGGCAGGATACAATTGCTACAGTCTTTTATTGCCTGTCCATCTTTACCCAAAACCATATCATAGTTTCCATCACATTCCATATTATACAAAGGGCAAAAACAAAAAAGGCAGTTCATATTACCCACCTTATGGCATGGATAAAACTCACAATCCCGATTTTCAAAGTATTTGTAGCTCATGATAATTTCTCCGTTTTTCCCTTGTTTATTCATAATTTTATTTTATCATAATTTAACAACCGTGTCAACAAACCAAAAGAGCACGCAATCCATGCGTGCTCTTGAAGACTAATTAAAATCTATAGGAAGTTCAACCGAGCTTTCTTTCTCCTCCGGTATTTGAGGTGTCTGAGTCACAGGCAGTTCCTCCTGAGTTTGCTGGGTATTATCCGTTGACTGAGGTCTCTGAGGTTTTTTTGTTGTACTTGTGCCTGAAGGTTTTGGTATTGTCCCTTGTTGTTCTGTGCTAGTGTGTTCTGACAACTCATCTGTTCCGGTGTTTTCCGGTTCTTCTTCAGGTTCCTCTTTTTGCCACGGCACCCATCTGGGTCCATTCACTTCGGTATCTTTCTCTGGCAAATAGTTTCCTATAAACGTTTTGGTTCTGTCAACAACTGCTGATATACCTTTTTCAATAGCCGGTCCAGTCAACCACAATGTTCCGCAAATTAAAGCAACGCTAACCCAACGAATCAGGCTCACCGAATCTTTGTAACCTATTGACAGTCCTGGAGTTGCAACAATAACCTCAACAGCAAAGTCCCCTTGGGGACTTTCCTTTGTTGCAATATCAACCATAAACATTGCCTTGTCCTTATCTGACACATTTTTATCTAAAATAATTTCTGAAATTTTATCTTCTCCCAAGACATCGCTCAATGCCTTGCTGCAAATTACAAAATAACTTTTCTTGTTCAGCTTTATAGATTCCGATACATGAGGGACTGTTTCACAATTTTCATCAAAAACGCCCAATCGTGACACCGTCTTTTTCACAATTACTTCTGTTACTATCTCACCATTTTCGGCAAAGTACACTTTGGGAATTTCAATTTTTTCGGGAATATCGCCCGTTAATTTACGTATGCCATCCTTTTGTATCAAAAACACTGGTGCATCTCCCATATTAAAGACTTTAGCCACGTTATCTCTAATATATAAAGCAGATACATCCATATCAACAGTGTCATCCTGTGCTTCAAAGATGCGGCTGTTGATTGCAGAATTGGCAAACTCAAAAAAGCTACCGTGTTCCGCATCAAAATCCTCGCCAAAATACTCATGCATAAGTCCTGCAATCATATATGCAAGTTCAGCCCCTAAATCACCACTCTTTGTTCCGCTTATCAAGCCATAGAGATTTCTGCGGCCAAACTCCTTATTTTCCGCAAAAGTTCTCTCAGCATCAAGGTCATCTCCAAAGACACCGTTCAAATAGTAATTCTCTCTATTTAATTTTTCTGGATTGCCTGCATACGTGGCAACGTAACTCTTATATCTCATACAGCACCTCAAAGTACGCCATGTTAAAACACTCTAATATTAACACACTACTGGCAAAACGTCAAGTGCTGGTGACCTAAAAACCACAAATTTACTATCTTCCGCAGGTTCACAGAAATCCTTTGATTTGCCCATATCATCATCCGGTCTCTGTAGATATTTTTTCACGCATTGCAATCAAAACTTTTTTTTCGATACGAGAAACCTGAACTTGGGATATGCCCAAAAGTTCTGCGATTTGATTTTGGGTCTTCTGCTTAAAGTATCTTAGTATAATTATTTTTCTTTCACGTTCATCAAAATC
This sequence comes from Clostridia bacterium, assembly GCA_045532055.1. Lineage (GTDB taxonomy): Bacteria > Bacillota > Clostridia > Monoglobales > Monoglobaceae > SIG440. The sequence continues at coordinate 7,740 of JAZSFF010000011.1, forward strand.
CTTAAGAAGTTCACGAATCAAAATTTTGTCCACTATCTCACTTTCATGATCCGTCTTGCTTTCCAGCTTGTCAATCAAGGTCTTGCCATCCTTTCCATCGTCACCCAATGGGGCATACAGAGATTCAGGCTTCACCCCTGCATCCAGAGCCATGGCAAGTTCTTCAGGGGTTACTCCTAATTTTTTCGCCAGTTCCTTTACCGATGGTTCGTTTTTTCCCTCCTTCCGCATTATTTCCTGCACACTCATGGCTTTCATTGCAAGTTCTTTCAGGCTTCTGCTAACCTTTATAATTCCGTCGTCTCTTATAAATCGCTTTATCTCCCCTATTATCATGGGCACGGCATATGTGGAAAATTTTACATTAAATTCCATATCAAACTTTTGGATAGCCTTAATAAGTCCAATACATCCTATTTGAAAAAGATCCTCGGTTTCATGTCCCCGACCAACAAATCTCCTGACCACACTATGTACCAGTCCCATATTTTCTTCCACTATCTCATTCTGGGCACAGACGTCCCCGTTTTTTGCCCTTTGAATCAGAATTTCTATGTTTTCATTATAGTTTTTTGCCTGCACCTGCCGTCAACCCCTTATGCGTTTTTTCATGGTTACAACAGTTCCTTCCCCTGGTTGTGATTTGACAGATAATTCATCCATAAACGTCTGCATAACCGTAAAGCCCATTCCGCTACGCTCACCGTCAGGCTGTGATGTATAAAGAGGTTGCATGGCTTGTCCTATATTTTCAATCCCAACCCCAAAATCTGTGACCTCTATTTCAATCATTCCATCTATTATTTTGCAAACAACTTTGACAGTTCCTTTCATGTTTGCATATCCATGTACAATAGAATTGGTAACCGCCTCAGATACTGCAGTCTTTATGTCAGCCATATCCTCCACACTTAAATCAAGCTGCACCGAAAACGCCGCAACGGTTGCACGCACAAAAGATTCATTGCAGCTTTTTGCAGGCACCTCAAGTTTCATATAATTTTCCATTTTAAAAACTCACTCCTCCTTGGTAATTTTTTAAGTTTAATGACTGCATTCCAGTATTTTCTTTAATCCTGAAATTTCAAGTATTTTGTCAACCTGAGGCTTTACACGGATAACCATAACCTTGCCTCCCCGTGCCTGAATTTGCTTATATCTGCCCGCAATCACACCTATGCCTGAACTGTCCATAAATGTCACCCTGTCAAAATCCAGCACAAGATTTATTATATTTTTTGACTCTATCTCCCTGTCCATCTGTTCTCTCAGTTCGGGAGCTGTATGATGGTCTATTTCACCCTCGATTTTCACCACCAATGTTGTTCCTATGACTTCCAAATTTGTGTCCACTTCTTTTCCTCCTATTTGAAAAAACTTTAATCATTCTTTTCCATTTTTACTCTTCAATGTTTTTACATATTTTTCCTTTTTCTTTTTGCTGAATCGTATTACAAAAAGGCACAAAAAAATACAGCCGACAATATTTGTCGACTGTATTTTGCAATTTTTCACAAAAGTTCTGATTTTTACTTCATTTTTTCAATGCTTTCAAGAACTTTTTCAAGCATTGCTTTATACTTTTCGCCCTTTTGACGTTCCTCTTCTACAACTGCTGCAGGCGCCTTATCGGTAAAGCCTTTGTTTGAAAGCTTGCCCTCAACACGCTTGATTTCGCCAAGGAGTTTTTCTTTTTCTTTGTTTAGGCGTTCAAGCTCTTTTTCTTTGTCCACAAGTTCATCAAGAGGTAAAAGAATTTCCGCCTTAGCATTTACAACAGATACTGCATTTTCAGGAATTCCTGATTTGTCATTTCTTATATCAACCTCTGACGCACTTGCCAGTTTTTCAAGGAATGCAGTAGCTTGCTTGAAAAGTTCCTCATATTCTGTCACAACAAAGAGTTTAACCTTCTTTGATGGCGGAACATTCATTTCATTCTTAACATTTCTCACACCCTTGATTGCGTCCATTATAACTGTCATTTCCTGTTCAGCATCCGCATTTACAAGATCCTGACAGAACTTAGGCCATTCTGAAACCATTATGCTTTCACCGTCATGGGGAAGTGCCTGCCAGATTTCTTCTGTTATAAACGGCATAAATGGATGGAGGAGTTTGAGCGTGTTGGAAAGCACATAAGTAAGAACCTTTTGTGCTGTTTCGTTGCTGTCGCCTGTCTCACTGAATCTGGGTTTTACAAGTTCAATATACCAGTCACAGAACTCATCCCAGATGAAGTCATACAGCTTTTGCACCGCAATACCAAGCTCGTACTTGTCAAGGTTTTCCGTAACTTCACGAACAAGTTCATTATACTTATGAAGAATCCATTTGTCTTCAATATGAAGTTTATCCAGTTTAGGAAGCTCATTTTTGTCTATTGAGAGATTCATCATTACAAAACGTGATGCATTCCAGATTTTGTTTGCAAAGTTGCGGCTTGCCTCAACTCTTTCGATATAAAATCTCATGTCATTGCCAGGTGAGTTGCCCGTTGCAAGTGTGAAACGAAGTGCATCCGCACCATATTTGTCAACAATCTCCAATGGGTCGATACCATTGCCCAAAGACTTGGACATCTTCCTGCCTTGACTGTCACGAACAAGGCCATGGATGTATACATGCTTGAATGGTTCTTTGTTCATATGCTCAAGACCTGAGAAAATCATACGTGCAACCCAGAAGAAGATAATATCATATCCTGTAACCAAAACTGATGTGGGATAGAAATAATCAAGGTCTTCTGTCTTGTCGGGCCAACCAAGTGTCGAGAAAGGCCAAAGGGCAGAACTGAACCATGTATCCAGAACGTCGTCCTCCTGTTTCACCTTGCCTCCACATTTGGGGCATGTATCAATATCTGTTTTGGAAACAGTCATCTCTCCACAATCACTGCAGTAGAATGCAGGGATTCTGTGTCCCCACCAAAGCTGACGCGAGATACACCAGTCATGGACATTTTCCATCCAGTTCATATATGTCTTTGAGAATCTGTCGGGAATGAATGCTACATCTCCATCTTGAACAACTTCGATGGCACGTTTTGCCAAAGGTTCCATCTTAACAAACCACTGGTTTGATGTAAGAGGTTCAACAGTTGTTCCGCAACGGTAACACTGACCCACATTATGGTTGTGTTCTTCAATCTTCACAAGGAGTCCAAGGGCATCAAGGTCTTCAATAATTGCCTTCCTTGCTTCGTATCTGTCCATGCCCTGATACTTGCCGCCATATGCATTGATTGTTGCATCATCATTAAGTACTTTAATCTGTTCAAGGTTATGTCTCTGACCAACTTCAAAGTCATTGGGGTCATGAGCAGGTGTGATTTTTACACAACCTGTACCGAATTCTTTATCAACATATTCGTCAGCAATAACAGGAATTTCTCTACCCACAAGTGGCAGCACAAGAGTTTTGCCAACCAAGTCCTTATATCTTTCGTCCTCAGGATTTACTGCAACTGCTGTATCACCAAGAAGGGTCTCAGGGCGGGTAGTTGCGATTACAACATACTGTTCGCTGTCCTTAACCGGATATTTGATGTGCCAGAAGTTGCCTGCCTGCTCTGCATATTCAACCTCGGCGTCAGAGAGTGCTGTCATACAGCATGGACACCAGTTGATTATACGGTTGCCACGGTAAATAAGTCCCTTATTGTAAAGGTTAACAAAAACCTCGCGAACAGCCTTTGAACAGCCCTCATCCATGGTAAATCTTTCACGTTCCCAGTCGCATGAACAACCCAGTTTTTTAATCTGGTTGATTATACGGTTGCCAAACTTCTCTTTCCAGTCCCACACAAGTTTCAAGAATTCTTCTCTGCCAAGGTCATGACGTGTGAGTCCCTTTTCCTTGCGGAGGTTTTCCTCAACCTTAATCTGTGTTGCAATACCCGCATGGTCTGTACCAGGCACCCACAAAGCTGCATATCCCTGCATTCTCTTTGTTCTTATAATGATATCCTGGAAAGTTTCATCAAGGGCATGACCCATATGAAGCTGACCTGTAACATTTGGAGGCGGAATTACTATGGTAAAGGGTTCTTTGTCTTTGTCCACCTTTGTGTGGAAATAACCCTTTTCAACCCAATTTTTGTATATACGATCCTCAACCGCCTTGGGGTCGTATACCTTTGACAATTCTTCAGCCATTTTTAAACAGCTCCCTTCTTGAGTAAAACACATCAATCCGATGCATAATCAATTACAAAACAATTTTTAAAAATACTTTCTTGCCCTTTTTAAGAACAATCTTTCCGTCATTAAATATTGACTTGTCAACAATGTACATTACATCGCCGATTTTGTTGCCGTCAATGCTGACACCACCCTGCTGAACCAGTCTGCGTGCCTCACCTTTTGAGGGAGCAAGTCCGCTTTTAACCAGCAAATCAAGTATGTTTATACCATTTTCCGCATCCTCTGCCGCCATATCATATGTAGGCATGTTGGAGTCGTCAGCACCTGCACCGAATACCGCCTTTGCTGCCTGGTCAGCCTTGTTTGCTTCTTCTTCACCGTGAACCATCTTTGTCACTTCATAAGCAAGTCGTGATTTAACTGCGTTAAGTTCTTGACCCTCCAGCTTTTCATACTCTGCAATTTCCTCCATGGGCACAAATGTAACCAGTTTGAGAAGTCTGATAACATCCTTGTCATCAACATTTCTCCAGTACTGATAGAATTCATATGGTGTAACCTTCTCAGGGTCAAGCCACAAAGCACCCTTTTCGGTCTTGCCCATCTTCTTGCCCTCGGAGGTTGTAAGAAGTGTGAAAGTCATGCCATATGCGTCCTTTGACTCTTTGCGACGGATAAGTTCTATACCGCCGATGATATTTGACCACTGGTCATCACCGCCGAATTCCATTATACAGCCATAATCACGATTCAGCTTGTAAAAGTCATAGCTCTGCATAAGCATATAGTTGAATTCAAGGAAAGAAAGACCTCTTTCCATTCTGGTTTTAAAGCATTCTGCAGAAAGCATTCTGTTGACCGAAAAATGAACACCCACCTCACGGAGGAAGTCAACATAGTTAAGATCAAGAAGCCAGTCAGCGTTATTCACCATTATAGCTTTTCCGTCCGAAAAGTCAATGAACTTTGACATCTGTTCTTTGAATCTGTCCGCATTGTACTGGATAGTTTCCTTTGTTATCATGGGACGCATATCGGTCTTGCCTGTGGGATCGCCAACCATTGTGGTACCTCCGCCCAGAAGAATGATTGGTCTGTGGCCTGCATTCTGCATATGTTTCATAACAACAAGCTGCATAAAGTGACCTATGTGCAAGCTGTCTGCCGTGGGGTCAAAGCCTATATAAAAGGTTATCTTTTCTTCTGCGAGGAGCTTTTTGATTTCTTCCTCATGTGTCATCTGGGCAATCAGCCCACGTTCTTTCAATACATCAAAAACATTGTTCATTTTCAATTCCTTAACCTTTCTCATCTATTTTCATTGGATTTTTACTTAATTCTTTAAGTTCTTCAAGCAAGGCATCCACCGCTTCGCATTTAACAGCAAACTCTGCCTTTCCGTTTATGAATGCCCCATACTCCTTGTCACCAACGGCAGCAAGACTTATAGTTTGCATTCCTGTCTGATTGTCAAAATATACATCAATCACTATATCCTTGGTGTTTTGCGGTGTGGTCATCAATTCACTGAAAATCTCCACATCCCTTAGTTTTTCAAGCACGGATTCAAACGCCACTTTGCTTGCCACCTTGCCGTTCACAAAAAATTGACCATTGTTCCCGTTGCGTCCTGAACTTGTTATAGCAAAATTTGTATCCTTTGTTCTGACTGTAACCTTGTATATATGTTCCATATCTGATTTCAGTATTCCTGGTTCCAGAATGTAAAATGGTTCGGTCTGCAAAAATTCAAGTTGTGAAGAATTTATAACAAAGACCCCATCCTGACCATTTTTTATGGCATGAACTTTGCCACCAATATCTGTACCCAGATAGAGTGTCTCCTCTTTATCGCCCCAACGGAAATGAAGTACCGCTCTTGATTCTTTGTCAAGTCCATAATCTTCAAGATTCTCGGGGAAGTCATCCACGTACTGCGCAGCCACAATCTGCGAAATTTTCACCGCAATCTGTTGTTCAAACTTTTCATCATCTACCTGCTTTTCATAAGGGGATTCCATCATGTATCTGTTTGACTTGCTGGCGGATATCTCTGCGGCAGTTTTGGTTCTAACGACAGTTTTTGTTTTGTCATAATCAGTAAAACTGTAATAACTGATTTTTTCATCAATACTCTTCAGTTCTTCAAACACCAGTGCAACTCTAAAACTGTCAAGTTTGGTAATAAGAATGTCCCAGACAGATTTACGAACCGAATATATCTCCTCGCTGTCATTCATCCTGACCGCACATATCCCATCATTGACACCCACAAACTTAAATCCGATTTCTGTACCATCTTTGAGTTTGAGTCCAAGACTTTGTACATTCGTCACTTCAAAGCCCTTGAGGTCTCTTTTTTTCAAAACACCCAAAGAAACTATCCTTGATGCACTGTTTACCACATCCTGAACCTTTTTCTGGTCCAGTACTGCAACACTATTATCCGCAACAGACCACACATTGTCTTCCTTAACCAACCTATATGCGTTTTCACCATCATTGACGCTGTATTCAACTATCTCAGACGGCATACAACTGAAAAGTTCTGTATTTTCTGTTTTTTTGTTATTCATATAGCCAACATAATATATTCCAAAGCAACCTGCAACAAGCAGCAGCAAAGCCAAAACCACTATCATTACTACTGTTTGTTTTTTCATGACATCGCCTCCTGACTTTTTTGGCACTTTTCTGCTTTAAAAAGTTATTTCTCGTCCTTGATGTCTATTTTTATGCCCAATTCCTTAAGCTGTGCCTCATCAACCACATCGGGGGAGTTGGACATAAGTTCTGATGCGTTCTGCACCTTGGGGAAAGCAACAACATCACGCAGGCTGTCCGCACCGCACATAATCATCGCAATTCTGTCAAGTCCTATACCCATGCCGCCGTGGGGAGCAGCACCGTATTTGTATGCCTCAACCAAAAATCCGAATTTTGCTGCAATTTCTTCTTCTGTAAGTCCCAACGCCTTAAACATCTTTTGCTGAAGTTCATAATCATTTATACGGATTGAGCCGCTTGAAAGTTCTGTGCCGTTAAGCACCAAATCGTATGCCTTTGCTGTAACCTTTTCGGGATTGCTTTCAAGATATTGAATACAATCATCTTCCGGCATTGTGAATGGATGATGCATTGCAACGTAAGTTTTTGAATCCTCGTCATATTCAAAGAATGGGAACTGTGTTACCCAAAGGAAGTTGAAACCATCCTTTATTATATCAAGCTGTTTTGCAACCTTGAGACGCAGTGCGCCAAGTGTTGAAAGTGTAGTGCTGTTTTTGTCCGCAACGATAAATACAACGTCACCTTTTTCCGCTCCGCACTTTTCTATGATTGCATTAAGCTCGTCCTCTGTCATGAACTTTGCAAATGAGCAGTTTGGCACATCCTCCACCCATCTGATATAGGCGAGACCCTTTGCCCCTATGCCACGAACATATTCTGTAAGTTTGTCAATCTCTTTTCGGGTCAGAGTGCCTGCTGCGTTTTTTGCACAGATAGCACGTACCGAACCACCATTTTCAATAGCTGATGTAAATACCCCAAACCCACAACTTTTCACCAAGTCTGTAAGGTCGCATATTTCCATACCAAAACGGGTATCAGGCTTGTCGGAACCATAACGCTCCATAGCATCCTTGTAGGTAATTCTTGGAAGAGGTGTGGGAATGTCCACGCCAAGAACATCCTTAAAGAGTCTTTTCACAAAGCCCTCGCCCATTTCCAAAATATCCTCAACATCAACAAATGACATCTCAAGGTCAATTTGGGTGAATTCAGGCTGTCTGTCTGCTCTCAAATCCTCGTCACGGAAACATCTTGCAAGCTGAATATATCTGTCAAAACCTGAAATCATAAGCAACTGCTTATAAATCTGAGGTGACTGGGGAAGTGCATAGAACTTGCCGTTGTGGATACGTGACGGGATGATATAGTCACGCGCACCCTCGGGGGTCGACTTTATCATCATCGGTGTCTCGATTTCGATGAAACCATTTTCTTCAAAATAGTCTCTTGCGCTCTTTGCAATCTTGCTTCTTGTGATAATATTGTCCTGAAGCGGTCCGCGTCTCAAATCAAGATAACGGTATTTAAGACGAAGTTCTTCATTTACGTTTGTCTTGTCTGTGATTTCAAAGGGTGTTGTCTGTGCCTTTGCCAGAATTCTCAGGTCATCAACAAAAATTTCGATGCCGCCTGTCTTGATGGCATCATTCTTGCTTTCTCTTTCTCTTACCACGCCTTTTGCCATAAGAACATATTCACTGTGGCATGATGCTGCTTTTTCAAAAACTGCCTTGTCGGTGGTTTCATCAAAGGCAAGCTGCACAATGCCTGTTCTGTCCCTTAAATCTATAAAAATCAAAGTTCCCATATCACGGATTTTCTGGACATAGCCGCCAACCACAACAGTTTTGCCTACGCCCTCTGTTTCTCCGCAATAATTGGTTCTCTTTAAACCTTTCATTGTATCCATTTACTTTGCCTCCCCTTTTATATTTTTGCAGATATCCTCTGCTGTCAGGGAAACCTTTTTTGTTTCACCTGTACTCATATCTTTAAGTATTGCCTTATTATTGGCAATCTCATCATCACCGATTACAACGCTGTGCTGCGATGAAAGCTTGTCAGCATACTTCATCTGTGCCTTAAGACTTCTGCCGCACAAGTCCTGCTCTGCATGAACGCCTGCACATCTTAAGTCAAAAATCAGCTTTTGTGCCAATCTTTCAGCAGCATCACCCATGGTTGCAACAAAAAGCTGTGGAGCACTCTCAATCTCTGCTGCATCCCCTTGCTGTGCTTTAAGTACAAGAATAAGTCTTTCAAGTCCTGCAGCAAAGCCAATGCCATCGGCGGGTTTGCCACCCAGTTCCTCAACCAGTCCGCTGTAACGACCTCCACCGCAAACTGTGGACTGTGCACCCAGACAATCTGAAACAAATTCAAACACCGTCTTGGTATAATAGTCAAGACCTCTTACAATATCGGGGTTGACTGTATATTCAATGCCCATGTTGTCAAGGCGTTCTTTAGTATCTTCAAAATGTGTATGACACTCTTCGCAGAGATAGTCCACCATTTTTGGTGCCTTTTCTGCAATTTTGCTGCAAATTTCAGATTTGCAATCTATGATTCGCATTGGGTTTTTCTCCAGCCTTTCAAGGCATGTGGGACAAAGCTGGTCTTTATATTCCTCAAAGTATGCCCTGAGCTTCTGATTGTATTCCTTTTTACAAACAGGACAGCCTATGCTGTTTATGTTAAGCTTTATTCCCTTGAGGTTAAGTTCAGAAAGGAACATATGTGCCAGAGATATAACCTCTGCGTCC
>JAZSFF010000022.1:0-10089 GCA_045532055.1 Clostridia bacterium
AAATTTTTGCAGCTTCTGCTTTGGTTAGCGGTTTTGCCGGCAAAAGTGTGCCGTCTTCGTAACCTTTCATTGCCCCTATGGAAATAAGAGTTTTGATGCCGTCTTCTGCCCACGATGGAACGTCGGATTTATCAGGTGCAACAATTGCGGCTTTGAATATTCCGTCAGGCAAGGTTCTGGTCACTATGGTTGCTGCTTCGCAACGGCTGATAGAGGAGAGGGGGTCGGCACAACTTTCGGTGTCTGTCACATACCTGCCCTTCACAATTCCCAGCTCATAAAGTGCCTTGAAACTGTCAAGTGCCCAGAAAGGAATCTGGTCAACATCGGTATAGGGCAAGTCCACATGTGAAAAATCTTTGCTATCAAGACCCAGATAGTTCACAATCATGACAGCAAATTCTGAGCGTGTCATGGGCTTTTGGGGGTTGAATTTCAAGATGCCGTCCACAAATTCACCGCTTATAACCTTTTGTGAATACATATAACTCAAAATATCCTCCGCCCAATGTCCCTTTGTGTCGACAAAGGGATTTTCTGATTTCATATCGTCATTTACGGAAATTGTCCGGAAGGTAGTATATCCAAAGGTGTTGGTTGCATAAACGGTTATCTTTTTGGTATTTTTGTCAAGGTCTGCGGAAAAAGCTCCTGTTTCGGTGTTATATTTGAAACCATATTCTTTTCCGTCTCCGCGGACTGCTATGCCATCACTCAATGTAGCGATGTTGTATTTGCACGAGATTTTTCCAGTCAAAGTACCGTCATCAAATGCCATGTCTATGATTGGGTATGAATTGGGGTCGGAGGCAGATGCAGGGGTCAATGTTACGGGAATAGAAACGGTTTTGTCACCTGCGCCAACGGTTATACTTCCCTTTTCTCCGTATTTGTCAGATGCAGTAAAAACATGATTTTTGTCAATAGTTCCGATGTTGGAATCTGCCGACCAGACAAAGTTGTCATCTGTTGAAATCAGCTTGTTATATCCGCCGTAGGCCTCTGCTGTCAGAATGATTTTGTCACCCGGATTAAGGTTTAATGACGTAATACGGGTGCCCTTGGTTTTGTCTTTTACCGCTATATCGGTTGGGGTTTTGAGACATACAATAGGAATTGAAGTCTTTATATCGCCGGATTGTGCATATACAGTAACAGTTCCGCTGTCCTTTGCGGTAAACAACCCACTTGATGAAATTGTACTTTGCTTGCCATTCTGGATGCTAAAAACAACGTCTCTGGGAACAGATGTGGGATAAAAACCTGAATCTGTTGATTTTAAATTAAGTTGAAGGGTTGCTCCGGTGAGAATGGCGTTGTTTTGGGGATATATATGAAGATGTGCAGCATCTCCTGTCTTTTTTGCAGTATTTGTAAAGAAGAAGAATGTGGAGAGTTTACGTTCTTTTCCGTCGGAGGGTTTGTTCATCAAAGTTGAATTTTCGTAGCCGGGCATCTGGGCGGTTATGGCAGTTGAACCACCGCCGTCAAGGTTTATTGCCTCAACACAACCAAGTTCTTTCATTCGGTTTGCCAAAGTTTTAAGCTGAACACCATAGCTGTGTCCAGATTGTCTGCCGTCAATGGTGTAAAGAATGATTGAACCATCATCCTTGATTCCTATGGCGGTTCTGGGCGCCGCCCCTGTTGAAAGATTGGGGTTAACTTCGCCATTTATCAAAAGTCTGCCGCCTACAGAACCCATACCTACTTTTGCCTGTGCCCAACGCTGGTCACCGGTGACGCTGAAGTGAATGGTTACCTTTTCGCCAACCTGCAGATTGGATATGGGATTAAGAAATTCTTCGGGGGCCTTCGAATCAACGGTAAGTACAATTTTGCCATTTGGGATTGGTATTGCAGAAGAGTTTTCGGTTACAGATTCAACAACTGCGGTGAGAGAAGTCCCTAATTTCATTTCACCCTCAACTGAACCCAAAATCACGTCAAAACCCTTTGTGGTATTTTGAGTTGTGTCCGAAAATTCGTCAGTCATCATGTAAACAGAGTATGGTTGACGGTATTTGTTTATGTTGTAGATATTAACTTCTGAGCCGTCCTCTTTTACAAGAACGGAGTTGAGGTAGAAATATGAAACGAAGGCACTGCCGTCCTCCAATATTCCTATGCCGTCCTGTCCGGATGCATCTTTAGTCAGAATTTTCCCGTCAGCAATGGCATTGCTCATAGGTACAAGAGTCTGGAGTGAAAAGTAGTCTGCATTGGTACCGCCAAGAATATCAATTCCCTGACTTTCCAGCCTGGATGTTTCGTTTGAAAGGGTGTTGCCACCATAGAGTGCAGTACCGTAAGTGATGGAGGGAATGACAGTGCTGTTTGGGGTATAGGTGATGTAGTTTTCGCTTTGTTGACCTACACCGCTTTGGTCGCTGTAAAAAAGGTTATGTGTAAAGTAAGTTCCCTCGCCGATTTGTGTGGTATATCCATTTATTTTTGAAGTTCCCAGTACAGACGCAAAGGTATATAAAGGGCAAAAAGTAAGTGTTGCCGCGGTCAACACTGATGTTATTGATTTTAAGAGTTTGTTTATATTCATAATTCATACACTTCCCTGAAATAATTGTCGAATTTAAGTATATCAAAAAATGATAATGATGTAAACAAAAAAATATTTACAATATGGTAACAAAAAAGAGTATATGCAAAAAAATCACCTTGATGTCAAAGACATCAAGGTGATTGGTGCGCCAGAAGGGACTCGAACCCCTGACCTACTGGTTCGTAGCCAGTCACTCTATCCAGCTGAGCTACTGGCGCATATGCAACAAAAAACAAATTCCGTTGCCAACGATTACATATTCTATCATACATTACAGCAAATTGCAAGAGTTTTTTAAAAAATTTTTTAAAAACAAAATACCGGGGCTGTCCCCGGTGTTTTTGTGTATCTAATCTATGCAATCTTTGAGTTCTGAATTTTCGAAGTCTTTATATTCGTTGAGCAGTTGCTCATATCGGGTCTGCTCGGACTGTATTTTGTAAATATAAAAATCAATCAGTTTTGGCTCGGTAACATTATTGAAGTTTTCCATTGCCAGATGAAGTTCATGTTTTGCGTTGTCAATATTGGATTTAAGTTGATTTATCTGCATTTCATACGCCTTGTCGGCTTTTTTACTGTTGATAATACGGGTTAGGGTAGTGGTAAAATTTATGGGTAAATTTGATATCATTTTGGTGCTCCTTTCTCTGTTTTTCGTTTCTTGTTAGTATTATAGACCTAAAAATGAAATATATTCCAAAATATTGCCTAAGATTTGCAAAGAACCCTTGTGTAATCAGCAAAAGTGTGTTATAATAATCAAATATTGATAAAATAGCCAAGGTGTGCTATTTTGTCGCCAAATCAGTTGATTTAGCGACGGAATTATCAAGTATAATTTCGGAGGATAGATATGAGTATAAAAGGTATCATAGAAAAATTTGTTGGGACCTACAGCGACAGAGAATTAAAAAGAATATACCCTATTGCAGATAAAGTAATGGAGCTTGAACCTACCATGCAGGCTATGTCTGATAAAGAACTTCGAGCCATGACAGACAAATTTAAAGAACGCCTTCAAAACGGCGAAACTCTTGACGATATCTTGCCCGAGGCATTTGCTGTCTGCAGAGAAGCAGCATGGCGTGTCTTAGGGATGAAACACTTCCGTGTTCAGATTATCGGCGGTATAGTTCTTCATCAGGGCAGAATTTCTGAAATGAAGACAGGTGAGGGTAAAACCCTGGTTGCAACCCTGCCTGCATACCTCAATGCACTTTCGGGCAAGGGTGTGCACATTGTAACTGTGAATGACTATCTTGCAAAGCGTGACAGCGAATGGATGGGCAAGCTTTATAATTTTCTTGGGCTTTCTGTGGGATTGGTTATCCATGAAAAAGACAATGAGGCAAGACGAAATGCATATCTTGCAGACATAACATACGGAACCAACAACGAGATGGGATTTGACTATCTCCGTGACAATATGGTTATCTACAAAGAGCGTCGTGTTCAAAGGGGTCACAGTTATGCTATTGTGGACGAGGTTGACAGTATTCTGGTTGACGAGGCAAGAACCCCTCTGATTATTTCAGGAGTTGGTGACAAATCAACAGTTCTTTATGAACAGGCAAATCACTTTGCAAGAACATTGCGGAGCCGTGCAGTTGTTGAAACAGACAGCAAAGCAGAGGCGGAAGAAGTTTATAACGATGTTGACTTTATAATTGATGAAAAGGCAAAGACTGCAATCCTTACACCAGAGGGGGTAAAGAAAGCAGAGGCGGCTTTTGGAATTGAAAACCTAACCGACCCTGAAAATATGACAATATCTCACCATATAAACCAGGCAATCAAAGCTCAGGGTGTGATGAAAAGGGATAAGGACTATGTGGTTAAAGACGGTCAGGTTATAATTGTTGATGAATTCACGGGCAGACTTATGTTCGGCAGACGTTACAGCGACGGACTGCATCAGGCAATAGAGGCAAAGGAAGGGGTAAAGGTTGAAAACGAGAGCAAAACTCTTGCTACAATCACATTCCAGAACTATTTCCGTCTTTATGACAAGTTGTCCGGTATGACAGGTACAGCCCTCACCGAAGAAATGGAATTCCGTGAGATTTACAATCTGGATGTGGTGGTTATTCCCACAAACAAGCCAATGCTCCGTGAGGATTTCCCCGACCTTATTTACAAGAGTGAAAATGCAAAGTTTAATGCGGTAATTGATGAGGTTGTAAAGGCAAATGCAAAGGGACAGCCGGTTCTCATCGGTACAGTTTCTATTGAAAAATCCGAAAAATTAAGTGCCCTCCTTAAGAAAAGAGGAATAAAGCATAACGTGCTCAATGCAAAGATGCACGAGAAAGAGGCGGAAATTGTTGCCCAGGCAGGCAAAAAGGGAGCTGTTACCATTGCAACCAACATGGCAGGCCGTGGAACGGATATTGTTCTTGGCGGTAATGCAGAATTCCTTGCAAAACGCGAAATGGCAAATATGGGATTTACCCCTGAACTCATTGTCCAGGCAACGGGCTTTGCGGAGACAGATGATGAGGATATTCTGAACGCAAGAGAGACATTCAAAGAACTTAATGAAAAATACAAAGTAGAAATTGAACCTGAACAAAAGGAAGTTCTGGAGGCTGGCGGACTTTATATAATGGGTACCGAGCGGCATGAAAGCAGAAGAATTGACAATCAGCTTCGCGGCCGTGCAGGACGTCAGGGTGATGCAGGCAAGTCAAGATTTTTCCTTTCTCTGGAAGACGACTTGATGCGACTCTTTGCTGCAGACAAAATCAACAGAATCATGGAGATGGTTGGCTTTGACGAAAGTGAGGCCATTGAAAGCAAGCTTGTTTCAAACTCCATAGAAACCGCACAGGCAAGGGTTGAGGGCAGAAACTTTGACATCAGAAAACACGTTCTCAACTATGACGATGTGAACAATCAGCAGAGGGAAATTATCTACAAGCAGCGTAACGAAGTCCTTGACGGCGTTGATGTAAAGGTAACTGTTGAAAAGATGATGGCAAGCGTACTTGAGGATATTGTTTCACGCAACACTGTAGGCACTCCCCACGCAGAGGACTGGAACTGGGATACTATCCGTGAACAGCTTGTGACAGTGTTTGGTGAGTTTGGTGAGGGTGAACTGGAGTTTGACCCATATGATATTGACCGCATGACAGTGGAATCCTTTGTTGATTTGATGATGGAAAAGGTTCTTGCAAAATATGCCGACAAAGAAAAAATGTTTGGCGACAAGATGCGTGAGGTTGAACGTATAATTCTTCTTCAGGTGGTTGATGCCAAATGGATGGAGCATATTGACAGCATGGAACAGCTTCGTCAGGGCATAAACCTCCGTGCTTATGCACAGCGTGACCCAGTTGTTGAATACAAGTTTGAGGCAATGGATATGTTTGAAGAAATGATTGCCATAATCAAAGAGGAAACTGTGAAAAACCTCTTTCATGTTGTGCTCCAGTCAAACTTAGAACGCAAGCAGGTTGCAAAGCCTATGGCAGAGAATCTGGGCGGTGACGGAACGGTTGAAAAGAAACCTGTTGTCAAAGGCGAAAAGGTTGGAAGAAATGACCCCTGTCCATGTGGCAGCGGCAAAAAATATAAGCATTGCTGTCTTGGAAAAGACGAGAAATAGTTGATTAAAATATCTTTAAAGGATGTGATAATGTGATAGAATTCGATGAATACAAAATTGAACTTGACGGAATGAAGAAAGATATTACAGATTTGAGGGATTCACTTTAACATAGAAAAAACTATGGAGGAAATTTCTCAGCTTGATGCCAAAACCATGGAGCCTGATTTTTATTCCGATATGGATGCGGCAGGCAAGATTTTGCAAAGAATTAAAGGACTAAAAAGTAAAATTGAGCGTTATGATGCTTTATATTCAGCATGGGATGATATGACCACTTTGGTGGCACTTGCCATTGAAGAAGAGGATATCAGTGTTCTTGACGAGGTGAAGTCCGGTTTCAAAGAACTTACAGAAAACCTTAATTCTATGAAACTTGAAACCTTGCTTTCAGGCAAGTATGACGGATGTAATGCCATATTGACTCTCCATGCAGGTGCTGGCGGAACAGAGGCTCAGGATTGGTGCGAGATGCTTTATCGCATGTATACCAGATGGGCAGAACGCCGTGGATTCAAGACACAAACTCTTGATTTTCTTGATGGTGAAGAAGCGGGTATCAAAAGTGTCACATTCCAGATTGAGGGTGTGAATGCTTACGGCTATGCCAAGTGCGAAAAAGGAGTGCACAGACTGGTGCGTATCTCGCCATTTGATTCGTCTGGCAGAAGGCATACCTCGTTTGCATCACTTGATGTTATGCCTGAGATTGATGACGATATTGAAATAAATATAAATCCCGATGACCTGAAAGTCGACACATATCGTGCCAGCGGTGCGGGCGGACAGCACGTCAACAAGACAGAATCTGCAATTCGTATAACACACATACCCACAGGAGTAATTGTCACCTGTCAGAACGAGCGTTCACAGCACAAAAACCGTGAAACAGCAATGAAGATGCTTAAGTCAAAGCTGGTTGAGATTGCAGAACGTGAGCAGAAAGAAAAGATTGAGGACCTTAAAGGTGTTCAGATGGAGATTGGCTGGGGCAGCCAGATACGTTCCTATGTGTTCCACCCCTACAGCATGGTAAAGGACCACAGAACAAACTTTGAAACAGGAAATACAGGAGCGGTTATGGACGGTGACCTTGACGGGTTTATTGATGCATATCTTACCGCATTATCACGCGGAGAACTGGAGAAATAGAGAGGATATATTATGTTTGACAAATTATCATTTATAGAAAAACAGCATGAGGAACTTGCTGCAAAAATAAGCGACCCGGAAGTTATGGCAGACATGGACAACTGGCGTAAACTCTGCAAGGAGCATTCCGACATGGCTCCTATTGTGGAGAAGTATAAGGAATACAAGGCAAATATGAACACAATTCAAGATGCCAAAGAAATGATGGATGATCCGGAAACTGACAAAGAGTTCAAGGAAATTCTTCAGGGTGAAATTTCAGATGCAAAAGAGAATATCGAAAGAATAGAGGGCGAGCTTAAAATCCTGCTTCTTCCCAAGGACCCCAACGATGACAAGAACGTTATTGTGGAAATCCGCGGCGGTGCAGGCGGCGACGAGGCGGCACTTTTTGCGGCAGACCTTTACAGAATGTATTCTATGTATGCCGAATCAAAGCGTTGGAAGACCGAGGTTATGAACCTCAGCGAAATTGGTATCGGCGGTATTAAGGAAGTATCCTTTATGATTGAGGGTCAGGGTGCATACAGCAGACTGAAGTACGAGAGTGGTGTTCACCGTGTACAGCGTGTTCCTGAAACCGAGTCTCAGGGCAGAATTCATACTTCGACTGTTACTGTTGCGGTGCTTCCTGAGGCGGAAGAGGTTGACTTTGAAATCAACCCCGCAGACCTGCAGATTGATACCTATCGTGCCAGCGGTGCAGGTGGCCAGCACGTCAACAAGACAGAATCTGCAATCCGTATAACTCATATACCCACAGGGGTTATTGTTGAGTGTCAGGACGAACGTTCACAGCACAAGAACAAGGACAAAGCCATGAAAGTCCTTCGTTCAAGACTTTATGAGGCAGAACTCCAGAAACAGCAGGATGCAATAGCAGCGGACCGCAAGAGCCAGGTTGGAACAGGCGACAGAAGTGAAAGAATAAGAACATACAACTTCCCACAGGGTCGTGTTTCTGACCATCGTATTGGTCTTACATTATACAAGATTGAGGCAATTATGAATGGTGACATTGATGAAATCATTGATGCACTCATCACAACCGACCAGAGTGAGAAATTAAAATTACAGGGCGAGGCGTAATGTTTCTATGGAAACAAGAGTTTTTGGAAGCTCAACCGGAGATTTAAAGGTTGCAGCGGAATTGATAAAAAAAGGGGAGACTGTGGTTTTCCCTACCGAAACAGTATATGGACTTGGGGCAAATGCCCTTTGTGAGGATGCGGTAGCCAAGATTTTTGAGGCAAAGGGCAGACCATCTGACAACCCGTTGATTGTCCATGTTTCATCATTTAATGAAATAGAAAATCTGGTGGAAGAGATTCCCGACGGGGCAAAAGCCCTTGCGGAAAAGTTCTGGCCGGGGCCACTTACCATTATTTTAAAGAAAAAGCCTTGCATCCCTGAAACAGTTTCGGCAGGACTTAAAACTGTTGGAATACGTATCCCTGAAAACAAAATTGCAAGAGAGTTTATTGCAGAGTGCGGGGTTCCTGTTGCGGCACCCAGTGCCAACATTTCAGGAAAACCCAGTCCAACAACATTCAATCATGTTTTTGAGGATATGAACGGCAGAGTTGCGGGAATTATAAAAGGCGGAGATTGTGGCGTGGGTGTTGAATCCACGGTTATTGACATGACAAGTGAAGTGCCTACGGTTCTAAGACCCGGCGGCGTTTCGGTGGAAGAACTCCGAGAAGTTCTGGGCGAGGTCAGAATCAGCAGCGAGATAAAGGAAGATGGAATTCCCAAAGCTCCTGGCATGAAGTATAAACATTATTCACCAAAGGCTCAGGTGTATATCCTGAAAGGTGATATGAACAGCATATCAGAGTTTTTGAACAAGCGATGTGCGTTTGGAAAAATTGCAGTACTGGCATTTGATGAAATGAGGTATATGCTGCCGGATGGAGTTGAGTTTTTGTCATTGGGCAGCAAGGATAACCCTCAGGATGCGGCACAAAGACTGTTTGACTGCCTGCGTGAATGTGATTCTTTGGGTGTCAGAGAGGCGTATGCACCAGAAATCCCCGATGAGGGACTGTGGCGAGCAGTTAAGAACCGCTTATACAAAGCGGCGGCAAAAAGATTGATTGATGCAAAGACGGCAAAGTCAGTTTTGTTTGTTTGCACAGGGAATACCTGCAGAAGTCCCATGGCAGAGGGAATATTCAATATCTTGGGCAAGAATGGTGTTGCGGCATCTGCGGGACTTTGTGTAACATCGGCGACGGGGGCAGAACAAAAGGCTATTGATGCGGTAAGACGCTGGGGAATTGATATTTCAAGCCATAATCCCCGGCAGACAACCATGAGCATGTTTGATTGTGCAGACAGCGTTATTACAATGACAACCGAGCATAAATGGGTTTTGCCCGATGATGAAAAGGTATGCACACTGAAAGAACTTGCCGGAGAATATGGCGATGTGGCTGACCCTTATGGCGGAAGCCAGGAGATTTATGAAAAATGTGCAGATGAACTAAAGAGTTTGATTGAGAAGATAGATTTATGATAAATTATGTACCCATGACAAGTCAGCATATTGATGACTTGGTAAAAATTGAAGAGCAGTGCTTTAACTCAGGATTTGCAGAAGTAACTTTCCAAAAGGAACTGGAGAACAAGATTGCATTTTATGTAGTTGCAGAGCATGACGGTATGGCAGTAGGCTATGCGGGACTTTGGAATATGTGCCAGAGTGCAGATATAATGAATGTAGGGGTGAGTCCTGATTTCAGGAGGCAAGGAATTGCAG